>NZ_QWFA01000080.1 GCF_003501885.1 Streptomyces globisporus
GAGGGAAGCGGGGCTGGGCACGGGGCGGGTCCTTTCGTTCGGCCGGACTCCAGCGTCGCACGCCTGCCGCCGGAGCCGGAGGTAGCCTGCCCGTATGACGCCGCAGCGACTCGAGCCCATGCCCGGCGACTGGCAGCGCGCCCTGGCCGTGGTCGCCCACCCCGACGACCTGGAGTACGGGGCGGCCGCAGCCGTGGCCGAGTGGACCGACGGCGGGCGCGAGGTCGTCTACCTCCTCGCCAGCCGCGGCGAGGCCGGGATCGACACCCTGCCGCCCGAGGAGTGCGCACCGGTGCGCGAGCGGGAGCAGCGGGCGAGCGCCGCCGTCGTCGGCGTACGCACGGTGGAATTCCTGGACCACCGCGACGGCGTCATCGAGTACGGCACCGGGCTGCGCCGCGACATCGCCGCGGCCATCCGCCGTCACCGCCCCCAACTGGTCGTCACCCTCAACCACCGGGACACCTGGGGCGGTGTCGCCTGGAACACCCCCGACCACCGTGCGGTCGGGCGCGCCACCCTGGACGCCGTCGCCGACGCGGGCAACCGCTGGATCTTCCCGGAACTCGGCGAGCAGGGACTTGAGCCGTGGGGCGGGGTGCGCTGGACCGCCGTGGCGGGCAGCGACCGGCCCACCCACGCGGTCGACGCGACGGCCGGCCTCGAACGCTCGGTCCGGTCCCTGCTGGAGCACCGTACGTACATCGAGGCGCTGACCCAGGAGGACCCGGAGCGGTACTGCCGGACCTTCCTCACGGGCATGGTCGAGGCTGCCGCCGAGCAGTTCGGCGGCCGGCCCGCGGTCACCTTCGAGGTCTTCGCGCAGTAGACCCGTTCACGGCCGAGGGTTTGTCCGGTTGACAATGCGGCTTGCCGATTCTGCAATGTGTGGATGAAGGAACACGACCGGGACGATCCGGAACTGGAGTCCGTCCTCTCCGGCGTCGGCCCCCGGCTGCGCCGACTGCGCAAGGACCGCGGGGTCACCCTCGCCGCCCTCTCGGCCGCCACCGGCATCTCCGTCTCCACGCTCTCCCGGCTGGAGTCCGGCGGCCGCCGCCCCAGCCTCGAACTGATGCTGCCGATCGCCCGCGCCCACGAGGTGCCGCTCGACGACCTCGTGGGCGCCGCACCGGTCGGCGACCCCCGGGTGCGGGCCAAGCCGATCGTGCAGCACGGCCGGACCATGCTGCCGCTGACCGCCCGGCCGGGCGGCCTCCAGGCGTACAAGCTGATCCAGGAGCCGGGCAGCGGCGGCCCGCCGGAGCAGCGCACGCACGAGGGGTACGAGTGGCTGTTCGTGCTCTCCGGGAAACTGCGGCTGCTCCTGGCCGAACACGATCTGGTGCTGGAGCCCGGGGAGGCGGCCGAGTTCGACACCCGGCTGCCGCACTGGTTCGGCCCGGCCGAGGACGAGAGGGTGGAGTTCCTCAGCCTCTTCGGCCCGCAGGGCGAGCGCATGCACGTACGGGCGAAGCCCAAGCGCGGCTGAGGCCAGAAGCCTTCCGAGGCCGCGGACGGGGTGTTCCCAGATCGGCAAGCGACCGCTTAGTATGCGGCGCAGCAGTGGTAATGCCGACCGCTTCGGCGGTTGAAGCCGACAGTGTTGTGGAGGCCCCTCATGCAGGCATGGCGAGTACACCGGAACGGCGAGCCGGGCGAGGTGATGCGGCTGGAGGAGACGGGCCGGCCCACGCCCGGCGACGGGCAGGTGCTCGTCGAGGTCCGCGCGGCGAACGTCAACTTCCCCGACGCCCTGCTCTGCCGGGGCCAGTACCAGGTGCGGCCGCCGCTACCGTTCACCCCGGGCGTCGAGGTGTGCGGCACCACCGAGGACGGGCGGCGGGTCCTCGCCACCCCCGCCCTGCCCCACGGCGGCTTCGCGGAGTACGTGGTCGCGGACGAGGCGGCCCTGCTGCCCGCCCCCGACGCCCTGGACGACGCCGAAGCGGCCGCCCTGCACATCGGCTACCAGACCGGCTGGTTCGGCCTGCACCGCCGCGCCCACCTCCAGCCCGGCGAGACCCTCCTCGTCCACGCGGCGGCCGGCGGCGTCGGCAGCGCCGCCGTCCAGCTCGGCAAAGCCGCGGGTGCGAAGGTCATCGGCGTCGTCGGCGGCCCCGACAAGGCGGCCGTCGCCCGCGAGCTCGGCTGCGACCTGGTCATCGACCGGCGGAGCGAGGACATCGTCGCCGCCGTGAAGGAGGCCACCGGCGGGCGCGGCGCGGACGTCGTCTACGACCCGGTCGGCGGCGACGCGTACGCCAAGTCCGCCAAGTGCGTCGCCTTCGAGGGGCGCATCCTCGTCGTCGGCTTCGCCAGCGGCGTCATCCCCACCCCGGGCCTCAACCACGCCTTGGTGAAGAACTACTCCGTCGTCGGACTGCACTGGGGCCTGTACAACACCAAGGACCCGGCCGCCGTCCGCGCCTGCCACGACGAGCTGACCAAACTCGCCGAGCAGGGCATCGTCAAACCCCTGGTCAGTGAGCGCGTCGCGATGGCCCGAGCGGCCGACGCCGTCCAGCGCGTCGCCGACGGCACCAGCACCGGCCGCATCGTCGTCCTGCCCGGAGGCGCCCGATGAGCCCCGCAGTCGACGCCGCCGAGGTCCGCCGCCGCACCCGCGAGCTGCTCGCCTCGCACCCGCCCGCCACCACCGGCCGCACCGACTTCCTGAAGGCCCGCTTCGACGCCGGACTCGCCTGGGTCCACCACCCGGTGGGCCTCGGCGGGCTCGACGCGCCCCGCTCCCTCCAGCAGGTCGCCGACGCCGAACTCGCCGCCGCCGACGCGCCGGACAACGACCCGCGCCGCATCGGCATCGGCCTCGGCATGGCCGCGCCCACCATCCTCGGCTTCGGGACCGACGAGCAGAAGCGCCGCTTCCTGCGCCCGCTCTGGGTCGGCGAGGAGGTCTGGTGCCAGCTGTTCAGCGAGCCGGGCGCCGGGTCCGACCTGGCGGCCCTGGCCACCCGGGCCGTGAGGGACGAGACCGGCGACTGGATCGTCGACGGCCAGAAGGTCTGGACGTCCAGCGCCCATCTGGCCCGCTGGGCCATCCTCATCGCCCGCACCGACCCGGACCTGCCCAAGCACCGGGGCATCAGCTACTTCATCTGCGACATGACCGACCCCGGCGTCGAGGTCCGGCCGCTGCGCCAGATCACCGGCGAGGCCGAGTTCAACGAGGTCTTCCTCACCGGCGTACGCATCCCCGACAGCCACCGGCTCGGACCCGTCGGCGAGGGGTGGAAGGTCGCCCAGACCACCCTGATGAACGAGCGCGTCTCCATCGGCGGCTCCCGCATCCCCCGCGAGGGCGGCATGATCGGCCCGGTCGCGAAGACCTGGCGCGAACGCCCCGAGCTGCGCACCCCCGACACCCACCAGCGCCTGCTGACCCTCTGGGTCGAGGCCGAGGTCGCCCGGCTCACCGGCGAGCGGCTGCGCCAGCAACTCGTCGCCGGACAGCCCGGACCCGAGGGCTCGGGCATGAAGCTCGCCTTCGCCCGCCTCAACCAGGAGATCAGCGGCCTGGAGGTCGAACTCCTCGGCGACGAGGGCCTGTTGTACAGCGAATGGACCATGGTCCGCCCGGAGCTGGTCGACTTCACCGGACGGGACGCCGGCTACCGCTATCTGCGCTCCAAGGGCAACTCCATCGAGGGCGGCACCAGCGAGGTCCTGCTGAACATCGTGGCCGAACGCGTCCTCGGGCTGCCCGCCGAGCCCCGCAACGACAAGGACGTCGCCTGGAAGGACCTGAGCCGATGACCGTGCCCACCCCCGCCGCCACCCCCGACCTGCTCTACTCGCAGGACGAGGAGGACCTCCGCTTGGCCGTGCGCGCCCTCCTCGCCGACCGGGCCGCCGCGCCGACGGTGATCGCCGCCACCGAGTCCGACACGCCGTACGACCCGCGGCTGTGGTCCTCGCTGGCCGCCGACATCGGCGCGGCCGGACTCCTCGTCCCCGAGAAGCTCGGCGGTCAGGGCGCGTCCCACCGCGAGGCCGCCGTGGTCGTGGAGGAGCTGGGCCGCAGCGTCGCCCCCGCCCCCTATCTGACCAGCTCCGTCGTGGCCACCGAGACCCTGCTGGCGTCGGCCGCCGTGGACGGACCGGCCGCAGCCCTTCTCGGCGAACTGGCCTCGGGCGCCCGTACGGCCGTGCTCGCCGTACCCTTCGCGACCCCGCCCGCCGGCGCGGGGCCGGTCCTCGCCGCGCTCGACGGAACGGTCCGGGGCATCGCCGACGCGGCGGCCGCCGACGTCCTGCTGGTGCCGACCGCCGAAGGGCTTTACGCGGTCGAGACCTCGGGCCCCGGGGTCGCCGTGGAATCGCTCGTCCCGCTCGACCTGACCCGCCCGCTCGCCGCCGTCACCCTGACCGGGGCGACCGGGACCCTGCTGGCCGACGCGGACGCCGGCGCCACCGCCGTACGGCGCGGACTGCTCGCCGGGGCCGGACTGCTCGCCTCCGAACAGCTCGGGATCGCCGAATGGTGTCTGACCGAGACCGTCCGCCACACCCGCGAACGCCACCAGTTCAACCGGCCGGTCGGATCGTTCCAGGCGCTCAAGCACCGGATGGCACAGCTCTGGCTGGAGGTCGTCTCTGCCCGCGCCGCCGCCCGCAACGCCGCCGACGCGCTGGCCACCGGTAGCCCCGACGCCCCGCTCGCCGTCGCGGTGGCCCAGGCGTATTGCTCGGGCGTCGCCGTGCACGCCGCCGAGGAGTGCGTCCAGCTGCACGGCGGGATCGGCATGACCTGGGAGCACCCCGCGCACCTGTACCTCAAGCGCGCCAAGGCGGACTCTCTGGCGTACGGCTCGGCGGGCAGTCACCGCCAGGCCGTCGCGGAGCTGGCGGAGCTGCCGGCACCGTAGCGCCTCCGCTCGGATCATCCTCCGGCCCCGGAAGCCCGCCGCACTTGTCGCGGTGGGCCTCCGGGGCCGTCCGCGTCCCCTCAGGCGGGGTCCTTTGCCGCGTCCTCGGTCACCGGAGGGCGGGTGGCGCTCAGCCAGCGTTCACTGCGGGCGATGTGCGCGGCCGCCGCGCTCGCCGCTGCGGCCGGATCGCGGTTCGCCAGGGCGGCGACGATCGCCCGATGGTCCTCGTCGCCCGCGCGCTTGAACTCCGGGCCCTCCGGCAGTGCGAACACGCGGTAGTGCCGGGACCGGGACCGGAAGACCGTGAGCAGCGCCTCCATGGAGGGGCTGCCGCCGATGCGGGCGATCTCCGCGTGGAACCGGTGGTCGTAGTCGGCGAACTCCGCCGGGTCCTCACTGGCCTCGATCGTCTCCAGCCAGCCCTGGAGGGTCGCCAGCTCCTCCGGGGTGATCCGGGCGGCGGCCTGGGCCATCACGTGCGACTCCAGTACCCGCCGGATCTCGAAGAGCTCCAACAAGCCGTCCAGGGGCAGTAGTTCGACGGTCAGGGACAGCCGCCCGAGCAGATCCTCCGGCCGCAGCGCCGAGACGTACGTCCCCGATCCGTGCCGCGCCTCGGCCGCCCCCAGCGCCGCCAGCATCCGCACCGCCTCCCGCAGCGATCCCCGGGAGACCCCGAGCTCCTCGCAGAGGTCCGCTTCCGGTGGGAACCGCTGGCCGGCCGCGAGGCGGCCACTGGAGATCATCCGGCGCAGGCCGTGGAACGCCTTGTCGACTGCGGACATCGGGGCCTCTCTCCGTATCGGCCCGGTGTCATGCCGAGCAGGGCGTCAGTTTAGGCGAGTCGTCGTATGTCATCGCAACGTAATCACAAGTCATTGGATAACTTACGTCGAACTCTTGCCCATCGAGCGGGGGGAGGGCAGTATTCCGGCCAAGTCATCACACCTCTTCTCGTCCATGTCTGATGTCCTGCCGTTTCTGGGAGTTCTGTGCCCACCATCGACCTCGTCCCCGCACCCCCGCCACTGGCCCTTCCCGACGGCCGCCCGGCCGCCGCCGCCTGGTCCCTCGATCCGGCGGTCAAGCACCTGAACCACGGATCGTTCGGTGCCGTGCCGCTCGTGGCCCAGCGGGAGCAGGACCGTCAGCGCCGACTGATGGAGGCGTCACCCGTGCAGTGGTTTCCCGCTCTGCCGGGGAAGATCGCGGCCGCGCGGAGCACGCTGGCCGGCTTCCTCGGAGTCGCGGTCGACGACCTCGCCCTCGTCCCCAACGCCAGCGCCGGCGCGAGCGTCGCCTACAACAGCCTTCCGGCATGTCCCGGCGGGGAAGTGCTGGTCACCGATCACGGCTACGGCGCGGTCACCATGGGGGCGGAACGCCTCGCCCGGCGATGGGGCGGCACCGTGCGTACGGCCCACGTCCCGCTCGACGCCGACGAGGACACCGCGTACGCGTGCGTGACCGCCGCGATCGGCGAGGCGACCGGCCTCGTCGTGATCGACCACATCACCTCGGCGACAGCCCGCTGGATGCCCGTCGGGCGCATCGCCGCCGAAGCGCGCCGCCGGGGTGTCCCCGTCCTCGTGGACGGAGCCCATGTGCCCGGGCTCGCGGCCGACCCCCTCGCCGGAGTCGACTGCGACATCTGGGTCGGCAACCTGCACAAGTTCGGCTGCGCCCCGCGAGGCACGGCAGCGCTGGTCGCGCGTACCTCCCTGCGCGACAGCCTCTTCCCCCTCATCGACTCCTGGGGCGCCCGCGACCCCTTCCCCGAACGGTTCGACATCCAGGGCACCGTGGACGCCACCAGCTATCTGGCGGCCTCCACCGCGCTCGACTTCGTGGGCGACACCTGGGGATGGGAGACCGCCCGCACCTACATGGAGGAGCTGGCGGACTACGCGGAGCGGATCGTGGCCGAGGCGTTCTGCGAACTCACCGGCGAGGACTGCCGCGTCGACGTCGGCATGCCGGTCGGCGCCCTGCGACTCGTACGCCTTCCCGCCCCGCTCGCCGCCACCCATCCCGAGGCCGACGCGCTCCGCGACCGGGTGGCGAGGGAGCTGGGCGTGGCGGCCGCGTTCACCAGCTTCGGCGGCGTCGGCTACCTGCGTCTGTCGACGCACGTGTACAACACGGCCGCCGACTTCGAGTACTTCGCCGAACACTGCGTCCCCGCACTCGGCGCTTGGTCCCGCAACGAAACCCACGGAGGACTTCGATGAAACGCAGGAACACGGTCGTCGCTCTGGGCCTGGCCCTCGGACTGACGGCGACCGGCTGCTCCGCCATGGGCGGCGGATCCGGCGACGGAACGGTCACCCTGAACATGGTCGAGAGCCTGACCAACCCCGCGCGCACGGAACTGCTGCAGCAGCTCATCGGCGACTTCGAGAAGCAGAACCCCACGATCAAGGTGAACCTGGTGTCGCCGCCGACCGCGCAGGCGGACCAGAAGATTCAGCAGATGCTCCAGTCCGGCAGCGGGGTCGACACCGTGGAGGTCAGGGACATCACGGTCGGCCCCTGGTCGAACAACAAGTGGCTCCACGACATGGGTCCGGACCTCAAGGGCTGGTCCGGCTGGCAGCAGCTCACCGAGAACGCCGCCGAGGCCGCCAAGGACGAAGAGGGCCGCACGTACTTCGTGCCGTACGGCTTCTACGGGCTCAGCCTCTTCTACCGGAAGGACCTCATAGCCGAGGCCGGGTACGACAAGCCGCCCGGCACCTGGGACGAACTCCTCCAGCAGGCGAGCGCCGTCCAGGACAAGGCCAAGCGGCGCTACGGCTACGCCTTCCGGGGCGGGCCCAACGCCGTCAGCAACGTCACCGCGGTCATCGAGGCGTACGTCGCCGACCGCATCGACCCCGCCGACGGCTACCGGCTGACCGACGGCAGCACGATCTTCTCCGCGCCGGAAGCGGCCGAGGCGCTCAAGACGTACATCGAGATCTTCAAGAAGGCCGCACCCCCGTCCTCCGTGGCCTGGGGCTATCCCGAGATGGTCGAGGGCTTCTCCAACGGATCCACGGCGTTCCTCCTCCAGGACCCCGAGGTGATCGCCACCCTGCGGAAGTCCAAGGCGATCACGGAGGAACAGTGGACCACCGCTCCGCTCCTCGCCGGCCCGGGCGGAAAGGCCGTACAGCCGCTGGCCACCGCGGGGTGGGGCGTGGCCAAGGGGAGCAAGCACACGGCGGAGGCCGTGAAGCTGGTCGAGTTCCTGTCGGAGGGCGAAGCGTCGACCACGTTCGCCCAGGAGAACAGCCTCGTCCCGATCCTGAAGGAGGCGGCCGAGGACTCCTTCTACAAGACCGGCCCCTGGGCCAGCTACGTCACGATGAACGAGAACCCGGACCGGTATCTCACCGCCACCCAGCCCCGGGACGTGCCGTGGTTCACCGAGTGGACGCAGAAGGCCGACGCGGACGTCCAGCGCGTCCTCCTCGGCAAGATGACGCAGGAACAGCTCCTCGCCGACTGGGACGCGTACTGGACCGCCAAGCGGAAGAGCGAGAAGAGCTGACATGCGCGCAGGTACGGCTCCACCGCCCCCGGAGAAGGTCCGGCGACGCTCCGGGGGCCCGCGCCGGGCGCAGCCGGCGGAAGGCGGGCGGCGCAAGCGGGAGTTCACGACGCGCCGAGGCCTGACCATCGCGGCGTTCATGACGCCGGCGGCTCTCTTCGTGGCGTTCTTCACCTACTACCCGATGATCGCCGGAAGCCAGATGGCCTTCCGCCACTGGAACCTCTCCGACCTGACCGACACGTCCTTCGTCGGATTCGGCAACTTCAAGGCCATCTTCGGCGACCCGCTGTGGGGCACCGTACTGAGCAACACCGCCCTCTGGGTGGTCGCCTCGATCGTGCCCCAGCTGGTCATCGGTTTCGCGCTGGCCCTGTGGCTACGACGGCGCTTCCGCTTCCGCGGTCTCTACCAGGCGCTGATCTTCTTCCCCTGGGCGATCTCCGGCTTCCTGATCGGGATCCTGTTCCGCTGGATGTTCAACAGTGAGTTCGGCGTCGTCAACGATCTGCTGATGAAGGCGTCGCTGATCGACGAACCGGTGGCCTGGCTGGCCGACCCCAAGACGGCCATGGTCGCGATCATCGTCGCCAACATCTGGTACGGGGTGACCTTCTTCGCGATCATGATCCTCGCGGCGCTGCAGTCGATCCCCGACGAGATCTACGAAGCCGCCGCGCTCGACGGCGCCGGGAAGGTGCGCACCCTCTTTCGGATCACCATCCCCTACATCCGGGCGACGCTGGCCCTCACGGTGCTGCTGCGGGTGATCTGGATCTTCAACTTCCCGGACATCATCTTCGGCACCACGGGCGGCGGTCCGAACAACGAGACGCACATCGTCACCACCTGGATGATCACGATCATGCAGCAGGGCGACTACGGCAGGGCGTCCGCCCTCGGGCTGCTGATCGTCGCCGGGCTCCTGCTCTTCTCCGTCTTCTACCTCACGGCCACCGAAGAGAAGGGGGTGCGGCGGTGAACACCCGCGAGTCCCGGGCCGGCAAGGCCGCGAGGATCGGCTTCCTCACGCTCTGGCTGATCTTCACGATCTTCCCGCTGTACTGGATCACCATCACGTCCTTCAAGCCCGCCGGCGACATCTTCACCTTCCCCCTCGCGTACTGGCCCGAGGACTTCTCCCTCGAGAACTACTCCGGCCTGTTCGGCGCGTCCCGGTTCGGCACCTATCTCCTCAACAGCCTGATCGTGTCGGCGGTGGCCGGGACCGTGGCGACCGTGATCTCGATGCTCTCGGCCTACGTACTGGCCCGGTTCGAGTTCCGGACCAAGACCGCACTGCTGATGGCCGCCCTGGTCACCCAGATGATCCCCAGCTTCATCGCGCTGGGGCCGCTGTACCTGCTGATGACCGACCTGCGGCTCGTCGACAACCGGCTCGGACTCGTCCTCGTCTACATCGCGGTCTGCATCCCGTTCTGCACGGTCATGCTCCGCGGATTCTTCGCGAACATCCCGGACACCCTCGAGGAGGCGGCCATGATCGACGGCTGCTCACGGCTCGGCGCACTGTTCCGGGTGCTGCTGCCCGTGATGAAGCCGGGCATCGTGGCAGCCTTCATCTTCAACTTCGTCAACTGCTGGAACGAGCTCTTCCTGTCGGTCACGCTGATGAACAGCGACGACAACAAGACCGTGCCGACGGCTCTCAACGGGTTCATCTCCAGCTTCAACATCGACTGGGGCTCGATGTCCGCGGCCGCCGTCCTGACGATCCTCCCGACCATGGTGCTGTTCGCCTTCGCCAGTCGCCACATCGTGCAGGGCCTCACCGCGGGTGCCGTCAAGGGGTGACCCCGGCCAGGGCCGTCGCCGCCATCACAGGCCGAAGAAGTGCGGCGACGGAGCGTGCTGTTTAATTGCGTAGTGCTCGCAATTACAGTCGATCTTGAATAGGGATGTGCAGAGTATGACGGCCCGATCGATACGGGTGGCGGTCGCCGCCACACTGGCGACCGCCCTGTCCCTGACCGCGGCGGCCTGCTCGAACCCGGACAGCGCCAAGAGCGGATCCGGGTCCGGCTCCACCTCGGCCGTCGTCGGCATCGCCTACGAGCCCGACAGCCTGAGCCCGCTGCTCGGCTACGGCAAGGACGGCAACTCCAAGATCTTCGACGGGCTGCTCGCCCTGGACGTGGACATGAAGCTCCGCCCCGCCCTCGCCGCCCAGCTCCCCGAGGTCAGCGCCGACGGCCTGACGTACACGTACAAGCTGCGCCAGGGCGTGAAGTTCAGCGACGGCAAGGCGTTCGGCGCCAAGGACGTCGTCTTCACCTACCGCACCATCCTCGACGAGAAGACCAACAACCCCTCCCGCACCGAGTTGGACGCCGTCAAGGACGTCACGGCGCAGGGCGAGGACACGGTCGTCTTCACGCTCAAGTACCCCTACGCGCCGTTCGCCCAGCGCACCGTCCTGCCCATCGCCCCCGAGCACATCGCGGGCCGGCAGGACGTCAACACCGGGGCCTTCACCACCGAGCCGGTCGGTACCGGTCCCTACGTCCTGACCAAGTGGTCCAAGGGCGAGAAGCTCAGCTTCACCGCCAACCCCGACTACTGGGGCGGCGCACCCGAGGTGAAGAAGTTCACCATGGCGATCATCAAGGACGACGACGTGCGCGCCACCCGGCTGCGCTCCGGCGACCTCGACGGCGCGATCCTGCCGCCCAACCTCGCCAAGGGCTTCGCCGACGACAAGGCCAAGAAGACCTACGCGGCGAACAGCTACGACTACCGCACGGTGACGTTGCCCACCAACAACAAGGTCGCGGGCGACACCGCCGTGCGCCGCGCCCTCGATGTGGCGGTCGACCGGCAGGCGATGGTCGACGCCATCCTCAACGGCAGCGGCAAGCCCGCCTACGGCCCGGTCCCCACCGACAGCGAGTGGTTCACCAAGGGCACCGAGCGCACGCACGACCTCGCCGCGGCGAAGAAGATCCTGGACGAGGCCGGATGGAAGCCCGGCAAGGACGGCGTCCGCGTCAAGGACGGGGTGCGCGCCACCTTCCCCCTCTGGTACCTCAGCGGTGACAAGCTCCGCCAGGAGCACGCCCTCGCCTACGCCTCCGACGCCAAGAAGGCGGGCATCGACATCCGCACCGAGGCCGGGACCTGGGAGGTCATCGAGCCCCGTATGAAGCATGACGCGGTGCTCGCGGGCGGCGGCTCCCCGGCCGACCCCGACTTCGACCAGTACACCCTGCTCAAGTCCTCCCTCGCCGGCGACGGCTTCAACAACATGGCCTGGTACGACAACAAGGCCGTCGACGCGGCGATCGAGGCCGGCCGCAAGAGCGGGGACAAGGCCGAGCGGAAGAAGGCGTACGACACCGTCCAGCGCGAGCTTGTGAAGAACCCGGGCTACACCTTCCTCACCCACATCGACCACCTCTACGTCGTCGACGACCGCTTCGGCGCCCTCACCACCCAGGTCGAGCCGCACGACCACGGGCTGGCCTCCGGCCCCTGGTGGAACGTCGAGAAGTGGTCCACCGGGAACACCGGGGACGCGAAGCAGTGAGCCGCCGCCTCCCCTGGGGGCCGATGGCGCGGATGGCGGGACGGCGGGCCCTGTTCGCCGTCCCCGTTCTCGGCGTCGTCACCTTCGGCGTCTTCGCCGTCGCCGCCGCGTCCCCCTTCGACCCGGTCAAGGCCTATGCGGGCACCGCCGGGCTCACCGCATCGCAGGAGAACCTCGACCAGCTGCGGGCCAACCTCGGCGTCGACCAGCCGCTGGTGGCCCGCTGGTGGGACTGGCTGACCTCCGCCGTCCAAGGCGACTTCGGCGACTCCAGCGTGATGCGCCAGCCCGTCGCGGACGTCATCGCCGAACGCATGGGCTGGTCCGTCCTGCTCGCCGCCACCGCCTTCCTCGTCGCGATCCTCCTCGGCACCGGACTCGGCGTCCTGGCCGCCCGCAGGCCCGGCGGCTGGCTCGACCGCTGCGTCAGCTCCGTCGCGTACACCCTGGAAGCCGCCCCCGCCTTCTGGCTCGGGCTGCTCGCCATCTGGTTCTTCGCCCTGAAGCTCGACGTCCTGCCGGCCGGCGGGCTCACCGACGCCGCCAGCGACGTCGTCACCTTCGGCCAGGTCGCCTCCCACCTGGTGCTGCCCGCGGCGGTCCTCGGCATCTCCCAGCTGCCGTGGTTCTTCCTGTACGTACGCCAAGGGGTCGCCGACGCGCTGGCCGAGGACCCGGTCCGCGGCGCCCGCGCCCGGGGACTGAGCGAACGCACCGTGCTCCTCGGCCACGCCCTGCGCTCCGGGATGCTGCCGATGCTCACCCTGATCGGCTCCCGCGTCCCCGAACTCATCACCGGCGCGCTGCTCGTCGAGACGGTCTTCAGCTGGCCCGGCATCGCCGCCGCCACCGTCCAGGCCGCCACCTCGGTGGACTTCTCCCTGCTCGCCGCGCTCACGGTGCTCGCCACGGCCGCCGTCCTGCTCGGCAACCTGCTCTCCGACCTCCTCTACGGACTCGCCGACCCCCGGGTGGCCTTCGATGGCTGAGACCGCACTCGCCCAGCCCGGGCGCGCCACCCGCCGCGTCCGGGTCGTCACCTCGGCGGTGATCGTCACTGCCGTCGCGCTCGCCGTCCTCGTCGTCCCGCCGCTGGCCCAGCTCGACCAGCAGGCCGTCGACCTGGCGAACAAGCTCGATCCGCCATCCCTCGCCCACCCGTTCGGCACCGACGACGTCGGCCGCGACCTCCTGCTGCGCTGCGTCTACGGGCTGCGCGTATCCCTGCTCGTCGGCCTGGTCGCCGCCCTCACCGCCACCGTCATCGGCACCGCGATCGGCGCGCTCGCCGGGGCGTTCGGCGGCTGGACGGACCGGGTCGTGATGCGCGTCGTGGACGCCCTGTCCTCCATCCCGCACCTGCTGCTCGGCATCTTCATCGTCGCGATGTTCCGGCCCGGCGTCTGGCCGGTGATCGTCTCGGTCGCCCTGACGCACTGGATCTCCACCGCCCGGATCGTCCGCTCCGAAGTGCTCTCGCTGCGCTCGCGCCCCTTCATCGACGCGGCCGTCTCCGGTGGCGCCTCCCGCACCCGGGTGATCGTCCGTCATCTGCTGCCCGGCGTGCTGCCGCAGGCGGGCCTGGCGGCGGTGCTGATGGTGCCGCACGCCATGTGGCACGAGTCAGCGCTGTCCTTCCTCGGGCTCGGCCTCCCGGCCCACCAGGCGAGCCTCGGCAACCTCGTCCAGTCCGCGCGCGGTTCGCTGCTCGCGGGCGACTGGTGGCCCACCCTCTTCCCCGGCCTCTTCCTGATCATCCCGACCCTCGCGCTCGCGGGACTCGCCGGAGCCTGGCGCGACCGGATCAACCCGCGCCGGAAATCGGAGCTGATGCTGTGACCGCCGAGCCCCCTGTCCTGGACGTCCGGGACCTCTCCGTCCGCTTCCGCATGCGCGGCGGCCGGGACATCGCCGCCGTCACCGACGCCCGCTTCTCCGTCGCGCCGGGGGAGTGCCTCGCCCTGGTCGGCGAGAGCGGCTGCGGCAAGTCCGTCCTGGCTTCCGCCCTGCTCGGCCTGCTGCCCGCCAACGCCCGGACCACCGGCAGCGCGCTGCTCGCCGGGGACACGGACCTGCTCACCGCCGGCGAACGCACCCTCGCCCGCACCGTACGGGGCCGGCGCATCGGCCTCGTACCGCAGAGCCCCGCCGCCCACCTGACCCCCGTGCGCACCGTCCGGGCCCAGCTGGAGGAGAGCCTGCGCGAGCTGACCGGAGCGCGGGGCGGCGAGCTGCCGAAGGCCGGCGTGGCGGCCGCCGCCCGGGCCTCGTTCCCCGAAGGCCACCTCGACCGCTACCCGCACGAGCTCTCCGGCGGCCTCGCCCAGCGCGCCGCGACCGCCCTGGCGTTGATCGGCGACGCCCCGCTGCTGCTCGCCGACGAACCGACCACCGGACTCGACCGGGACCTCGTCGAGCGGACCGTGGACGAACTGCGCCGCCACACCGACGAGGGCCGGGCCCTGCTGATCATCACCCACGACCTGGCCGCCGCCGAACGCATCGCCGACCGGGTCGCCGTCATGTACGCGGGCCGGATCGTCGAGATCGCGGACGCGGAGACCTTCTTCGGCGCACCCGGCCCCCGCCACCCGTACGCCAAGGGCCTGCTGGACGCCCTGCCCGAGCGGGAGTTCACCCCGATCCCCGGGATACCGCCGGAACTGGGGGCCCTGCCCGACGGCTGCGCCTTCGCCGACCGCTGCGCCTACGCCGACGCCCGCTGCACCGGCGAACGCCCGGCCTTCACGGCGGGCCTGGCCTGCCACCACGGGCCGACCGGACGGGCACCCTCCCCGACGAAGGAGCCCGCCGATGCTTGAGCTGACCCGGATCACCGCCGGCTACGACCGCCACGAACCCGTCGTCCGCGACGTGTCCCTGCACGTCGGTGCGGGCGAGGCGGTCGGGCTGCTGGGCCCCAGCGGCTGCGGCAAGTCCACCCTGGCCAAGGTCGCCGCCCTCCTGCACCGCCCGGACGCCGGAACCATGACCCTCGACGGCACGGTGATACGCGGCTGGCGGCACCGGGCCCCGCGCGAGCAGCGCACCGCCGTCGGCGTCGTCTTCCAGCAGCCCCGGCTCTCCGCCGACCCCCGCCTCAGCCTGCGCGAACTGATCGCCCAGCCGCTGCGGTCCACCGGCCGCCGCCGGGACGTCCCCGAGCGGGTGGCGGAACTGGCCCCGCTGGTCGGTCTCTCCGACGAGCTGCTGGAGCGCCGGCCGCACGCGGTGAGCGACGGCCAGCTCCAGCGGGCCTGCCTCGCCCGGGCCCTGGTGCTGCGGCCCCGGTTGCTGATCTGCGACGAGATGACCGCGATGCTCGACGCCTCCACCACGGCCGCCCTGGTCGCCGTCGTCGAGCGCTACCGCGCCGAGTCCGGGGCGGCCCTGCTGGCCGTCGGCCACGACCGGGTGCTGCTGGAGCGCTGGTGCGACCGTACGGTCCGCTGGGACGAGCGCGACACCGAGAAGGCACCGGCCGCGGCCGCCGGGTGAACCGCGGCGGGTGAACCACTAGGACAGCGAGTCGACGACCACGGAGGCTGCTTCGGCGATCAGCCGGTCGTCCGGCTCCGCGTCCTTCGTACCGCGGTGCGACAGGATGGCGATCACGATGGGCGCGGAGTCCGGGGGCCACACCACGGCGATGTCGTTGCGGGCCCCGTAGTAGCTGCCGGTCCCGGTCTTGTCGCCCACGACCCAGTTCTTCGGCACACCCGCCCTGATCACCGCGTCCCCGGTGGTGTTGGTCCGCAGCCACGTCGTCAGCTGCGCCCGCTCGGGTGCGCGCAGGGCCTTGCCCAGGACGAACGCGCGCAGATCCCCGGCCAGCGCCCGGGGCGTGGAGGTGTCCCTCTTCTCGCCGGGGACCCAGCGGCTCAGCTCCGGCTCCTCCCGGTCCATCCGTGTGACGTCGTCGCCGAGCTTCTCCAGCGAGGCGTCCAGGCCCTTGGGCCCGCCGACGTGGTCGAAGAGGAGGTTGGCCGCGGTGTTGTCGCTGTAGCGCACGGAGGCGTCGCACAGCTCCTTCAGCGTCATGCCGGTGTCCACGTGCTTCTCGGTCACCGGGGAGTGGGCGACCAGGTCCTCGCGGGTGTAGGTCACCCGCTTGTCCATGCCGTCCAGGGAGTAGGTGGAGAGCACGACCGCGGCCTGGAGCGCCTTGAAGGTGGAGTTGTAGGCGAAGCGCCCCCGGTCGTTGTGGGTCACCTCGCGTCCGGTGCCGGTGTCGATCGCGTAGACGCCGAGCCGCGCGTCGAACTTCCGCTCCAACTCCTTGAAGTCGCCGGTGTACGGCCGCGCGGCGGCAGCGGAGGCCGTCGTGCTCGCGGCGGGCTTGGCGGAGGAGGGCGGCGCGGTGGAGTCGCTCTGCCCGCAGGCCGCCAGCGGGGCGAGGGACAGCGCGGCGACCAGACCGGTGACGGCGGTCCTGACGCGGGGGTGATGCATGGGCGATACCTCCTGGCGCTCCGGAGCGGAGCGCATCGGGGACGGGGCCGCATGACTCCATCCCGGTTTGTGATCATGCCTGCCGACGCCACTTTCGTCCCCGCCGGTCATGCGGTCCAATACGCTCATGCGCGTTTCCATGCCGAAACCGCATAGGCTCGGGGTGTGGATCTGGTCGGAGCATGTCGGGCGTTCGTCAGCGTCAGCGAGTACGGCGGCTTCACCGACGGGGCGGCCGCGGCGGGGATGTCCCAGTCGGTGGCGAGCCGCCGGGTCGCGGCCCTGGAGGAGCGCTTCGGCGAACAGTTGTTCGAACGCACGTCGCGGCGGGCGGTGCTCACCCCTTTCGGGCGCGACATGCTGGCCGCCGCCAGACAGCTCGTCCAGGCGGCCGACGTGCTGGTGGAGGAGGCCGAAGCCGTCAAGGACAAGCCCTGGCGACTGGCCGTCCCCGCCATCTGCTCCGCGTCCGCCCTCGCGCACCTGGTCGCCGAGGCACGGGGGCACGGCGTCCGGCTCGACCTGCGGCCCGCCGGACCGGCGCGCCGCAGGGAGCTCATCCAGGCCCAGCAGGTGCGCGCCGCTCTCCTCGCCGTACCCGCGGAAGGGGCGCCCTGGTCCGTGCCGCTGGGGCTGGCCGGGGCGCGGGACGGCGGGGTGCGGCGGATCTACGTCGAGACACTGCGGCTCGGACGCGGTGCGCCGGGCCCGGCCCGCCGTATCTGGATCCAGCCGGAGGACGACGTACCGCACATCCGCGACCCCCTGACGCGGCTGCGCGACGCGGTCGGCCTGCGGCCCGCGCAGGTTCTCGCCGCTCCGGACCTGACCGCCGCCGCGGCCGAAGTCCTCTGCTCCGACGACCTGCTGCTGTGCTCCCGGGCCCAGGCGGAAGAACTCGCCCTGGCCTGGCACCCCATCGGAGAGATGACGCCGCGCCGGGGCTACGCCCTCACGGTCGTGGCGGACGGCAACCCCCTGCCCATGGAGGCGCGGCTGGGCGAGGCCGTCGTCCGCTGTCTGGGCGCGGACGACCCGGCCGGCGCCGGGGGAGGGAAGGCGGCATGAACACCGAGGCCCTGGTGCGGGACGTGCGTGCCCGGCTGTCCGAAGGCGGCCTGCGCGCGTGCCTGCTGGTACGGGACCTGGCCACGGGGGAGGAGCTGGGCATCGAGCCGGACACGGACCTGCCGTCGGCCTCCCTGGTCAAGGTTCCGCTCGCGCTCGCCACGCTCGAACGCATCCGGCGCGGCGAGCTGGACGGCGCGACCCTGCTGGACGTGGCGCCCGGGGGCGTCACCACGCCGGGCCCGACCGGGCTCAGCCGCTTCCGGCACCCCGCCCGGATCGCGATCGACGACCTGCTCTACCTCAGCACCTGCCTGAGCGACGGGACGGCGGCCGACGCGCTGTTCGACCTCACTCCGCCCGCCCGGGTCGCCGAACTCCTCCGGGAGGCCGGCCTGCGCGGGATCACGGTCCGGCACCGCACGGAGGAGCTGTTCGACACGCCCGTGGAGCGTTTCGACGCCGACCAGGTGCACCTCGCCCACGCGCTGGCCATCGACGCGGGCACCAGCGGCCGCGGCCACCGGGTGCCCCAGCTCGACACGACCCGCGCCAACACCGGCAGCGCACGCTCCTTCGTCGACCTCCTCCAGGCCGTGTGGACCCCGTCGAAGATCCATCCGGAAGTGGCCGAACGGCTGCGCGGTCTCCTGGCCCACAACGTGCTGCGCCATCGGCTGACCCCCGACTTCAGTTCCGACGCGAGCCGGTGGTCCTCCAAGACGGGCACCCTGCTGAACCTGAGGCATGAGATCGGCGTCGTGGAGCACGCCGACGGACAGACCTTCGCCGTCGCCGTCCTGACCGAGTCGTCGGTCCCGGCCGGCGCACAGCCGGGCGCCGACGGACTGATGGCCGAAGCCGCCCGGCGGCTGCGCGACCATCTCCGACAGCTGTAGGTCTTCCGCCGGTCGTCTCCCACCGGCAACACGGCCCCGAGGTGGCCACGGCGTGAAACATCGCCGAACACCTGTCAGGTACCTGACGGAAGATCGGTCGCGCCCCCATACTCGACGCGACCCCGTCCGCCGCTCAGGGAGTCCCCATGGCCCACCTCACCCGCCGCCGCGCGCTCACCGTCGCCCTCGCCACCGCCGCCGCGGGCGTCGCCGTCCCCGCCGCGACGGCGGCCGCCGCACCCGCCCGCCCGCGCGGCCCGCGTCCGTTACGCCACGCCCACGCGCACAACGACTACCTCCACCCGCGTCCCCTGCACGACGCGCTGGCCCACGGCTTCACCAGCGTCGAGGCGGACATCTTCCTGGTCGACGGCGAACTGCTCGTCGCCCACGAACCCGCCACCCTCGACCCCACCCGTACCCTCGCCTCCCTCTACCTGGACCCGCTCGCCGCCCTCGTCCGCGCCGGGCACGGCAGCGTCCACCCGCACCACCGGGCCCCGCTGCAACTCCTCATCGACATCAAGGCCGACGGCGTCGCCGCCTACCACGAGCTGGATCGGCAACTGCGCCGCCACCAGCGCATGCTCACCCGCTACCAGCACGGCCGCGTCGTCCCCAAGCCCGTCACCGCCGTCATCTCCGGCGACCGCACCGCCCGGGCCCCCATGGAGGCCCAGCGCACCCGCCTCGCCTTCTACGACGGCCGCCTCGACGACCTCGGCACCCCGGCCCCCGCCTCCTTCGCCCCGCTCGTCAGCGCCAACTGGACCCAGAGCTTCAGCTGGCTCGGCGCGGGCCCCTTCCCCCGGGCCGAGCGCGACCGGCTCCGCACCCTCGTCACCACCGCCCACCGCGAAGGCCGCCGCATCCGCTTCTGGGCCACCCCGGACGTCGCGGGCCCCGAACGCGAGTCCGTCTGGTCCGAACTGCTCGCCGCCGGGGTCGACCACCTCAACACCGACGACCTGGCGGGGCTCGAGAAGTTTCTGCGCGCCGGGCGGAACACCGTGCCGACCCCGTAACGCGCGACCTCCCGGAAGTACCCGTTCGGCGGACACGCCAGTGCGCCGAACGGCCCCTCCGCTGCGCCACACTGGCGGCCGAAAGCCGCAAATCAGGCGCGGCGGAGGAGGCTGGTCATGGCTGTTTCGATCTCACTGGTGCTGCTCCTGGTGATCCTCGCGGTGATCTTTCTGCGCAACGGCGGACTGAAGGTCTCGCACGCCCTGGTCTGCCTCCTGCTGGGCTTCTTCCTGGCCGGTACGAGCATGGCGCCGACCATCCACGACGGCGTCGGGGCCACCGCCGACCTGGTCAGCAGCCTGCACCCCTGACGGGCCCCGCCACCGCGTTCCGTACGGCGCCGCCACCGATCCCGTAAGAGGGACCGTGTGGGGACCGTCCGCATCCGCACCGGGCATCCCGCACAATGGGCAGATGTCTTTCCCGCCCTCCGGCCGGCACTCGGGCGCCGCCCACCACGAGTACTGCAACACCGCCCTGTGCTGCCGGTGCCAGATGCGGACCTGGACGACCAAGGCGGGCAACGAGCGGCTCTGCGGACCGTGCGCCGCCTGCTGCCACGAGTGCGGCCGGGCCCCCGCGCCCCATCTGGACGGCCTCGACGGCGGGCTGTGCGCCGAGTGCCGCGGACTGTGCGGCCGCTGCCACGCACCCCGGCGCCCCGACGGCTCCTGCTCCTGCGACCGCTGGCGGGAGAACGCCCGGAGCAACCCCCGCGGCTATGTCCTCCAGGCCCTGCCGCACCAGCTCCTCCAGGCCCTCGGGGGCAGGGTGCCCAGCACCGTCCACGACCTCATCCACCAGGAGATCGCCGTCCGCAGCGCCGCCCAGCTCCGCGAGCGCATCGAACGGCGCTGGAACCTGCGCTGGGCCCACGCGCTGGGTGAGCTGGACGAGGACGGCCGTCGCCGGTGGAGCGCCCAGGACATCGCCGAACAGCTCCTGCGGCCCGGCTCCTGCACCGACCCGCTCTGCGAGGACGGCTACCACCTCACGACCGACGCGCCGTGCGCCCACTGCCGGCAACCCCTGCACCGCTTCGTCACCTCGGTCGCCGACCACACGGCGACCTCGGAGCACGCACGCTCCACCGCCGCGGAGATCCGGCGGGCCATGAAGGACAACCGCTCCCGCCCGAAGCGCCCGCAGCGCTGAGGAACCCCGCCCCGGCACGGGCACGTTGCGGCAGATTCGCCGCCCGCGACACCGCCTGACGGTCAGTACGCCTCCTCATCCGTTCCGGTCCACCAGGCGGGAACGGGTGAGGAAGCGCACCCCTTCCGGGGCCTCCAGCGAGAAGCCGCTGCCGCGGCCCTCCACCACGTCCACGATCAACCGGGTGTGGGCCCACACCGCGTACTGGCTCCGCGACATCCAGAAAGGCACCCTTTCGGCCAGGCCTTCGAGGGCGAGTTCCGCCAGCAGCACATCGGCGTCCCCGGTGCGGAACTCACCCGCCGGATAGCACATCGGCGCGCTGCCGTCGCAGCAGCCGCCCGACTGATGGAACATCAACGGACCGTGGTCCGCCCGCAGCCGCCGCAGCAGACCGGCCGCGGCGGGCGTCAGCTCGACGGCGGGTGATTTCGGGTCACACTCCATGGACCTGCCCCTTTCCGGCCGCGGCAGCGCTGCGACAACCGGACGCAAGTCAACTCGACCGGACGTTGCGACCGGGTTGCACACCCTATGCTCGCGGCCATGGAGCAACGGGAAGTCGTGAAGCGCGTGATCGGCATCCTCACAGAGGCGCGCGAAATGCAGCGTCTGCTGGAGGCGGACCTCGAACGGGAAGATCTGGACGCGGGAGCGGGCGCCGTCACCGCCCTGCTGAACGAGACGATGCCCCACATCGCCATCCCCGACGACTTCTCCGTCGAGGAGGTGGTCGCCGTCGTCGGGCGCGAGGTCGGCGGCGCGGTCGAACAGCTCGTGAGCGCCTTCACCCTCGCGTTCACGATGCTCGCCCAGGTCCATGACTCCGGGCAGACCGACGTGTCGTCGGCCGACGTCCTCCAGGACCTCGCGCTGCGGGTCGAGGGCGGCGGACCGGACGAAGACGACAATCCGCTGCTGTAGCCCCCTGCGTTTCCCGGCGCGCGTATGCATAGTGGAGGGAGGAAGCGCGTATCTCCCTCGCGGCATGGAGGCAGCTGTGGGAAAGAGCACCGAGATAGCCCGCGCCAAGGCGCGGAGGCTCAGAGGCATGATCAAGGAATCGGACGGCATCGCCCTCGAGAACGAGCGGCTGAAGGCCGAAGGCAGGAGGGAACAGGCCGAGGCCCGCCGCGAGGAGGCCCTGGCACGCGGGTCGCGGGCTGCTTCCGGCCGCTGAGAGTGGGCGAGGCGCCCGTGCCGTCACCGTACGGCCCGAGCGCCTTCGCGAGGCGGCACGGCCGTCACTACCGGGCGAGGGCCGACTCCCGGACCGTCTCGGCGGTCTCCCGGTCGAGCGCCGCCCTGACCAGCGCAGCGGCGAACGCGGCCCGGTCCCGGCCGCGCGCCACGTCGAGGAGCCGATCACCAGAGGTCGGCAGACCGAGGCGCTCGGCCCCCTGAAGCCCTTTGGCACCGACCCAGAACCCGGTCTCCGGCCATACGGCCTGTACCTCGCGTACGAAGATGTCCGCCCCCGCCGGGCCGATCCCCGGGACGCGCTGAAGCCCCGCCCGCAACACCCCCGTGTCGCCGTCCGCCTCCGCGCGCAGCCGGCGCAGGTCGCCCTTCCAGACGTCGAGGACGAGGTGGGCGCCCTCCCCGAGCTGGGTGGAGGTCCGCTCGTCGTAGCGGCGGTAACCGCCCTCGCCCAGCGCGTCCACGCGCTGCTGCCAGGTCGCGTCCGCCATCCGGCGAGGGGTGCGCATCCCGTGCGCGAACAGCGCCCGCGCGGCGGCCACGGCGACCGGGGCACGGATCCGGGCGCTCAGCAGATGGCTCAGCACCAGAAGCTGGTAGAGCGGCTGCGGGGTGTCGCGCAACCGGATCCCCGCCTCCGCCGCATACGTCCGCCCGCACTCCTCCAGCAGCGCGTCGGTGATCCGGCGCGCCGATGCGGACACCGTGCCGGTCATCCGTAACCGAAGATGCGGGCGAGGAAGAATCCGGCGACCACGAGCGCTCCCAGCACGATCAGGGAGGTCCAGACGCCCGGGTGCTCCCACAGCCCTCCGTCCGCCCGTTCCTCGTGGGCCTCGCTGATGGAACCCTCGGCCGGCGGTGTCTCTCCTGGGGGATTCACTAGTACAGCCATGTGTCCAGGGTCTCTCCGACCACGGCCCCGCGCACGCCGTACGGCCCCGCACCCGGATGCGGGGCCGTACGGCGGAGCCCGGCCGCAGGGAGCGCTGCGGCGGGGCGAATCGGGGCACCGTCAAGGAATGCCCCGAGTCTCCGCCCCCGTCGTCAAGCTCGTGCAGCGCACCACCGAACCCGCCGGGGTGCAGACGTTGCGCTCGACGGCCGCCGCCGTCATCGCCTACTCCGTGGCCGTCTGGCTCCTGCCCGAACCGGCCCCGCTCACCGCGCCCCTCACCGCGCTCCTGGTCGTCCAGGTGACCCTCTACGCGACCCTCACGACCGGCATCCGCAGGGTGAACTCGGTCATCGTCGGCGTCCTCATCGCCATCGGCTTCAGCTCCCTGGTGGGGCTGAGCTGGTGGAGCCTCGGCCTCACCATCTTCACCTCGCTGCTGATCGGGCGGCTGGTCCGGGTCAACGAGTTCGTGCCCGAGGTGGCGATCAGCGCGATGCTCGTCCTCGGCGTCTCCCAGGTCGCCGACACCGCCTGGGACCGGGTGTGGGAGACGCTGATCGGCGCGGTGGTCGGGCTCCTGTTCAACCTGCTGCTCGCCCCGCCCGTCTGGGTCGGCTCGGCCGGGTCCTCCATCGAGTCGCTGGCCGCCCGGATGGGCACGATGCTGCGCAGCATGGGCGAGGAGGTCGTCGGGAACAACCCCGTCTCCCGGGCCGCCGCCCGGCCGCACGAGGCCCGCAGGCTCGACCACGACATCGTGGAGGTCGACGCCTCCCTGCGCCAGGCGGAGGAAAGTCTCACCCTCAACCCCAGGGTGAGACAAGGACTGCTGCACCGGGTCGTCCTGCGCACCGGACTCGACACCCTGGAGATCTGCGCCGTCGTCCTCCGCGTCCTCTCCCGCACCCTCACGGACCTGGCGAAGGCCCGCACCGAGGAGTCGCTCTTCCCCGCCGACGTGTCGGACCTGCTCCAGGAACTCTTCGGCCGCCTCGCCGAGGCCATCGAGAGCTTCGCCGTCCTGGTCACCACCCAGCTCGCCGCCGACGCTGAGGCGGCCGAGGAACGGCTCGCCGACGCACTCGTCCGCAGCCGCGCCACCCGCGACCGGGTCGCCGACCTGCTGCTGGAGGACGTCCAGGAGCACCCGCGCCAGTGGCAGCTGCATGGCGCCCTGCTCGCCGAGATCGACCGGGTGCTGGCCGAGCTCGACATCGAGGAGCGCACCAAACGGCTCGGCGAGGAGCTGGACCGCCGCTCGGGGGAGGCGCACGCGCGCCACCCCCGGCTGCGCGCGCTCGTACGGCGACTCGGGCGGCAGCCGGCCTGACCGCCCGCGCCGCGGCTCCACCGCCGATTCCGGCGATACGGCCCCGGCCACGCGGGATGCGGAGGCGGCCGGTCGCTGGTTCGCTGGGGGCAGAGGTCCCGTACCCGGCGTCGAAGGAGTGGTGATGAGCGGTTCGGACGAACCCGCCGACCTGGCTCGGCAGATGCGTGAGAAGGCCCAGCAGCTCCACGAGGAGGCAGAGCGCGCGAGCGATCCCCAGGAACGCGAGCGGCTGGAGAAGAAGTCCCGGTCGATCCGGGACCGGAGCGAGCAGCAGAGCGCCATGGAAGCCGGGGACATCTATCCCCAGAAGTAGCCCCGCCGACGCCTGCCCACCCACC
>NZ_QWFA01000081.1 GCF_003501885.1 Streptomyces globisporus
GGTGACGGTGGGGGGTGCGGGGCTGGAGTGGTCGGCGGGGGATGTGCGGGAAGCGGTGGCGGGGTTCGTGGGGTTGGTGCGGGGGCGCGCGTAGGGCCGGGGTTGCCCGGGCTGCCCGGGCTGCCCGGGACCTGTTCAGTACCGTGTCCCCGGCCTCGGGGTTCCTCCTCAAGCGCCGGACGGGCCGGGTGGGGCGGGTGCGTCAGCCAGTGTCTGTACACGTCGCGCAGGACCGCGCGGTCGTGGCGGCCCGGGGGCGGCGGGGCGGGCTCCGAGAGCTGGGTCGCGCGGTAGGTGTCGAGCAGGTGCTGCTGGATGGCGTCCATGCCTTCAGCCTGCGCAGCCCGCCCCGGACCCGCGCGTTGATTGACGGGCCCCGTCAATCGAAACGTCGGCCGCCTCGCGTACCCCCACTATGGAGGGGTGAGCGTGCACATAGACATCGCGGGACTGCCCGCCGACCGCGTCGTATTCGCGACTTCCCCTCTCGCCGAGCTGGGTCTCGCCCTGCACGCCCTCTCCGAGCCCGGCCACCACCCGGGGCTGCACGGCTGGACCACCGCGACCGCGGCGGCCCTGGAGCCCGACCTCGCGGACCGGCTCCTGGAGGCGGAGTTCCTCTGGCGGAACACCTTCGCCGACATCTTCCTGCCGTTCTCCGGCATCCGCGGCGGCGACGGCAGGACCGGGGCGACGCTCGCGGAGGACCTGGACATCCTGGACCGGCTCGACGACGAGCGGTTCGTCGCCGCGGCCACGGAGTTCACCTGCTCCAGCCTGTACGGGAGCGACGCCCCGTCCCCGCTGACGGACCCGGTCATGCGGGCCCGGGCCCTGGACATGGCGACGGCACGCGGCCCGCGCCAGGTGGAGTTCACCAAGCGGCTGCTGGCCGACCCCGTCTCCGTACGCGGATGGATCAGGCGGCTCCTGGAGGACTGCGACCAGGCGTTCTTCGCCGACACGTGGCGGCGGGTCTCCGTCCAGCTGGTCGCCGACGCCCGGCACAAAACGGAGCTGCTGCGCCGCAAGGGGCTGGCCGAAGCGGTCGGGGCGGTCTCCTCGGCCGTGACCCTGGACGAGGAGCGGGAGCGGATCACCGTCGACAAGCTGACCGAGGGCCGGACCACCGCCGTCGCCCCGGAGGTCGGCCTCGGGATCACCCTCGTCCCCACCAGCTTCGGCTGGCCGCATCTGACCGTGCTGCACGCCCACCACTGGCGCCCGGTGATCCACTACCCGGTCCGGCTGCCCGACCTGCCGACGCCCGCCTCCGTGGAGCAGCTGCAGCGCCGGATGGAGGCCCTGGCCCACCCGATGCGGATGCGGCTGTGCCGCAACCTCGCCCGCTCCCCGTACACCACCGGCGAACTGGCCGAATCGCACAGCATCACCGCGCCCGAGGTCTCCCGCCATCTCTCCGTGCTCAAGAAGGCCGGCCTGGTCACCACGCGCCGCCGGGGCCGCTATGTCCTGCACCAGCTGGACCTGACGGTCGTCGCCCGGCTCGGCAGCGACTTCCTGGAGGGCGTCCTGCGCTGAGCCTCAGCCCGCGCCGCCGCCGGCCCGGACCAGGCCCGTCTCGTAGGCGAGGACGACGACCTGGACCCGGTCGCGGAGGTTCAGCTTGGTGAGGATGCGGCCGACGTGCGTCTTGACCGTGGCCTCGGAGAGCACGAGACGGGCCGCGATCTCCCCGTTGGACAGGCCCTGGGCGACCAGGAGCATGACTTCCCGTTCGCGTTCGGTGAGCTTGCCGACGTGCTTGTTCTTCGGCTCCTTCTCGCCGCTGGGCAGCATCGGCGAGAAGCGGTCGAGCAGCCGGCGGGTGGTGGACGGGGCGACGACCGCGTCGCCACTGTGCACCGAACGGATCGCGGCGAGCAGCTCGGAGGGCGGCACGTCCTTGAGCATGAAGCCGCTGGCCCCCGCCTTCAGCCCGGAGAAGGCGTACTCGTCGAGGTCGAAGGTGGTCAGGATGAGCACCTTCGGCGGGTCCTGCTGCGCGCAGATCCGGCGGGTCGCCTCGACGCCGTCCAGCCGGGGCATGCGGACGTCCATCAGGACCACGTCGACGGCGGTGGACCGCAGCATCTCGATCGCCTCCGCCCCGTCCCCGGCCTCGGCGACGACCTCCATGTCGGGCTGGGCGGCGAGCACCATCCGGAAACCGGTCCGCAGCAGCACCTGGTCGTCGACGAGCATCACGCGGATGGCCATGGTCATGAGGTTCGCGTCCTGTCCTGGGGGTCGGTTCCTGGGGAACGGTCGTGGTCGGAGTGGCCGAGGAGGTCGTGGCCCGGTCAGCCCGGGGGTTTCAGCGGCAGCAGGGCGCTGATCCGGAATCCGCCGCCGGGCCGGGGCCCCGCGTCCAGGGTGCCGCCGACCATGCCGACCCGCTCCCGCATCCCGATCATCCCGTGCCCGGCGCCGTCCGCGCCGCCGTCCTCGTACAGCTCGTGCGCCGCGCCCCGGCCGTCGTCCTCGATCAGCAGCCCGAGGCCGTCGTCGAAGTAGACCAGCCGGACGCTGGCCCCGGCGTCGGGCCCGCCGTGCTTGCGGGTGTTCGTCAGGGCTTCCTGCACCACCCGGTACGCGGTCAGCTCCACGCCGCTGGGCAGCGGGCGCGGGGTGCCCTCGACCTTGAAGTCGACCTCCAGGCCGGTCTGCCGCACCTGCGCGACCAGGTCCTCGATCTGTTCGACGTCGGGCTGGGGGACGTACTCCCCGCTCTCCGGGGCGTCACCGGTCCGCAGCACCCCGAGCAGCCGCCGCATCTCCGCGAGCGCCTGGCGGCCGGTGCCGGAGATGGTCTCCAGGGCCTGCTTGGCCTGGTCGGGGGCCGCGTCCATGACATAAGCAGCACCGTCGGCCTGGACGACCATCACGGACACGTTGTGCGCGACGACGTCGTGCAGCTCCCGGGCGATCCGGGCCCGCTCGGCGGCGACGGCGACCTTGGACTGCGCCTCGCGTTCCCGCTCCAGGCGGGCGGCACGCTCCTCCAGCTGGTCGAAGTAGGCGCGCCGGGTCCGCAGCGAGTCCCCGAGCACCCAGGCCAGCACGAACGGGACGGTCATGATGACCGTCACGAAGATCACCTGGAGCCAGGATCCGCCGGGCTCGGCCTCCCACCGCAGCTGGGACAGGGCCGCCGCGCTCAGGCTGCCGATCAGGGCGAGCCGGGACGCCCAGCGCTCCCCGACCGTGGCCACCGTGTAGGTGATCACCAGCATCGCGAAGTTCCCGACGCCCGGCCGGACGTTGAACACCAGCTGGACGACGCCCACCAGGATGGCGAGCAGCAGCATCTTCTCGGGGGCCTTGCGGCGCAGCGCCACGACGGTGGAGAACCCCAGCGCGACCGGGACCGCCACGATCTCCTCGCGCCCGGCGTCGTACATGCCCGAGACCATCGACATGCCGGAGAGCCCGAGGAGGAAGACGGCCCAGAAGACGTCGACGCCCGTCGGGTGTCTGCGGATGAAGTCGTAGAGGCGCTGCACGTAACTAAGCGTAGGGACAGGTGATCGGTGCCCGGGTCAACCGGAGGGTCGATCCGGGTCCTGGGACCGTACTCCCCAAGGTGGAGACTTGCCTACGTGACGGACGAGTGGAGCGGTTGGCGGGAGGCGGCTCAGGCCGCTCTGTACGGGGATGAGGGCTTTTATCGCAGCCCGGTGCGGAGCCCGGAGGGGCCGGCGGGCCACTTCCGTACGTCGGTGCACGCCTCCCCGCTCTTCGCGTCGGCGGTGGCCCGGCTGTTGACCGGAATCGCGCGAGAGCTGGACACCGGAACGGTCGCGCTGGTCGACGTGGGGGCGGGGCGCGGCGAGCTGTTGACCGGAGTGCTGGACGCGCTGCCGGAGGGACTGGATGTGACCCCGTACGCCGTCGAGGTCGCCGCCCGGCCGCCGGGCCTGGATCCCCGGATCGAGTGGTGCGCCGAACCGCCGGCCGGGGTCACCGGGCTGCTGTTCGCCAACGAGTGGCTGGACAACGTTCCGGTCGAGGTGGCGGAGGCGGACGCGAGGGGTGTTCCCCGATACGTCCACGTGCGCGCCCCGGACGGCGCGGAGCGGCTCGGCTCCTCGGTGACCGGGGCGGACGCCGCGTGGCTGGAGCGCTGGTGGCCGCTGTCCGCGCCGGGCGAGCGGGCGGAGATCGGCCGCCCCCGGGACGCCGCCTGGGCCGGGGCGGTGGGCTCCCTGACCGCCGGTCTCGCGGTGGCGGTGGACTACGCGCATGTACGGGGCGGCCGCCCGCCCCTCGGGACGCTGACCGGTTTCCGGGGCGGGCGCGAGGTGCGCCCGGTGCCGGACGGCTCCTGCGATCTGACCGCGCATGTGGCGCTGGACGCCTGCGCGGAGGCGATCGCGGAGGCGGGGATCGACGCGAGCACCGAGCTGACCGACCAGCGGGCGGCGCTGCGCCGGCTCGGCGTCGGCGGCGACCGGCCGCCGCTGAGCCTGGCCGCCACCGACCCGGCGGGTTACGTACGCGCGCTGGCGGCGGCGGGCGAGGCGGCGGAGCTGACCGCGCGCGGCGGCCTCGGCGACTTCGGCTGGCTGCTGCACCGGGTGGGGCTGCCGGACCTGCCCCCATGACGCCCGCCCCCGGACCGGGTCAGGGAATACTGTCCCGCATGACGGAGACGACGATCGGCATCGGCGGAGCGGCGGAGAGCACCGACATGGTGCTCAACATCGGTCCCCAGCACCCCTCGACGCACGGGGTCCTCCGGCTGCGGATCGTGCTGGACGGCGAACGCGTCCAGCACGCGGAGCCGGTCATCGGCTATATGCACCGGGGTGCGGAGAAGCTCTTCGAGGCCCGCGACTACCGGCAGATCGTCATGCTCGCCAACCGTCACGACTGGCTGTCCGCGTTCTCGAACGAGCTGGGCGTCGTGATGGCCGTCGAGCGGATGCTCGGCATGGAGGTCCCCGAGCGCGCCGTGTGGACGCGGACGCTGCTCGCCGAGCTGAACCGGGTCCTCAACCATCTGATGTTCCTCGGCTCCTACCCCCTCGAACTCGGCGGCATCACCCCGGTCTTCCACGCCTTCCGGGAGCGCGAGGAGCTCCAGGCGGTGATGGAGGAGGTCTCCGGCGGGCGGATGCACTACATGTTCAACCGGGTCGGGGGCCTGAAGGAGGACATCCCGGCGGGCTGGACCGGCCGGGTCCGGGACGCCGTCGCCTCGGTTCGCTCCCGTATGGACGTGTACGAGAACCTCGTCCTCGGCAACGAGATCTTCCGCGGCCGTACCCGCGACGTGGGCGTGCTGTCCGCCGCGGCGGTGCACGCGTACGGGGTGTCGGGGCCGATCGCCCGTGCCTCGGGCGTCGACTTCGATCTGCGGCGCGACGAGCCGTATCTGGCGTACGGGGAGCTCCAGGACACCCTGAAGGTGGTCACCCGGCCCGAGGGCGACTGTCTTGCTCGCTTCGAGTGCCTGCTGGAGCAGACCCTCAACTCCCTGGACCTGGCGGACGCCTGCCTGGACCGGATGGCCCATCTGGCGCCGGGGCCGATCAACCAGCGGCTGCCGAAGGTGCTCAAGGCCCCCGAGGGCCACACCTACGCCTGGACGGAGAACCCGCTCGGCGTCAACGGCTACTACCTGGTCTCCAAGGGCGAGAAGACGCCCTACCGGCTGAAGCTGCGCTCCGCCTCGTTCAACAACATCCAGGCGCTCACCGAGCTGCTGCCGGGCACCCTGGTCGCCGACATGGTGGCGATCCTGGGCTCGCTGTTCTTCGTCGTCGGCGACATCGACAAGTAGCGGGCGGGCCCTGCTTCAGCCCTGCTTCAGGAGACCGCGCCGCGCAGTTGCGCCACGTCGATCTGCTCGGTCTCGTCGTGCGCGGTGAGGTCGATGACCTTGCCGACGGCACGGTTGTCCACGGCCCCGGTGCGGTGGGCGGCGAGCGCCTCCTCGCCGACGACGTCCGCGAGGTCCTCGTTCTGCACGGACTCGATCGCGGCCTTCGCCTTCTGGGCGTTCTGGGTGCCGAAGAAGTCGAAGTTCCCCTGAGGGACCAGCTGGCGGCGGGCGGCGTACGGGACGACGGCCGAGGCGGCCGCGATCGCGCGCGGCGCCCGCACCGGCTCCATGGAGGCAGGGCCGGTGTTCTGCGTCTCCCCGGCGTTCTGTGTGTTCGCGGAGCTCTGCGTGTTCGTGGCCGGGGCGGGCGGGGTGGTCGAGGGGCGGCCGTCCTGATGGTCCCGGTGCTCGCCCGCCCCGGTGGCCGCCGCGTGCTTCCCCTTCGGGCTCTCCGCCTCCGCATCCCGGTGCCGGTCGGCGACGGCGAGCTGACGCTGCCGGACCGCCTCCACCGTACGGCGGGTCTCCTGGAGCGCCGCGTTCCGCGTGAGGTTCATCAGGGCCTCGTCCGCGCGCCGGTACGACTCGGGGGTCGGCGTGGAGCGCGCGGGCAGCAGCTCCTTGGGGGCCGCGGCCTCGATGGCGAGCTGCCTGCGGCCCTCCAGCGCGCTGGCCCGCTCGGTCTCGGCGTTGGCGTAACGGCGGAGCAGCCCGGCGTGCTCCCCGCGCAGCCCCGCGAGCTCCACTCGCTTGCGCCGGAGCTTGGTCTCCAGACGGGTGCGCAGCTCGCGCGATTCCTCCAGATCCTGCTCCAGCTCGGCTATGCGCTCCTCGGCCCGCCATTCGTCACTGGCGCGGGCCCGGGTCAGCTCGGCGACCCGCAGCCCGGCGGCCCGGTCCCAGCTGCGCATCAGATACGCACCGGTGACGGCGGCGGCCGCCACGGCGGCCACCAGGCCGCGCAGGGCCAGGGGTTCGGCCAGCAGCCAGGCGCCCGCGGCGCCGACGACCGACACGCCCGCCACCACGGAGGGAGGCAGGATTCTGTGGAGAGGCGGCGAATGGCGGTGGCGTCCACGTGGCATGGCCTGAAATTTACCGTGTGTGCGGGCCACTTGGGGAGCCGCCCGGGAATCTGTTCCCCGCCGGTTACCTCGCGGCTCCCCAAACGCACTCCGCCGACACTCCGGCCGAACCTCTTCTCCGGAATCTCCGGGATCTCCGGCTCCGGGATCGAGCGCTACTTCTTGATCAGGTTCTTCGACTCCAGGTACTCCTTGGCGACATCGGCCGGCTTGGCCCGCTCGGCGTCGACCTTGCGGTTCAGCTCGGCGAGCTCTTCCGTGGTGAGGGTGTCGGTGAGCTTGCCGAGAGTGTCGGCGATCTCCGGGTCGCCCGCGTCCTTGGTGTTCAGAACGGGAAGCACGTTGTCCGCGTTCTGGAGCTTCTTGTCGTCCTCCAGGAACACCAGCCCGTCGAGCACCGCGTCCGTGGTGGTCGTCAGGACCAGCTGGACCTTGCCGTCCCGGACGGCCTGCTTGGACACCGGGGTGCCGACGCCCTTGGGGTCGATCCCGGTGACGTCGATGCCGTACGTCTTCTTCAGACCGGGGGCGCAGAACGGCCGCACCTCGCACTCGTCGCCCGCCGCGATCCTCACCTTCAGCTTCGACTTCCCGAGATCGGAAAGCGTCTTGAGGCTGTTCTTCTCGGCGAATTCCTTCGACACCGCGAAGGCGTTCTGGTCCACGGCCTTTCCGGCCGGGAGGACCGTGAGACCCAGCGGAGTGGCCAGCTTCTTCAGCGCGGCGACCGTGGCGTCCACGTCTCCGGAGGCCACCGGCTTCTCCTGGGCCTTGTCGGCCCCGTTGACCTTCGCGTTGAGGAACTCGGCGAGCGTGGCCGCGTACTCCGGTACGACGTCGATCTCGCCCTTCTCCACGGAGGGCTCGTACAGCTCACGGTTCTTCACCGTGGTGACCGACGTGCTGTATCCGGCGTCGCCGAGGATCTGTGCGTACAGCTCGGCGAGCACCTTGGACTCGGTGAAGGAGGCCGACCCGACGACCAGGGTCCCCTTCTTGCCGTCGCCGCCGGCCGAGGAGCCGGAACCGCTCTTCTCCTGCTCCAGGCTGTCGCCACCGCAGGCCGCGAGCGACCCGGCCAGCGCCACCATGCCGATGACCGCTCCGGCTATCCGCGAGGTCCTGCTCATGTGTTGTTCTCCGTCCGAACAGAAGAAAGGTGACCAGAGGAAAGGTGATCAGAAACGAGGTGGTGCGGGACGCTCACGCGGTCCTGCGGCGGCGCAGCGGGGACAGCAACCGGTCGAGGCCCACCAGCACGCCCTCCACCACCAGGGCGAGACCGGCGACCAGGACCGCGCCCGCGAAGACCTGGGCGGTGTCGTAGGTGTTGAAACCGGCGGTGATGATCCGGCCGAGACCGCCGAGGCCGACCATCGCGGCGATCGACGCGGTGGCCACGACCTGGACGGCGGCGGACCGCAGCCCGGTCATGATCATCGGGTAGGCGAGCGGCAGCTCGACCCGGACGAAGAGCTGCCCGCCCGACATCCCCATGCCGCGCGCGGCCTCCACCACGGCCCGGTCCACCTCCCGCATGCCGACATAGGCGTTGGTGAGCAGCGGCGGCACCGCGAACAGGACCAGCGCGATGATCGTGGGCCAGTACCCCGAGTTGCGCAGGGACGTGACCATGAACAGGGCCAGCACCGCGAAGACCGGGACGGCCCGCCCCACGTTGGAGAGGTTCACCGCGAGCGCGCCGCCCTTGCCCTTGTGCCCCAGATACAGGGCGATCGGCAGGGCGATCGCGCAGGCCACCGCGAGGGCGACCCCGCTCACGTACAGATGCTCGCCGAGCCGGTGCGCGGCCCCGCCGTCGCCCGACCAGTTGGCCCCGGTGGTGAGCCAGGTCCAGGCGTCGCCGATGACTCCCACGGGTCAGCCCGCCTTCACTGTCGTCGGGGCGGGCGGTCCCGCGTCCGTCTTCGCCGGGGCGGCCGGGGCGGCCGCCCCGGATATCCGGGTCCAGGGCGTCAGCAGCCGCTGGAGGCCGAGCAGCAGCAGGTCCGCCACCACCGCCAGCACCACGCACAGGATGGAGGCGGCGAGCACCTGGGCCTTGAAGAAGCTGGGAAGCGCGTCCTCGATGAGATTGCCGAGGCCCCCCTTGCCGACGAGCGAGCCGACCGTGGTCAGCGCGACCGTCGACACGGTGGCCATCCGCAGCCCCGCCATCACCGCGGGCAGCGCCAGCGGGAGCTCCACCTCCCACAGCAGCCTGCCCGGCCCGTACCCCATGCCGCGGGCGGCGTCCTTGGCCTCCTGCGGTACCGCTGCCAGCCCGGCCAGGATGTTGCGCACGAGAATGGTCAGCGAATAGAGCACCAGCCCCGTCACCACGAGCGCGGCCGACAGCCCGAACAGGGGCAGCAGCAGCGAGAACATCGCCAGCGAGGGCACGGTGTAGAGCACGGTCGTCAGCCCGAGCACCGGCCCGGCGAAGCGCGGGCCCCGGCGGGCGAGCAATGCCAGCGGAAAGGCCACCGCGAGCCCGATCAACACCGAGACCACCGTGATCCCGATGTGCTGCACGGTCGCGTCGGCCAACTCCTGGCTGCGGGAGCGCAGATATTCCCCGCAGACCCAGTCGTTCGTCACCAGGCAGCTCTGCTCGGCCATCCGCCCCCACCTCCTGCTTTCCCTCGTCTGCCCGGATCACCCGGGATCGAACTGATGACTGGTGAGCCTATCCTCGACCACTGACAATCGCGGAGGGCTGTCGCATTCCGGCAACACGCCCTTCACGAAACGCCCTCCACAATGGGGAACCATGATCCGTTTCGAGCACGTCACCAAGCGGTACGCCGATGGCACCACCGCCGTCGACGACCTTTCCTTCGAGGTCGCCGAGGGTGAACTGGTCACGCTCGTCGGACCTTCCGGATGCGGCAAGACGACCACCATGAAGATGGTGAACCGGCTGATCGAACCGACCGAGGGCGTGATATTCCTCGACGGGGACGACATATCCACCATCGACCCCGTCCAACTGCGCCGCCGCATCGGCTATGTGATCCAGCAGGTGGGCCTCTTCCCGCACAAGACGGTGCTGGACAACACCGCGACCGTTCCCCATCTGCTGGGCTGGAAGCGCGGAAAGGGACGCGAACGCGCAGCCGAACTCCTCGACCTCGTCGGACTCGATCCGTCCGTTTATGGTGACCGCTATCCGGAACAGCTCTCCGGCGGTCAGCGCCAACGCGTCGGTGTGGCCCGCGCATTGGCCGCCGATCCGCCCGTTCTCCTGATGGACGAGCCTTTCGGGGCCGTCGACCCGGTCGTCCGCGAACGTCTCCAGAACGAATTCCTGAAACTCCAGGCCCAGGTCCGTAAGACCGTGCTGTTCGTCACGCACGACATCGAGGAGGCCGTCCGCCTCGGCGACCGCATCGCCGTGTACGGGCAGGGCCGCATCGAGCAGTTCGACTCCCCGGCCACCGTCCTCGGCGCCCCCGCGACCCCGTACGTGGCCGACTTCGTGGGCGCGGACCGCGGACTGAAGCGGCTCTCGGTGACGCCCATCGAGGAGAGCGACCTCGACCAGCCGCCCGTCGTCCACCTCGACGACCCGCTGGCCACGGCCACCGAACGGCTCAGGTCCGAGGGCGCGCGCTGGGCGGTCGTTCTGGACGGCCGGGACAACCTCCACGGTTGGATCCCCGCCGACGCGACCACCACGGCCGCCGCGAAGGGCACCGTCCGCGAGCACGCCCGGCGGATGGAGGCCTGGCTTCCGCTCGGCGCGCCCCTCAAGCAGGCGTTCGCCACCATGCTCCAGCACGACGCGGGCTGGATCGCGGTCATCGACAAGGAGAGCGAGGGCCGCTTCCTCGGTGTGCTGACCCCCGCCCGACTGCACGAGGCCCTGCGCCGCTCGATCGACGCCGACGCCCAGGACGTACCGCGCGCGGAGATCGCGGTGGAGACGGTCGCGACCGCTTAGTACGGGGCGGCCGGCCCGGTTCGACTCCGGGGGTCCGGGCCGGGCCGGGTTCAGTGCTCGCCGAGCCGGGCACTCAGCCACTGAAGGGCCGGGGGGATCTCCCGCCGCCAGGTCGTGAAGTTGTGCCCGCCGCTGTCCAGCACGATGGAGGACACCTTCGCGGGCGCCTTCACCTTCTCGATGAACTTCATCGTGCTGTCGAGGTTGTCCTCGCCCTGCCGGGACGTCGTCACCAGGAACGAACCGCCGGACGGTGGCCGGTTCTCCAGGGTCCACAGCAGGTCGGCACGGTCGCGCAGCTCCTGCTTCCCGTGGAAGAGGTCGCCCGTCGTCGGGTCCTCGGCGGCCTTGTAGTACGCGGAGAGCCCGGCGCTCGCCGCGTACCGGCCCGGGTGGTGCAGCCCGATCTTCAACGCGCAGTAGCCGCCGGTGGAGTTGCCGATGATGCCCCAGTCACGGGCCTCCTTCCCGACCCGGTAGGACCCCGTGACCGCCTCCGGGAGGTCCTTCGCGAAGAACGTCTCGGTCTGCGGGCCCCCGGGGATGTCCACGCACTCGGTGTCCCGGGGCGGCGCGACCGTCGGCCGCAGCATCACCAGGACCATCGGCCGGGCCTTCCCCGCCTTCACCAGGTCATGCGCGGTCCGCGGGTAACGCAGCCCCTTCAGCAGGTTCTCCGCCGTGCCCGGGTAGCCGGTGAGGACCACGGCCGCCGGGAACGTCCGCCCGGCGTACGCTCCCTGGAAGTACTCCGGCGGCAGATAGACGTACGCCGGGGACTCGATACCCGACGTGCGGCCCGAGATCACCACCTTGTCGATCCGCCCGCCGACGGAGGGCACCCGCCCGCCCGGCACGTCCGGGTGCTGGGTGCCGACGCGCGTCATGTGCCGGGAGTCGGCCGCGCCCGCCTCCCCGTCCGCGTGGTCGGTGACGACGCCCAGTTCCTGCTTCCGCCCGAAGAGGTCGGCCCAGGAACCGTAGAAGAGGAAGGCGTTGTTGGCCGCAAGCGCCACCGCGGCGAACAACGTCAGCTGGGTCGCCAGCAAGAGCCCGATCCGGCCCGACACCGCGGCCGCACCGGGCCGCCCCAGCCGCGGCCAGAGCCCGACCGTGGCGGCGAACAGCGCGACGGCCAGCGCCGCCACGACCGCCAGAACTGCTGTGCTGGTGAGACCCATGAGTGAGCTTTCTCCGTGATTCCGTACCGGCTCGGATGCGGGAAATTTCCGGAATGTGGGTGAACCCGCACTCCCCGACCCACGTCCTAGAGGGCGCCCACCGTCCGCAGGGCCCCGGCCCGCGGACGGACCCAAGAGAACCTCTCGCGAGCCACGGGAAACGATGGATGTCTGTCACGCTAGATGGGGATAAGTCGGTATCGGTTCCGGACCGGACGCGCCGGACGCACGCGCTGCGCCGGGTACGCCGGCTGCTGCGCGGGCCGCGCCCGGAGTCCGTACCGGCCCTCGTCGGTACCGCCTGCACCGTCGTCGGGCTGATCGACGTCGCCGCCGGGGTCTTCCCCCGCTTCCGGCACAGCCGGATGCACACCCTCGCCGAGGTGCTCCCCGGTGCGCTCGGCCCGTTCGCCGCCGCGCTCTCGCTCAGCGCGGGCATGCTGCTGCTCCTGCTCGCCCACGGGCTGAAGCGGCACAAGCGGCGGGCCTGGCGGGCGGCGGTGGTCCTGCTCCCCGTGGGGGCCGTCGCCCAGTTCACGTACCGCCACTCGATCGTCGGCGTGCTCGTCCCGCTGGCGCTCTGCTGGCTGCTGGTCCGCCACCGCGACCAGTTCCGGGCGCTGCCCGACCCGCGCAGCCGCTGGCGCGCGCTCGCCAACTTCGTGCTGCTCGGGGCCGGTTCGCTCGGGCTCGGGCTGATCATCGTCAGCGTCCACCCCGGCCGGGTCGTCGGCGACCCGTCCATCGCCGACCGTCTCCAGCACGTGCTGTACGGCCTGTTCGGCGTCGAGGGCCCCGTCGACTACGCCGGGAGGACCGACTGGACCGTGGCCTACTCGCTGGGCGCGCTCGGCCTGCTGACCGCCGTCACCACCATCTACCTCGCCTTCCGCCCCGAACACCCGGCCGCCCGCCTCACCGAGGACGACGAGAGCCGGCTGCGGGAACTGCTGGAGCGGCACGGCGGCCGGGACTCGCTCGGCCACTTCGCGCTCCGCCGCGACAAGGGCGTCGTCTTCTCCCCCAGCGGCAAGGCGGCCGTCTGCTACCGGGTCGTCTCGGGGGTGATGCTGGCCGGCGGCGACCCCATCGGCGATGTGGAGGCCTGGCCGGGCGCGATCGAGCGCTTCATGGACGAGGCACAGGCGCACTCCTGGACGCCCGCCGTGATGGGGTGCAGCGAGACCGGCGGCCAGGTCTGGACCCGCGAGACCGGGCTCAGCGCCCTGGAGCTGGGCGACGAGGCGGTGGTCGACGTGGCGGATTTCTCCCTCGCCGGACGGGCCATGCGGAACGTGCGGCAGATGGTCAAGCGCATCGAACGGGGCGGCTACGAGACCCGGGTCCGGCGGGCCCGTGACATCGGCGACGCCGAGCTGGAGCGGATCCGCCGCGCCGCCGCCGACTGGCGCGGCACCGACACCGAACGCGGCTTCTCCATGGCGCTGGGCCGGATCGGCGACCCGGCCGACGGCGACTGCGTGATCGCCACCGCCCACCTGCCCGGCTCCGGCACGGAGGACTCCCCGCACGGCGACCTGAAGGCCGTCCTCCACTTCGTACCGTGGGGGCGCGACGGGATGTCCCTGGAGCTGATGCGCCGCGACCGCTCGGCCGACCCCGGCATGAACGAGCTCCTGATCGTCGCCTCCCTCCAGGCCGCCGGGAAGCTCGGCGTCGAGCGGGTCTCGCTGAACTTCGCGATGTTCCGCTCCGCGCTGGCCCGCGGCGAGCGGCTCGGCGCGGGGCCGGTGCTGCGCTGCTGGCGCGGGCTGCTGATCTTCCTCTCGCGCTGGTTCCAGATCGAGTCGCTGTACAAGTTCAACGCCAAGTTCAAGCCCCGCTGGGAGCCCCGCTTCGTGGTCTTCCGCACCAGCCGGGACCTGCCCCGCATCGGGATCGCCGCGATGCGGGCGGAGGGCTTCGTGAACCTCTCGCCACCCCGCCCGTTCCGGCCCCGCACGCCCCGCCCGTGCGGTCACACCGCGCGTACGCGGCCGGAGCAGGAGGTGAGCGCGGCGTGAGGCGTCGTACGGGGGCGACGGCAGGTCCTAGTCTGGTCGTATGAGTACGTCACGCACGCGGGGAACGGTCCGAGGGCTGCCGGAGTGGGACCGCTGCGCGGTCATGGGGGTCGTCAACGTGACACCCGACTCCTTCTCCGACGGCGGCCGCTGGTTCGACACCACGGCCGCGGTCAAGCACGGCCTGCACCTGGTGGCCGAGGGCGCGGACCTGGTCGACGTGGGCGGCGAGTCGACCCGCCCCGGCGCCAGCCGGGTGGACGAGGCCGAGGAGCTGCGCCGGGTGATCCCGGTCGTGCGGGGCCTGGCCTCCGAGGGCGTCACCGTCTCCGTGGACACCATGCGCGCCCGCGTCGCCGAGCAGGCCGTCGCCGCCGGGGCCGCCCTGGTCAACGACGTCAGCGGCGGCCTCGCCGACCCGGACATGATCCCGGCCGTCGCCGCCGCCGAGGTCCCGTTCGTCGTGATGCACTGGCGCGGCTTCAGCGAGTCGATGAACAGCCGCGCGGTGTACGAGGACGTCGTCGCCGAGGTCCTCGACGAGCTGCGGCAGCGGATGGACGCGGTGATCGCGGGCGGGGTCGCCCCGGAGCGCGTCGTGATCGACCCCGGCCTCGGCTTCGCCAAGGACGCCGCCCACGACCTGACGCTCGTCGCGCACCTGGCCGAGCTGCATGCCCTGGGCCGGCCGCTGCTGGTGGCCGCCTCCCGCAAACGTTTCCTCGGCCATGTCCTGGCCGGTCCGGGCAGCTCCCCGCCGCCCGCCCGCGAACGCGACGCGGCCACCGCCGCCGTCTCCGCGCTGTCCGCGCAGGCCGGCGCCTGGGCGGTCCGGGTCCACGAGGTGCGGGCCACCGCCGACGCGGTCCGCGTCGCTCGCGCGGTCGAGGGAGCCGCGTGAACGAGGAGCACGCACAGGCCGCCGCCGACATCGCGGAGGTCGAGGCGGCCAACACCGCCTTCTACGAGGCGATGGAACGCGGCGACCACGAAGCGCTCTCCGGCAGCTGGCTCCCCGGTGAGGACCTCACCGTCTCCTGCGTCCACCCCGGCTGGCCGGTGCTCACGGGCCGGGGCGAGGTGCTGCGCAGCTACGCCCTGATCATGGCGAACACCGAGTACATCCAGTTCTTCCTGACCGACGTCAACATCGCGATGACCGGCGACACCGCCCTGGTCACCTGCACCGAGAACATCCTCAGCGGCGGCCCGGCCGAGGAGGGCAACGCGCTGGGCCCACTGGTGGGCCAGCTGGTCGTCGCGACGAACGTGTTCCGGCGCACCCCCGACGGCTGGAAGCTCTGGTCCCACCACGGATCGCCCGTCCTCACGGAGTCCGACGAGGACGACGACGAGGAAACCCCCGCCTGAGGAAACCCCCGCCCGAGTGGGTACGGGACCGGTAGGGATTCGAACCGATCACCCAGGGGTAGGGGCGGCTTCCAGCCCGGTGAGGCGCAGTCCATGGCACCCACGGGCGAGCACTGTCGGTGCTCGCAGGTAGATTCGAAAGAAGGCACCTCGCCGCCCGCACGCGGCCGGGTGCCTCTCGACCAACGACAGCAGGAGTGATTCGCGTGGATCGTGTCGCGCTGCGCGGCCTCAAGGCCCGTGGGCACCACGGCGTCTTCCCCCGGGAGCGGGAAGAGGGCCAGACCTTCATCGTCGACCTGGTGCTCGGCCTCGACACCCGCCCCGCGGCAGCCACCGACGACCTGGCCCGCACCGTGCACTACGGCGTGGTGGCCGAGGAGGTCGTCGACGTGGTGACGGGCGAACCGGTCGATCTGATCGAGACGCTCGCCGAGCGCATCGCCCAGCAGTGCCTGAAGCACGAAGGCGTCCAGGAGGTCGAGGTCGTGGTGCACAAGCCGGACGCGCCGATCACCGTCCCCTTCGACGACGTGACCATCACCATCACCCGGAGCCGAGCATGACTGCATTTTCGACCGAAGGGCAGAGCGACCCGACCGTACAGCCGGTTCCGACCGCCGTCGTCCGACAGGTGGACGCCGCCGACGTCACGCTCTCCAACCCCAAGATGGCCGTGATCTCCCTCGGCTCCAACCTGGGCAACCGCCTGGAGACCCTCCAGGGGGCCGTCGACGCCCTGGAGGACACCCCGGGCCTGCGGGTCAAGGCCGTCTCCCCGGTGTACGAGACGGAGCCCTGGGGCGTCGAGGCGGACACCCAGCCGTCGTACTTCAACGCGGTCATCCTCGTGAAGACGACGCTGCCCCCCGCCTCCCTGCTGGAGCGCGGCCAGGCCGTCGAGGAGGCCTTCGACCGGGTCCGCGAGGAGCGCTGGGGCCCGCGCACCATCGACGTCGACATCGTGTCGTACGCCGACGTCCTCTCCGACGACCCGGTGCTCACGCTCCCCCACCCGCGCGCCCACGAGCGGGCCTTCGTCCTCGCCCCCTGGCACGACGTGGACCCCGAGGCCCAGCTGCCCGGCGCCGGCCCGGTGGCCCAGCTCCTGGCGCAGGTCGGCCGCGACAGCGTGCTGCCCCGCGCCGACCTGGAACTGCGCCTGCCGGAGTAATCGTTAGGCTCGACGGACAATGGTCCGGCGCACGGCCGGACCGGGCACAGGCGGCGCGAAGGGCGGCTCACGCGGTGAAGCAACTACGGCTCGGGGTACTGGCGGGCCTCTTCGCCGCCGCCGGTGTCCTCTCCTGGGGCGGGGCCCGCCTCTGGGACTCCTTCGGCACCCTGCCGAGCGTCCCGCTGGCCGCGTCGATCGTGCTCGCCGTGATCGCGGTGATCCTCCTCGCGACCGCCCTCTCCACCCGCACCCGCCTCCGCGCCCAACGCGAACGCCGCCCCGGCGCCAAGGGCGTCGAGCCCCTGTTCGCGGCCCGCGCGGTCGTCTTCGGCCAGGCGAGCGCCCTGGTCGCCGCCCTGGTCGCCGGCATGTACGGCGGCACCGGCGTCTTCCTCCTGAGCTACCTCGACATCCCGCCCCGCCGCGACCAGGCCATCTACGCGGGCGCGGCGGTCATCGCCGGCATCGGCGTCATCGCGGCAGCCTTCTTCCTGGAACGCGTCTGCCGCCTCCCGGAAGACGGCAACGACCACGACGGCACGGGCACGGCGGCGGCGTGACGCACGAGGGCCCGGTTGCCGCTCCTGCGCGGCAACCGGGCCTTTGCGCGTACTCCGGGGTGTCAGCTCGCCATGATGAGGCTCATCGCCTCGGCGCGAGTCGCGGGGTCGCGGAGCTGGCCGCGCACCGCGGAGGTCAGGGTCTTCGCGCCCGGCTTGCGGATCCCTCGCATGGACATGCACATGTGCTCGCACTCGATGACGACGATGACGCCGCGCGGCTCCAGGATGGACATGAGGGACTCGGCGATCTGGGTCGTCAGCCGCTCCTGGACCTGCGGGCGGCGGGCGTAGACGTCGACCAGCCGGGCCAGCTTGGACAGGCCGGTGATCTTGCCGGTGGAGGCGGGGATGTAACCGACGTGCGCGACGCCCCTGAACGGCACCAGATGATGTTCACAGGTCGAGAACACCTCGATGTCCTTGACCAGCACCATCTCGTCGTGACCCAGGTCGAACGTGGTCGTCAGGACGTCCTCGGGCTGCTGGTACAGGCCCGCGAATATCTCCTTGTACGCCCGCGCCACCCGCCCCGGCGTCTCCCGCAGGCCCTCGCGGTCCGGGTCCTCCCCGACGGCGAGCAGCAGTTCGCGTACGGCCGCCTCGGCCCGCTTCTCGTCGAATTCGCCGATCGAACCCTGGCCGTCCAGCGTCACCGGGTCGGTCATCTGTGCCTCGTTCCTCTGTGCTGTCCGATGCGCGGATTGCGCTCGGACCTCGCAGGCATACGGAAAAGCCGCGCCCCCACAGGCTAGAACCCGGGGGACGCGGCGTGCATTCCGGAACCGGTGCGGCGGCCCGTGACGGGCGTCTCACCTGGCGTGGAGCGCGGACTAGCTGTTGTTGTCCGGACGGTCCTCGGGGATCGTCTCGGTGGACGGGGTGATGTCCTTGGTCAGGTCCGCCGGGGCGATCTCCGGCGGGGTGGCCGAGCCGTTGGCGCTGCCGTTGGTGAGGGCCAGCTCCTTGGGCGAGAGCACCGGGGGCCGCGTCGACGGGGTGCGTCGGGCGGATCCGGTCCAGGCCGGGCGGGCGGGGCGCTTGACGATGGGGGCGAAGATCTCGGCGATCTCGTCCTTGCCGAGCGTCTCCTTCTCCAGCAGTTCGAGCACCAGGGCGTCGAGGATGTCGCGGTTCTCGACGAGGATCTCCCACGCGTCGTTGTGGGCGGTCTCGATGAGCTTCTTGACCTCCTCGTCGACCAGGGCCGCGACCTCTTCCGAGTAGTCGCGCTGGTGGCCCATCTCGCGGCCCAGGAAGGGCTCCGAGTTGTCGCCGCCGAACTTGATCGCGCCGAGGCGCTCGGTCATGCCGTACTGCGTGACCATCGCGCGGGCCGTCGCCGTGGCCTTCTCGATGTCGTTCGCCGCACCGGTCGTCGGGTCGTGGAAGACCAGCTCCTCGGCCGCGCGCCCGCCCAGCATGTAGGCCAGCTGGTCGAGCATCTCGTTGCGGGTCGTGGAGTACTTGTCCTCCTCCGGGAGCACCATCGTGTAACCGAGGGCGCGGCCGCGGGAGAGGATCGTGATCTTGTGGACCGGGTCCGACTGGGGGGAGGCCGCCGCGACCAGGGCGTGTCCGCCCTCGTGGTACGCGGTGATCTTCTTCTCCTTCTCGGACATGATCCGGGTCCGCTTCTGCGGGCCCGCCACGACGCGGTCGATCGCCTCGTCGAGGCTCTCGTTGTCGATGAGCTTCTTGTCGCTGCGCGCCGTCAGGAGCGCCGCTTCGTTGAGCACGTTCGACAGGTCGGCACCGGTGAAGCCGGGCGTACGCCGGGCGACGGCGCCGAGGTCGACGCCCTCCGCGACGGGCTTGCCCTTCTGGTGCACCTTGAGGATCTCCAGGCGGCCCTGCATGTCGGGACGGTCGACCGCGATCTGCCGGTCGAAGCGGCCCGGGCGCAGGAGCGCCGGGTCGAGGATGTCCGGGCGGTTCGTGGCGGCGATCAGGATGACGCCGCCCTTCACGTCGAACCCGTCCATCTCGACGAGCAGCTGGTTGAGCGTCTGCTCGCGCTCGTCGTGACCGCCACCCATGCCGGCGCCGCGGTGGCGGCCGACGGCGTCGATCTCGTCGACGAAGACGATCGCCGGGGCGTTCGCCTTGGCCTGCTCGAAGAGGTCACGCACGCGGGAGGCGCCGACACCGACGAACATCTCGACGAAGTCGGAACCGGAGATCGAGTAGAACGGGACGCCCGCCTCGCCGGCGACGGCGCGGGCGAGCAGCGTCTTGCCCGTACCGGGCGGGCCGTAGAGCAGGACGCCCTTGGGGATCTTGGCGCCGACGGCCTGGAACTTCGCCGGCTCCTGGAGGAACTCCTTGATCTCGTGGAGCTCCTCGACGGCCTCGTCGGACCCCGCCACGTCGGCGAAGGTCGTCTTGGGGGTGTCCTTGGTGATCAGCTTGGCCTTGGACTTGCCGAACTGCATGACCTTGGAACCGCCGCCCTGCATCTGGTTCATCAGAAACAGGAAGACGACCACGATGAGGACGAAGGGCAGCAGCGAGAGGAGGATCGAGACGAACGGGGACTGCTTCGACGGCGAGACGGTGTAACCCTTCTCGATGTCACCCGCCTCGAACTTCGTCTGCAGCGTGTCGGCGAGCTCGACGCCCTGGTTGCCGATGTAGCTCGCCTGGAACTTGCTGCCGGACTCGCCTTCGAGCTTCTGGCCGTCCTTCAGTTCGATCTTGAGGATTTGTTCGTCACCGGTGGTCAGCTTGGCCTGCTCCACCTGGTCCTTGCTGATCGCCTGGATCACCTTGCCGGTGTCCACCGTCTTGTAGCCGCCCGACGAGCCGACGACCTGCATCAACACGACCACGGCGAGGACGGCCAGCACGATCCACATGACCGGCCCACGGAAGTATCGCTTCACGTCCATCCATACGGAGCGAAGACGCCCCGTCCCTCCTGCCCGTAGGTAAATGCTGCTGTTTGAAAAGAGTGTTCTTCGGACGGTACCTCAGCATGGGCACCAGCGACCGCTGGGTGCAGCGGAGAAACCTGCTTTCGAAGCTCCAACGGCCCGGAGGCGGTGAGGGTTCCCCGGCGGCCCGCCCGGAGGTCAGCCGCCGTAGACGTGCGGGGCCAGCGTGCCGACGAAGGGCAGGTTGCGGTACTTCTCCGCGTAGTCCAGCCCGTAGCCGACGACGAACTCGTTGGGGATGTCGAAACCGATCCACTTCACATCGATCGCGACCTTTGCGGCATCCGGCTTGCGGAGCAGGGTGCAGACCTCCAGCGAGGCCGGTTCCCGGGAGCCCAGGTTGGACAGCAGCCAGGACAGCGTCAGTCCGGAGTCGATGATGTCCTCGACGATCAGGACGTGCTTGCCCTTGATGTCGGTGTCGAGGTCCTTGAGGATCCGCACGACGCCGGAGGACTGGGTGCCCGCCCCGTACGAGGAGACGGCCATCCAGTCCATCGTGACGGGGGTGGACAGCGCACGCGCCAGGTCCGCCATGACCATCACCGCGCCCTTGAGGACGCCGACGATCAGCAGGTCCTTGCCCGCGTACTCCGCGTCGATCTTCGCGGCCAGCTCGACGAGCTTCGCGTCGATCTCTTCCTTGGTGAGGAGCACCGACTGAAGGTCGGTACCCATGTCCTTCTCGTTCACCCACGTCTCTTTCTGTGCTGCCGACGGCCCGGCCCGCCGGTCCGGGTGTGCCCGGGCCGGCGGCGGTTCGTCTGCACTTCAGCCGCTCGCGCGTCAGCTCTGCCGAATGACCAGTCTGCCACCCTGCCGCAGCGCCTCGACGCGGCCGGGCAGGTTGATGGCCCGCTGGCCGCGCCAGCCGGTGATCAGGCGGTCGACTTCTTCGAGGTGCCGGGCGAAGAGGGAGCCGGCGGGCGCACCGGCCTCGATCAGGGCGCGGCGCAGCACCCGGCGGCGTACGGCGGGGGGCAGGGCGTGGAGCCCCGCGCACTCCAGGCGGCCGGTCTCGTCGCGTACGGACAGCTCGGCCTCGGCGGCCCAGGTGTCCAGGGCGTCGGCGTCGTCGCGGGAGAGCTGGGCGGTACGGGCGAGGGCTTCGACGACGCCTTTGCCGAGCGCCTTCTCCAGGGCGGGCAGCCCTTCGTGGCGGAGCCGGGAGCGGGTGTAGGCGGGGTCGATGTTGTGCGGGTCGTCCCAGACGGGGATCGACTGGACCAGGCAGGCCTTGCGGGCGGTCTGCCGGTCGAGCTGGAGGAAGGGGCGGCGGTAGCGGCCGGCCGGTCCGGAGGCGGCGGCCATGCCGGAGAGCGAGCGGATGCCGGAGCCGCGGGCGAGGCCGAGGAGGACGGTCTCGGCCTGATCGTCGCGGGTGTGGCCGAGGAGGACGGCGGCGGCGCCGTGGCGTTCGGCGGCGGCGTCCAGTGCGGCGTAGCGGGCGTCGCGGGCGGCGGCCTCGGGGCCGCCCTCGCGTCCGACGTGCACGGCGACGGCCTCGACGGGGTCGAGGTCCATGGCGGTGAGCCGGGTGACGACCTCGGCGGCGCGGAGGCCGGAGCCCGGCTGGAGGTTGTGGTCGACGGTGATGCCGCCGGCCCGGACGTCGAGCTTGCGGGCCTCGAAGGCGAGCGCGGAGGCGAGCGCCATGGAGTCGGCGCCGCCGGAGCAGGCGACGAGGACGAGCGGGGTGTCGGGCCGTTCGGGGAGGGCGGTCAGGGAGCCGCCCGAGGCGCCGGTCTCGGCGTAGGGGGAGCCGGCGGCGTGCGCGGGGCGCCTGGCCGCTTCGGCGGGCCGCTCGTGGCCGGCGTTCCGTCGGCATTCGGTGATGACGTCGTGGAGTACGCGGCGGACCGCCAGGCGTATCGCCGCGACCGCAGGATGGGGACCCATGTCCGGTGCCCTTCGTGGAGTTCGGGAGGTGCGTCGAGCGCCGGAACGCGTGAGTCCCGTCACTCAGAGTGCGTCGATGGTGACAGAGGCAAGCTGTTCATCGAGCATTGCACGCCTTCCCGGGCCTCCATGGTCCCTCGGATGGGTGATTGGGGGGCGAATATCGGTGCCTCGGGACGGTCCGGAGCGCCGGACGGTCAGGATTCGGCCTTACGGTGCACGCGCGCGACCCAGTCGGCGGGCTTGGCGATCTCGGCCTTGGTCGGGAGGGTGTTGGGCGAGGTCCAGACGCGGTTGAAGCCGTCCATGCCGACCTCGTCGACGACCGACCGTACGAACTTCTCGCCGTCCTTGTACTGGCGGAGCTTGGCGTCGAGGCCGAGGAGCTTGCGCAGGGCCTGGTCGAGGCGGCCGGCGCCCTGGGCGCGGCGCTGCTGGAACTTCTCGCGGATCTCGGAGACGGAGCCGACGACGTCGGGGCCGACGCCGTCCATGACGTAGTCGGCGTGTCCTTCGAGGAGGGACATGACGGCGGTGAGGCGGCCGAGGACCTCGCGCTGGGCGGGAGTCTGGACGATGTCGACGAGGCTGCGGCTGTCGCTCTCGCCCTGTTCGCCCTCGGGGCGGCCGCCGGCGAGGGACTGGGCGGCCTCGCGGAGGCGTTCCAGGAAGGTCGTCGGGTCGACGTCGGTCTCGTCGAGGAACGTCTGGATCTCGCCCTGGAGGTGGTCGCGGAGCCAGGGGACGCCGGTGAACTGGGTGCGGTGGGTCTCCTCGTGGAGGGCGACCCAGAGCCGGAAGTCGTGGGGGTCGACGTCCAGCTCGCGTTCGACGTGGACGATGTTGGGGGCGACGAGGAGGAGCCGGCCGCCGCCGTTGGCGGAGGCGGGCAGTTCTCTGGTGGCGGGGGCGAACGTCTCGTACTGGCCGAGCACCCGGGAGGCGAGGAACGAGAGCAGCATGCCCAGCTCGACCCCGGTGACCTTGCCGCCGACCGCGCCGAGGACGGCGCCTCCGGGTCCGCCGGAGCGGCGGCTCTCCATCTTGGCGAGCAGGGGCTGGAGGAGTTCGCGGAAGCCGGCGACGTTGGCCTTGATCCAGCCGGGACGGTCGACGACGAGGACGGGGGTGTCCTCGGGTTCGGTGCCTTCGGGGATCATCCGGGTGAAGAGCCGGACGTGCTCCTCGGAGGCCTTGGCGTGCCGCCGGAGCTCCGCGACGACGGCGCGGGCCTCCTCACGGCTGATGTCGGGTCCGGGCCGCACGAGTCGGGTCGCGGTCGCCACCGCGAGATTCCAGTCGACCATCTGGGCACCACCGATGCTCGTCATGCGTCAACCGTACGTGAGCCTGTCGTCCCTTGGTGGGGTCTTGCACCGCTCTTCGGGTGCGGCCCCGGGCTCAGCCGCCTGTTCCGGCGAGTGCGGTGGCCAGGGCGTCGAGGGCGGGTTCGGCCTCGTCCGCGTCGATGCTGCCGGAGGCGAGGAAGGCGAAGGCGAGCAGGCGGCCCTGTCGGTCGACGACGGTGCCGGCGAGGGAGTTGACGCCGAAGAGGGTGCCGGTCTTGGCGCGGATCAGGCCGGTGCCTTCGGCGTCGGGGGCGTACCGGCCGCCGAGGGTGCCGCTGAAGCCGGCGATCGGGAGGCCGGTGAGGACCGGGCGGAGTCCGGGGCGGTCGGCGTCGGCTGCGCGGGCGAGGAGCGCGGTGAGGAGGGCGGGGGTGATGCGGTCCTTGCGGTCGAGGCCGCTGCCGTCGGCGAAGTGGGCGCCGGCCACCGGGACCTTGAGCTTCTTCAGCTCGTTGGTGACGGCGCGGCGGGCCCCGGCGAACGAGGCACTCTCGCCCTTGGCGATGGCGGTCTGCCGGGCGAGGGCCTCGGCGATGTCGTTGTCGCTGTTGGTGAGGGTGCGCTCGACGAGGGCATCGAGCGGGGCGGAGCGGTGGGTGGCGACGGTGCGGGCCTCGTCGTCGGCGCGGGCCTCGCGGGGGGCTCCGGTGACCTTGACGCCCGCCTTCTCCAGCGCTGCGGCGAAGGTGCGGGCGGCGTCGCCGGCGGGGTCCTCGGTGCGCTTGGCGGGGCCGCGGTCCGTGTTGTTGACGCGGCCCTCGTTGACCATCAGGGCAGTGACGGGCGTGGGGTCGCCGCCGCCGACGAGGGTGACGGTGCGGGAGTCGGGGGAGAGCGCGGCGGTGGTCGCGATGCGGTGGTCGGGGCCGAGGACCGAGAGGGCCGCGGTGGCGGTGGCGATCTTGATGGTGGAGGCCGGGGTCATCGGGGTCGTGGCGCCCTGCCCGTACAGCTGCTTGCCGGTGGCGGTGTCGATGACGGACGCGGCGACCTTGTTCCCGAGGCCGGGCGCGCCGATGAGCGGGGCGAGGGTGTCGCGGAGTGCGGCGGGGTCCTGGGGGGCGTCCTGGGTGGTGGTGCCGAGGGCGGGCAGGAC
>NZ_QWFA01000082.1 GCF_003501885.1 Streptomyces globisporus
CGGCCCGGGGATACTGGGACCGGCGTGGGCTGCACGGGGCTGCGGGCGGGATCGCCGCCGCACCCGGGGCCCAGCCGCTCCTGTTGGCCCTCATCGGCGCTCACGGCGGCGACGTCCTCATGCCGCGCCCCTGCCCCGCCGCCTGGATGCCGCAGGCCCGGCTGCTGGGCCGGCCCGCCTACCATGTGCCGACCCCGGCCGAATGCGGCGGCATCCCCGACCCGTACGCCCTGCTGGAGACCGTCCGCCGGGTCCGTGCGGAGGGCGGGCGGCCGAAACTGCTGCTGCTGTCCTTCGTGGACGACCCCACCGCCACCGTCGCCCCGCCCGAGCTGGTCCGCGAGGCCTGCGAGGCGGCCGTCGACGAGGGGCTGCACATCATCAGCGACGAGACCTGGCGCGACACCGTGCACCGCCCGCGCGACACCGTCCTGCTCAGCCCGGCCGAGATGTGCCCGGACGACGTCACGGTGATCGCCGACCTGTCCGGGGCTCTCGTACCCGCCGCCTGGCCGGTCGCCGTCGCCCGCTTCCCCGATGCCCCCCGCGCCGCCGTCCGGCACGCCCGCACCCTGGACATCCTCACCGCGCTCGGCGCCCTCGTCCGACCGGATCCGGCGGGCGGCGGCCCTGCAGACCGACGTCGCCGCAGCCGCCCACCGCGCGGTCCTCGGCTCCGGCGCGCTGGCCCGCCCCCCGCAGGCGGGCCGCCACCTCTACGCCGACCTCGGCCCCCTTCGCTCCCGGCTGGCGGACCTGGGCGTCACGGACTCCATGGAGCTGGAGGAGTACCTCACCGACCGGCTCGGCGCACCGGCCCCGGGCGGACACCGCTTCGGGGACGAGCTGGGCGCCCTGCGCGTACGCCTGGGCACCGGCCCGCTGCTGGGGGCCACGCCGCAGCAGCAGACGGAGTCCCTCGCCGCGGCCAAGCCCCTGGAGCTCCCGCACGTGGCGCGGGCCCTGGACGACTTCGCGGCGGTCTTCGCCGAACTGCGCTGAGTGCGGCTGCCGATGACGGCTACGACGACGCGGGGCCGAACCGCGCCCGCAGCTTCCGCCACACCGCCGGCGCCCCGCTGATCAGCAGCGTCAGGGCGACCGCCGCGACCACCCCCTGCCACGGCTCCGGGAACAGCGAACCGCCCAGGATCCCGATCAGCTGGTACGTCGCCGCCCAGGCCAGACAGGCCGGAACATCGCCCCGGGCGAACTGCCGCAACGGCATCCGGCCCAGCAGACACGCCAGCATCACCGGGATCCGCCCGGCCGGCACCAGCCGGGACAGCACCAGCACCGTCCCGCCGTGCTCCGCCAGCTTCTCCTGTGCCTGGGCCAGCCGCTCCGGCGCGGCCCGGCGGGTTATCGCCTCCAGCCACTTCGAACCGTTCTTCGACCGCACCCCGCGCTGCCCCAGCCAGTACAGGCAGATGTCCCCCAGGAACGCGGCGGCCGAAGCCACCAGGAACACGAAGAGCAGGGCGAGTGGTGACGTCTGGTGGAAGGCCACCACCGCCGCCGAACTCACCAGAGCCCCCGTCGGTACCACGGGCACCAGGGACCCCAGCGCCACCAGAGCGAACAGCGTCGGATAGCCGACCGCCTGCTGGGTCGACTCGGTGGGCAGCTCCCGCACCACCTGCTGGATCTCCTGGATCAACGGGCGGCCTCCGGTCTGACCCGCTCGCCGTGCCCCAGCAGATGCACCGCAACCTCGGGCGCCCGCTTCGCCGCGTGCCGTACGAACTCGTCGCCCGGCGCGTGGAACTCGTGCGGGCGCACCGCGTCCAGGCCGATCGGCCAGTACGTCCCGTAGTGCACCGGCACCGCCGACCGTGGCGCGAGCCGGGCCAGCGCCTCGGCGGCCCGGACCGGGTTCAGATGGCTGTGTCCCAGATAGGGCCCCCACCCGCCCACCGGCAGCAAGGCCACGTCCACCGGACCCACCTCGTCGGCCATCGCGTCGAAAAGCCCGGTGTCCCCGGCGAAGTACGTCCGGGCCTCGCCCTCGACGACGTAACCGAGCGCGGGCGACCGGTGCGGTCCGACCGGCAGCCGCCGCCCGTCGTGCAGTGCGGGAACCGCCCGTACCCGGACCTCGCCGATCCGTACCGTCTCGCCCGGCCGCACCTCGGTGACGTGCAGCTGCCGCACCCGCCGCAGCATCCGCAGCCCCGGCACGGCGGCCACCGCGCCGCTCGGCACGATCAGCCGGCTGCCGGGAGCCAGCCGGGCCAGCGACGGCAGATGCAGATGGTCGGAGTGCAGATGGGAGACCAGCACCACCTCGGCGACCGCGGCCTCCGGCGGCGGCACCTCGCCCCGGCGGCGGCGCAGATGCGCGAAGCGACGGACGAACAGAGGGTCGGTCAGCACTCGCACCCCCGAGTCCTCGATCGTGCAGGTGGCATGACCCCACCAGGTGACCTCCACCGGTACGCCCGCCTCCTCGCTCGATCCCCGTCCGGTTCCTGCCCGGTCCCGGCCGGTCCTCATCCTGCCCTTGTCCGGTCTCCGCGACGCCGTGTGCCGGCCGCGTGGCCCGCGACCGGGTGCGCTGCCGGTACGAGCCTATGCGCCCCCCGTAGCCTCGCGCCGACCCTTCGGCCTGTCGCCGAAGCCGCTGACCGGGAGCGACGCTGTGAAAAGCTGAAGGGCGGGTCCCGGACGCACCGGGCCCGGAAACGGAGAGGGCGTGGGGTGGACCGGCGTGGGTGACGGGAAGTGGCGTACGGCGGGCAGAGCCCTGATGCGGGTGATCGCGGTCTGGGCGGTCTCCACCCTCACCATGCTCGTGCTGGCCGGCGCCCTGCCCGACTTCCAGCTCCAGTCCGACGACGGCGACACCATCACCAGGACGGCGTTCACCGCGGCCTGGGGCGCAGGCGCGTTCGGCCTGCTCTCCGCCCTGGTGTGGCCCGTCCTCGTCCGGTCCCTGCTCATCGTGCCCGCGCTCGTCCTCGGCGCGCTGGTCTTCTTCCTCAACGGTTCGCTGCTGCTGATAGCCCTGCGCCTGATCCCGGACGGCCGAGGTGACGCCGCGCCGGAGACCGCGGTCGTCGTCGCCNACGGACCGCCCGGCACCGTCTTCCTCCAGCTCGACGGCGTCGGCCACGACGTGCTGGTCAAGGCGGCGGCCGACGGGCTCATGCCGACCGTCGCCGGATGGCTCGCCGACTCCTCCGGACACCGCCTCACCCCGTGGCGTACCGACTGGTCCAGCCAGACCGGCGCCAGCCAGCTCGCCATCCTGCACGGCAGCAACCACGACGTGCCCGCGTTCCGCTGGTACGAGAAGGAGACCCGCACCGTCATGGTCTCCAGCCGCCCCGCGAGCGCCCTCGAAATGCAACGGCGGGCCATCCGCCGCACCCACGACGGCGGCCTCCTCACCGTCGACGGGGCGAGCCGCGGCAACCTCTTCAGCGGCGGCGCCGGACAGCTCGCCCTGGTGCTCTCCATGGCCGCCCGGCGCGGCAAGGGCCGCCGCTCCCGCGCCGGATACTTCGCCTACTTCTCCGACCCTGCCAACGCCACCCGCACCGCTCTCTCCTTCGTCGCCGAGGTGCTCCGGGAGATCGGCCAGTCGACCCGGGCCCGCGCCCGGAAGGTCACCCCCCGGATCAAGCGCGGCGGGCTCTACCCCTTCATCCGCGCCTTCGCCACGGTCGTGGAGCGCGATGTGGTCGTCGCCGCCGTCCTCGGCGACATGTTCGCCGGACGCACCGCCGTCTACGCCGACCTCGTCGCCTACGACGAGGTCGCCCACCACTCGGGTCCCCGCAGCCGCGACGCCGAGAAGGTCCTCGTACGCCTCGACCGCTCCCTCGCCCTGATCGCCAAGATCGCCGACCACACCCCGCGCGCCTACCGGATCGTGCTCCTGTCCGACCACGGCCAGAGCCCCGGGGAGACCTTCGCGGGGAAGTACGGGCTCACGCTCAAGGACCTCGTCCGGGCGGGCTGCGGGCTGCCCGTGCCCCGTCGCGCCCAGCGCACCCGCAGCGGCTCCGAGGCCCGTGACGCGGTGCGCATCGCGCTGCACCGCCCCGTCGAGGGACAGCAGGACGAGCACCCGGCCAAGCTCTCCGACCCGATCGTGCTGGCCTCCGGAAACCTCGGTCTCATCTCCTTCCCCGACATCGAGGGCCGCGCCTGCCGCGAACAGATCGAGCGCCGCCACCCGGCGCTGCTCTCCACGCTCGCCAACCACCCGGGGATCGGCTTCCTTCTCGTCGGCGGGGAGGACGGCTCCGTGGTGCTCGGGCGCGGTGGCGCCGAGGTCCCGGTCGCCGAACTGACGGACGGCGAGGGCCCGCTCGCGGGCTTCGACGTCGGCGCGGCCGACGCCGTACGGCGTACGGACACCTTCCCGCATGTCGCCGACGTCATGGTCAACTCCATGTACGACCCCGGCACCGGCACCGTGCACGCCTTCGAGGAGCAGATCGGCTCGCACGGTGACCCGCTGGCTCCAGGAGTCCTCCGGCCCCCAGGTCCCGGTGCGCGCGGAGGGCTTCGCCGGGGCCGACCTGGCGGACGAACCGTTCCCGGCGGACACTCCGGTCCCGGCGACGACGGAGGCTCCTGTGCCGGTCAGGCCGGATACGACGGCCTGACCGAGCGCTCGCGCCTCCGGCCGTCGCCGGAAGGCCTCGCGGCTCAGGCCGACTGCCGCCGTACCAGCGCCGCCGGGAAGAGCACCGAGGGCGACGGGCCCCCCGGTTCGCCGATCTGCTTCAGCAACAACCGGGCCATCTCCGCCGCCATCTCCTCCACCGGCTGCCGGACCGTGGTCAGCGGCGGATCGCAGGCGGCGGCGGCGCTGCTGTCGTCGAAGCCGACCACCGCGACGTCGGCCGGCACGTCGCGACCGGCCCGGAGCAGCACCGGCAGGGCCCCCAGCGCCATCAGGTCGGAGGCGATGAACACCCCGTCCAGATCCGGGCGGTCCGCCAGCAGCCGGCGCATCGCCGCCGCCCCGCCCAGATGCGTGAAGTCCCCCTCGGCGCAGGCCACGTCCTCGATGCCATGGGCGGCGCAGGCCTCAAGGAATCCGGTTCGCCGCACCTGTCCGGCGGGCATGTCCTGCGGTCCCGTGATCGTGCCGATGCGCCGCCGCCCCTGCGCGGCCAGGTGATCGGCCGCCAGCCGCGCCCCGGCGTGCTGGTCCACCTCCACATAGGCCAGCGGCGACGGCTTGTGCGGACGGCCCGCGAGGACGGCGGGCATCCGGGTCTCCTGGAGCAGCCCGGGCAGCGGGTCGTCGGCGTGCGTCGTGATCAGCACGACCCCGTCGACATGGCCGTGCCGCAGATAGGAGAGCAACTGGCCGCGGGACGCCTCGTCGTCGGCCAGCATCACGACCATCTGGATCCCCGCCGGGCGCAGTACCTCCAGCAGCCCGCTGACCACCCGCCCGAAGTACGGGTCGGAGAACATCCGGCCGACGAACGGCTCGGACATCGGCCGCCGTTCCCGCTCGGAGACCACCAGCGCCACCGAGTCGGTCCGCCGCGTCACCAGCGAACGCGCGGCCCGGTTGGGCACATAGCCGGTGGTCGCCACCGCCTGCTCGACGACGCTGCGCAGGGCCGGGTCGACGGTGGTCGCCCCGTTGATCACCCGGGACACCGTCGCTCGTGACACACCGGCCACGGCCGCCACGTCCTCCAAGGTCGTGGGGCGTACGGGCTGCGGCACTTCGGCTGTCATGCAGCCCTTTATACCCGCAGGCAGGCCGCCCTGTTCAGCCGAGGGCCCGCACCGCGCCCGGCAGCCGTTCCAGCTCGGCGAGGGACGTCTCGCGCGCCGTCACGAGGGCGGCGGCCAACTCGCGGGCGTCAGCCCGGCCGCCCGAGGTGATCTCGGAACGCGACACCTGCGCGGACTGCCGCAGATGGTCCCGGATCTGCACGAGGACGAGCCGGTCGAACGCGGGCCCCTCGGCGGCGCGGGCCGCCTCCAGGTCCCGTTCCGTCACCATGCCGGGCATGTCGTGCCCCGCGTGCACATCGGTCCCGGGCAGTCCCATGCGGGTCAACAGAGTTTTCAGACGGCTGAGTTCGGCTTCCTGCCCGATGCGCAGCCGCACCGCGAAGTCGCGTATCCGCGGTTCGGCCGCCCGCTGGGCGGCCAGGGTCAGGAGCTTGACCGCCTGCTGATTCATGGGGGTCATGAGCTGGACCCAGCCGACATCGGTGGCGGTCGAGGTGGTGGCGGGGGTGCCGGTCGGCAAAGACTCCTGTGCCGGTGCAGGACGGGGCGCGGAATCCGCCGCCGGTGAACAGCCGGCCGCGCCGCCGAGGGCCACCACGCCGAGCAGGACGAGGACGGCGGCCCGGCGGAGCGGGAGGCCGATGGGGTTCATGGGGGTGTCCTCGTACGGGGAGGGGGACCGCGTCCGCCCCGGAGCCGGCGCCCCGGGGCGGACGCGGTGGTGCGTGGGGGGTGGGTTCGGTGTGGCGATGACGGATCGTCAGGGCTTGCCGTCGAATCCGCACTTGACGATCGCGTTGATGCAGTCGCGGACGCGCTGCGCCATCTCCTCCTCCGGCCATACGTTGAAGAAGTCGCCGTGCATGGTGTAGCCGGGCCCGGACGCCAGCCGGAAACGGGCCGGGTCACCGTTCACCGGGTAGCGCAGCACCTGCCGGAGCTTGGGCACCGGCACCGGGTGGGTGGACGGGCAGCCGCCGTTCACCGGGTAGGCCATGTGGCTCTTGTGGTCGGGGGAGTCGAGGTCCGTACCGTTCCAGCACTGCGGGAAGTCCAGGTAGGACTCCATCATCGTGCCGGGCGGACAGTCCACGAAGTTCTGCGAGGGGTTCACCTCACCGGCGTGCAGGCACGACCAGCGGGCGACGGTGTTGTCCTGCGGGCCGGTCGCCTTCGCGTTGCCCGCCACGATGCGCAGGCCCCGGGGGAAGGGCTTGATCTGGCGGATGACGTCGTCGCTCACGCCTTCGCCCAGGTAGTAGAAGGTGGTCCCGGTGGGCTCCACCTCCTTGTCGCCGTCGTAGAGGGTGGGCACCCAGTACGACGACAGGTCGGTGTCGGGGGCGCACGACGTACGGCCCTTCTCCAGGGAGGCCAGGTCGGAGCCGGCGTGCGTGGTGTCGTTGCCGAAGAAGCTGTGCATGTGGGAGGCGCCCGGCAGCCCGGGGAAGACGATCGGGTCGTCGGGGAGCCGGTGGGTGTACGGGCACTCGGCGAGGAACTCGGCGACCCGCACGACATCGGCGGCGGCCTTCGGCGCGGCGTCGGCGGCGGCCCGCTCGGACGTGGCGTTGCCGACGTTGGCCTGGAGGAAGGAGAGGGCGAGGGCGGCCGCGGCGAGCCCGGCGATTCTGTACCGCCAGGACGGCAGGGATCGTTGGCGGCTGTGGTCGGGGTTGCGTCGATGTCGGAAGAGCACGGCACTCCTGTTCGGGGAAGTGGGGGATTCCTGGGCTGAGCGAGAGAGCGCTCTCTCAAAGGAACGTAGAAGTGCCTCCTGTGCATGTCAAGAGATCGTGCAGGCTCGGTAAATCGGCGCAATGGAGCGCGAGTTGTATGCGATGGCGAGGGAGAGCGCTCTCCTGGCAGGAGGATGGGAAGGCGATCGGGGCCGTTGTCAGTGGTGGGCGGAAGAATGGTGACCATGACGAACTCAGCTGCTGTGCTCGCCGATACCGCCGCCTATGCCGCCGCCGTGGAACAGGCCTCCGTCGCCGCCGCCGCGTACTACGCCACGGGCGAGAGCGCGTTGGACGACGACGCCTACGACCGGCTGGCGCGCGGCATAGCCGCGTACGAGGCGGACCATCCCGAGGAGGTGCTCGCCGCCTCGCCGACCGGCAAGGTCGCGGGCGGGGCCGCCGTCGGCGACGTGCCGCACACGGTTCCCATGCTCTCGCTGGACAACGTGTTCTCGGCCGAGCAGTTCGCGACCTGGACCGCCTCGCTGGAGCGGCGCATCGGCAGACCGGTGACCGCGTGGAGCGTGGAGCCGAAGCTCGACGGTCTGGCGGTCGCCGCGCGCTATCGCGACGGCCGGTTCGAGCGCCTCATCACCCGGGGCGACGGCACGGCGGGCGAGGACGTCTCGCATGCGGCGGGCGCCGTCGTCGGACTGCCGGAGCGGCTGGCCGAGCCGGTCACCATCGAGGTGCGCGGCGAGATCCTCATGACGAACGACCAGTTCGACCAGGGCAACGCGATCCGTACGGAACACGGCGGCGCCCCCTTCGCCAACCCGCGCAACGGGGCGGCCGGCACCTTGCGCGCCAAGGACCGCGCCTACCGGGTGGAGACGACCTTCTTCGCCTACGGCGCGCTGCCGCTGCCCGATTCCGGGGAGCTGGGCGAGACCCTCGCCGAACTGCCCCACAGCGAGGTCCTGTCGTACGTCGCCGAGCTCGGGGTGCACACGGCCGCGGGCACCGACGTGGCGCCGGTCCTGGCCGCCACGGTCGAGGAGGTCCGGGCGCGGGTGGACGCCATAGGCTCCCTGCGCGCCGCGCTGCCGTTCGGCATCGACGGGATCGTGATCAAGGCCGACCTGGCGGCCGACCAGCGCGAGGCGGGCTCCGGCACCCGCGCGCCCCGCTGGGCCATCGCCTACAAGCTGCCCGCAGTGGAGAAGATCACCCGCCTGCTGGCCGTCGAGTGGAACGTCGGGCGCACGGGCATCATCGCGCCGCGCGCCGTCCTGGAGCCCGTGGAGATCGACGGCTCCACCGTCGGTTACGCCACCCTGCACAACCCGGCCGACATCACCCGGCGCGACCTGCGCCTGGGGGACCAGGTCATGGTCTACAAGGCCGGCGACATCATCCCGCGCATCGAGGCCCCCGTCGTCCACCTGCGCACCGGCGACGAGACGCCGATCGACTTTCCCGAGAGCTGCCCGCAGTGCGGCTCCGACATCGACACGAGCGAGCAGCGCTGGCGCTGTACCCGGGGCCGTAACTGCCGCCTCGTCGCCTCCGTCTCGTATGCGGCGGGCCGCGACCAGCTCGACATCGAGGGTCTCGGCTCCACCCGGGTCGTCCAGCTCGTCGACGCGGGTCTCGTCGCGGACTTCGCCGATCTCTTCACCCTGGAACGCGAGCAGTTGCTCGCCCTCGACCGGATGGGCGAGACCTCCACGGACAACCTCCTGGCGGCCATCGAGACCGCCCGCACCCGGCCGCTCTCCCGGGTCTTCTGCGCCCTGGGCGTACGGGGCACGGGGCGTTCCATGTCACGCCGTATCGCCCGGTATTTCGCCACGATGGACCGGATCGTCGCCGCCGACGTGGAGACGCTCCAGCGGGTGGACGGCATCGGCAAGGAGAAGGCCGCGGCGGTGGTCGCCGAGCTGGTGGAGCTGGCGCCGTTGATCGACAAGCTCGTCGCGGCCGGGGTGTCGATGACCGAGCCGGGCGCCACCCCGCCCCCGGAGGCCGGGACGGAGGAGGAAGCGGCGGCCGGGGCGGACCCGGAGGCCGCCGGCACCGGCGGCACCGGCTCCGCGCTGCCCCTGGCGGGGATGACCGTGGTGGTGACGGGCGCGATGTCCGGGGCGCTGGAGAAGCTGTCGCGCAACCAGATGAACGAGCTGATCGAGCGGGCCGGCGGCAAGTCGTCCTCCAGTGTCTCGAAGCGCACGAGCCTGCTGGTCGCCGGGGACAAGGCCGGATCCAAGCGCACCAAGGCGGAGGATCTGGGGGTCCGGATCGCGGTGCCGGAGGAGTTCGCGGAGCTGGTCGGCGCGTTCCTGGCGGCGGAGGAGGGCGTCTGAGCCGGTGACCGCCGCACACGGCGTCTCGGCGCGCCTGTGAATCAGCGAGGAAGTGGCGTTCCACCACACCGTATTGCATAGTGAGGGCTCGGTCGTGCCTCAGTATCAGTGGGCCGACGGGTGCGTGGGCGGCGGAGACGGCCGGCCGGGGGTGAGGGACGATGCGTTCTGTGCACGACGGACAGCGACCGGGTCGCGCCGTCTCCCCGTGGTCCGGACCCGCCCGGAACGTTCCGGACCTGAGTGCCGCTGTCCACCCCTCGCTCCGTCGTGCTCCTGCTCCGACCGTCCCGATCACTTCCGCAACCGGCGAGCGGCGAGGGCCCTTTCGCCCGGGGGCGGGCCCATGGGGGAAGGGCCCCGGACCGCTTCGTGACGGAAGCGGTGCCGGGGCGTTCGGGGCGGGACCTTCCGGAGATGCCCGAGGGGGCCTCCGAACGCGTCACCTGAACCAGCACGACCATCAGCACCAGCGCCAGGGCGCATGGGACGGCGCCCCCGTCGCGCGGGGACTGGCCCTGGACCTCGGCAGCTCCCGCACCCGGGCCTGGGTGCCCGGCCGAGGTCTGCTCCTCGACCCGTTTCCCGGCTCCGGCCCTCACGGGGGTGCCGAGCGGCCGGTCCGGCGCGGGCGCATCGTCGACCCCGAGTCCTGCGGCCGGCTGCTCGGCCGGATCGCCGACGCGGCCCTGGGCCCCGACCGCAGCGACAGCGTGATCGTGCTCAGCCACCCCGTGCTCGCCGGCGCCGAACACCGCACTGCCGCGCGCGCCCTGCTCGCCGGCCTGGGAACGACGCGCGTCCTGGTCCTCAGCAGCGCCCGGGCCGCCGCCGCGTACGCGGGACCGAGGGAGACGGGCCCCCTTCTCGTCGTCGACATGGGAGCCGAGCTGACCGAGGTCACGCTCCTCGTGGGCGGCCTGGTCGCCGACGCCCGGCAGGCCGAGAGCGGACTCGACGACCTCGACGGCCTCGATCCGGCGACGCTGCCCACCGTCCTCGGCCGTACAGTGCTCGACATGATCACGTCCATGTGGCGGCACGACCGGCACGGCGCGATCCGGGGCGCCCTGCGCAAGGGCCCCGTGCTCGCGGGCGGCGGCGCGCTGCGGTCCGACGTCACCGAGCACATCGCCCGCTGCCTCGGCACCCCGGTGCGCCTGGCCGACGACCCGTCGACCACGGTCGTCCGCGGCGCCGGACAGATCCTCAGCTCCGTGCTCCGCCGTCGGCCGACGCCGCCCGAGCGATCCGGCCACCCGAGGTGACGCCGTACCGGGGGCGGCCCCGGGCGCAGACGCACCGGGTGCGGTGCGTGCTGGTCACGCTGCTCCTCGCCGTCCTCACCCTGCTCGGCGGTGCCGCCACGGCGAACGGGGCGGCGCCCGCCGCCCTGGCCACGCGAAGCCTCGCGCCCGCCGTCACGGTCGCCGAGGCTCCGCCGCCCGCCGCACCGCAGATCCACCGCACCGCGCATCGTGCAGGGCAGGAGAGCGCACCGGCGTCCCGACACCGCATCTGCCACGACCGCGCACTCGACTCCCGGCACCAGGCCGGACACGACCGCGCACTCGACTCCCGGCACCAGGCCGGACACGACCGCGCACTCGACGTCCGGCACCAGGCCGGGCGCGGTACCGGGCACGACGTCCGGCATCTCGTCGCGCAGGCCACGCACGAGCGGCCCACGGCGGCGGCCGATCCGGCGCAGGCTCCCCGCGCGGGTACCGGCCGGGCGTACCTGCTCCTCCACGCGCCACCGCCGCCGCACGACGCGCTGACCCCCGCTCCGCCGGGGCCGGGCCAGCCGCGTGGCGGCGGCCGACAGGTCGCCGCGGACTCCTTCGACGCACCGGGCAGTCGCCGGGGCGCGCTTCCCGGTGTCCGGGGACCTCCCGGCAGGACCACCGGTCCCACGACCGGTCATCCGCCGTCCTGTTCTGACGTTCCGGCGCCGCGTCCTCGCTGAGGTGAGGGCGCTCGACGCCCCACCGGAGGATTTCCATGACTCGCGCCACCGCGGTGCGAGCGGTTCTGGCTGTCGCCGTGCTGCTCGCCTCCGTCTTCATCACCCTGACCATGTCGCCCAGACTCGGCCTCGATCTCCAGGGCGGCACCCGCATCGTGCTCCAGGCCCGGGACACCGCCACCGTCGAGGCGGACCGGGAGACCACCGACCGCACCCTGGAGGTGCTGCGGCAGCGGATCGACTCGCTGGGCGTCTCCGAACCGACCCTGACCCGTTCCGGCGAGGACCGGATCATCGTCGAGCTGCCCGACGTACAGGATCCGCGCCAGGCCGCCGAGGTGATCGGCCGGACGGCCCAACTCACCTTCCACGCGGTCGAGGGCCAGGGGACCGGCCAACCGGAGAAGAAGACCCCAGCTCCCGAATCCACCGGCGACGCCGCCCCCGACACCGACCCGGACCGGCTGACGCTCCCCGACGAGCAGGGCCGCCTCCTCGCCCTCGGCGAACCCCGGCTCTCCGGCGCGGGCGTCGAGGACGCCACCGCCGCGTTCGACTCGCAGGGCGGAGCGGGCTGGAGCGTGTCGCTGGAGTTCCGCAAGGGCGCCGGGCAGGACTGGAAGAAGCTCACCGGCGAGGCCGCCTGCCACCCCGCCGGGGACGACCGGCGCAGGGTCGCCATCGTCCTCGACGAGAAGGTCATCTCCTCGCCGCAGGTCGACCCCTCGGTCGGCTGCCGGGCCGGACTGCCGTCCGGGGCCACCCAGATCACCGGATCGTTCAGCGCGGACGAGGCGCGTGACCTGGCGCTGCTCATCAAGGGCGGGGCCCTGCCCGTGCCCGTCGAGATCGTCGAGCAGCGGACCGTCGGCCCGACGCTCGGCGCGGCGGCCATCGACGCGAGCGCGCAGGCGGCCCTCATCGGAGCCGCCGCCACCGCCCTCTTCATCACCGTCGTCTACCGCCTCTTCGGCGCGCTGGCCGCCGTGGCGCTGGGCGCGTACGGAGTGATCTCGTACGCCGCGCTCGTCGCGCTCGGCGTCACGCTGACCCTCCCCGGGCTCGCCGGGTTCGTCCTCGCGATCGGGATGGCGGTCGACGCGAACGTCCTGGTCTTCGAACGGGCCAGGGAGGAGTGCGCCGACCGGCCGAAACGCTCCCTGCGCTCCGCGCTGACCACCGGGTTCAAGAAGGCGTGGAGCGCGGTCGCCGACTCCAACGCGACCACGCTGATCGCGGCCGGACTGCTCTTCTTCCTGGGCTCGGGCCCGGTCAAGGGCTTCGGTGTCACGCTCGCCATCGGGGTCGTCGCCTCGATGTTCTCCGCCCTGGTCATCGCCCGCGCGCTCACCGAGATCGCGGCGAACTCCCGCTTCGTCAGCGACTACCGGGGTGTCAACGGCATCGGGCGACCCGGTGCCGTACGTACATGGCTGGTCCGCAAGGATCCGCAACTCTTCCGGAAGTCGGCCCGATGGCTCGTCGTCTCGGCGGTGCTGGTCGTCGTCGCGGTGGCCGGGATCGTGGCGCGCGGAGTCGATCTGGGCGTCGAGTTCACCGGGGGCCGGCTGGTCGAGTACTCCACCAGCCGCCCGGTCGACGTGGAGACGGCCCGGGACAGCATCGCCGCCGCCGGATTCGGGGACGCCGAGGTCACCACGGCGGGCGACGGCGACCTGTCCGTACGCACGGGGAAGCTCGACAACGACGGCGAACACGCCCTGCGCGCCGCCCTCGCCGAGGAGGGCGGCGAGACGACGAAGGTACGGGACGAGCTGATCGGCCCGAGCCTCGGCGACGAACTGCGCCGCAACGCGCTGATCGCCCTGGGCGTCGCGGTGGCCGTGCAGCTGGCCTACCTGGCGGTCCGGTTCCGCTGGACGTTCGCGGTGGCGTGCGTCGTGGCGATGCTGCACGACGTGATCCTGGTGGTGGGGGCCTTCGCCTGGCTGGGGCGGCCGGTCGACGGCATCTTCCTGGCCGCCCTGCTCACCGTGATCGGCTATTCGGTCAACGACTCGGTGGTGGTCTTCGACCGGGTACGGGAGATGTGGGGGGCGAACCGGCGGACCCCGCTGGACACCATCGCCCGCCGGGCCGTCCTGCAGACCGTCCCCCGTACGGTCAACACGGGGATGGGCGCCCTGTTCATTCTGGCGGCTCTCGCGGTGCTGGGCGGCGATTCGCTGGCCGACTTCGCGCTCGCCCTGCTCATCGGCATCGTCGTCGGCACCTGGTCCTCGGTGTTCACCGCCGTACCCGGGGCCCTCGCCCTGGAGCGGACCGCCAAGGCCCCGCCGCCGCCCGCACCGGGGAAGGGGAAGGGCACACCGCGCGGGAAGGCCCGTGCGACGCGCCGCGACCCGCTCGACAACGGGGCCCGCGTCTGAGAGGAACGGGCAGGGGCCGGGTCAGGACGGGACGTGGGCGTGCAGGTAGGCGGCGGTCTCCCGGTCCGCCGGGAGGAACGTCTCGATGGCCAGCTCGGCCACCGTCACGTCCATCGGCGTGTTGAAGGTCGCGATCGACGACACGAACGACAGGACCCGGCCCCCGTGTTCGAGCAGCATCGGCAGCGCGAACGCGGCGGCCCGGTCCCGCCGCGCACCACCCGCCCCGTCGGCGACCGGGACCGCACCGCGCGTCCCCTCGGCGGTGCGGTCCGTACCGTCGGCCCGGGCGGGGGCCGGATAGGCGGCCACCTCGTCGTACAGCTCGCGCAGGGCCGGTGAGCGTACGAGGGCGATCTGACGGCCCATCTGCGCCAGCAGGTCCGCCCGCCACTCGGGGAGGTTCACGATGCGCGGGGCGAGTCCCTCCGGGTGGAGAGTGAGCCGCATGGCGTTCAGCGGCGGGGTCAGCAGCTTCTCCGGTACGCCTTCCAGGAGCAGCGCGACCCCGCGGTTGGCCGCCACCACCCCGTAGGTGCCGTCCACCACGAGGGCCGGATACGGCTCGTACGCCGCGAGCAGGCGCTCCAGGCTCTCGCGCAGGGACGCCATCGCGGGGTCGTCGAGGGAGGTCTGCGGGTAGCGGGGCGCGTAACCGGCGATCACGAGGAGGGCGTTGCGTTCCCGGACCGGGATGTCCAGCTGTTCGGCCAGCCGCAGGACCATGTCCTCGCTGGGCCGGGAGCGGCCCGTCTCGATGAACGAGATGTGGCGGGCCGAGGAGTCCGCGCGCAGGGCCAGCTCCAGCTGGCTGATGCGCCGCTGTTCCCGCCAGTCCCGCAGCAGCGGCCCCACTTCCGTGTCGGGCAAGACAGTCGTCATGCCCAGACCGTAACGTCACCGGCGGGCCGGTCGTGGTGCCGGTACGGGCCGCCCGGCCCGCCGTGACGCCTACGCCGATCCACCGAGACCCACGGGAGCCGTCCCATGAGCGCCGAACCGCTGTCGCCGTCCGAGACCGAGATCCGGCTGGAGAGCCTGCCCGGCTGGGCGCTGGAAGGGGACCGGATCACCCGGACCTTCCGGCTGCCCTCCCACTTCGCCGCCGCCGCGCTGACGGTCCACATCGCGCAGATCCAGGACGAGCTGAACCACCACTCCGATCTGACGCTCGGCTACAACACGGTGGCCCTCGCCGTCCACACGCACTCCGCGGGCGGCGCGATCACCGAGAAGGACCTGACGCTCGCCGCCAGGGTGGCCGCCGCCGCCCCGGCCCACGGGGCCCAGTAGCCACCGGTGAGCGAAACAGCCTGTCCGCCCCCTCCCGCTCAGGCCACCGTGCCGAACCGCGGGTGCGCGCCGAGCCACCTCGCGTAGCTCGGGCTGCGCGACACCGCCTCCGCGTACGCCTCGCGGGTCGCCCCCGCCACCGTCCTCGCCGCCGCGTCGGCGGCGGGGGAGTGTGGGTGCCAGCCCACCAGGTGGCGCCAGCTGAGCGGGGCGCCGGCCAGCGGTCGGGTCACCAGGCCCGGCGTCGGCGGGAACGTCGCCCGGCACAGCCCGATCGCCCGCCCCACCTGCACCAGATGGACGACGGACGAGGTGTCCGTCTCGTACACCGACACGGGGGTGAAGCCCGACCGCGCGCAGGCCGCGGTGAAGCAGTCCGCGAAGCAGCCGTCGCCGGGCACATCCGCCCAGCACTCGTCCGCGAGGGCGGCCAGATCCAGTTCCGCTTCGGTGGCCAGGGGGTGGTTCTCCGGCAGCATCACGAAGACCGGGTCCACCCCGACGACCTCCCAGACCAGCCGGTCCGCCAGCGGGGGCGCGCTCTCGCCGCACGTGCCGATCAGCGCGAAGTCCAGCCGCCCGTCGATCACCAGCGAGGCGATCTCGTCCACCGACCACGAGGTGTACGTCGACACCGCCGCCGCCGGGTGCGCGGCCGCCATCCGGTCCACCAGACCGCCGAGCAGGGGACCGTGCGTGCCGCCCAGCCGGAACCGGTCCAGCGCCCCCCGGGCATTGGCGAACCGCACGGCCTCGGCCTGCAGTTCACTGACCGCGGGCAGCACCACCCGGGCCCGCTCCAGCACCAGTTCGCCGAGCGGCGTGGCGCGGGCTCCGGTGTGATCACGGTCGAAGAGAGCGCCGCCGAGGGCCTTCTCGATCCGCCGCAGCTGAGCGCTGAGAGCGGGCTGGGCGAGCCCCAGCGTGGCGGCGGCCTTGGTGAGGCTGCCCGTGTCGGCTATCGCACGGACCGTTCGCAGATGGCGCAACTCCAGCTCCATAAGGGCAAGTTATGGCCCCCGGAGCACCCCGGCAATATGCGTGCTCCGCCTACCGTTCGGTCGGTGTACACGGTCCGTACGCCGCCGGGCCTGACCGGACCGGCGTGACGTTCCGATTCAGCCGTGCCAGGCCCCGTCCCGGGCGGCCTCGCAGGCGAAATCGGCGAACTCCTTCGGCTCCCGCCCCAGCACCCGCTTCACCCCGTCCGTCGTCGCCGCGTTGTGACCGTCCAGCAGCGTGGCGAACAGCTCGGCCAGGAATCCGGCCTCCGCCTCGGACACCCCGGACTCCTCCAGCAGCGAGGCGTACGCGGGCCCGGTCACCGGCACGTACCGTACCGGCCGGCCCGCCGCCCGGCCCAGCTCCTCGGCCGCCTGCTCGAATGTCAGGGACCGCGGGCCCGTCAGCTCGTACACCGCCCCCGCGTGGCCGTCCCCGGTCAGCGCGGCCACCACCACGTCGGCCAGGTCGTCGAGGTCCAGGAACGGTTCCGCCGTCGTGCCCGCGGGAAAGACCAGCTCCCCGCCGATCACCCCGTCCAACAGCGCGCCCTCGCTGAAGTTCTGCGCGAAGAACGCCGACCGGACGACCGTGACCTCCGTCGCCCCGACGGCCCCACGCAGAGCCTCCTCGGCGACGACCGCCTGCGGCTCGCCGCGCCCCGACAGCAGCACCACCCTGCGCACCCCGCACGCCGCCGCTGTCCGCCCGAAGGCGGCCATCGCCTCCGCCGCCCCGGGCACCGCAAGATCCGGGTAGTACGCCACATAGGCGGCCTCCGTGCCGCGCAACGCCGCCTCCCACCCCGTGTCGTCCTGCCAGTCGAACGGCACATCGCCCGAGCGCGAACCCGAACGGGCCGGCACACCGAGGGCTGCCAGTCGCTCCACCACGCGGCGGCCGGTCTTGCCCGTGCCGCTCGTCACCAGAACCGCGCCCGTCATCCGCCCCACGCCCCGCCCGTCGTCACCGTTGTCGTTGTTGCTGCTGCTGTCGTCTCGTCGTGTGTACGCGTTCTCCGTCATGGCTCCAGACTCCCGGGGGCTTTCCCGCCGGGACATGCTCGAAAGACTCAGGCACCTACGCGTGCGTCCACACGTCTACGCTGGCGGGCCATGGACGCTCTCGCCGGACTTCTGGACGGACCCCGGGCCCGGGGCGCGTTTCTGCTCCGCATGGTGATGGAGCCGCCCTGGGCGGTACGGATCGCGGACCGGGCGCCGATCTGCCTCATGTCGGTCCGGCGCGGCGCGGCCTGCATCGTCCCGTCCGACGGAGGTGAACCGGTACGGCTCGGCCCCGGGGACATCGCGGTGGTCCGCGGCCCCGACCCGTACACCGTCGCCGACGTGCCGGGGACGCCACCCCACGCGCTCGTCGGGCCCGGCGGTGTCTGCACCACCCTGCACGGCCGCCCGCTCGCTCAGGACATGGTGCTGAACGTACGGACCTGGGGGAACGCGGCCGACGGCGGTACGGCCGTCCTCGTCGGCACCTACCTCCTGGACGGGGAGATCAGCGGCCGGCTGCTGGACGCCCTGCCCCCGCTCCTCACGGTCCCCGCCGACGCGCGGACCCGGCCGCTGCTGGACCTGCTGGACGCGGAGATCGCCCAGGACGAACCGGGCCAGCGCGTCGTCCTGGACCGGCTGCTGGACCTGCTGCTCATCGCGGTGCTCCGCGCCTGGTTCGCCCGGCCCGGGGCCGACGCGCCCGCCTGGTACCGCGCGCTGGGCGACCCGGTCGTGGGCACGGCGCTGCGGCTGCTCCAGGACGACCCGGCGCACCCCTGGACCGTCGCCTCGCTCGCCGCCCGCGCCGGGGTGTCCCGGGCCGGTCTGGCCCGCCGGTTCACCGAACTGGTCGGGGAGCCGCCGATGGCGTACCTCACCGGCTGGCGGCTCGCCGTCGCGGCCGATCTGCTGCGCGAGAGCGACGCCACGGTGGAGGCCGTGGCGCGGAAGGTCGGCTACAGCGCCCCCTTCGCCTTCAGCGCCGCGTTCAAGAGGGTGAGGGGAGTGAGCCCGCAGGAGTACCGCGCCAGTACGCCGGGGGGCCCGCTGGATACGCCGGGGGAGTCGCTCGGTACGCCGCAGGACTCACGCGATTTGCCGGATCAGCAAGGAACCTTGCCGCACGGCCGGCCCGTGAGGAAGCTGGCCCCATGAGCAGCCACGCCGGTCACGGCCACCACGACACGCACGCCGCCGACATCGACTGGGACGTTCTGGGTCCCCTGTTGGAGCAGGAAGCCGAACTCAACGGTACGCAGTACGAGGAGGCGGCCCGCTGGATCGCCGCCCTGCCCACCGCGCCCGAGGTCCGCCGGGTCCTCGACATCGGCAGCGGCCCCGGCGTCGTCTCCTGCCTGCTGGCCGAGGTCTTTCCGGAGGCCGAGGTGGTGGCCGTGGACGCCACGCCCGCTCTCCTGGAACGCGCGACGAACCGTGCGCGCCGCCTCGGGGTGATCGACCGCTTCCGAACGCTTGAGGCCGAACTCCCCTCCGACTTCGACCGGTTGGGCGAGGCCGATCTGATCTGGGCGGGCAACTCCCTGCACCACCTGGGCGACCAGCGTGCCGCGCTGGCGGGCTTCGCCGGGCTCCTGCGGGCCGGCGGAACGGTCGCACTCGTCGAAGGCGGCCTGCCCACCCGGCGGTTGCCCCGCGACATCGGTATCGGAGAGCCCGGACTTGAGGCCCGTATGGGCGCGGCCGCCGCCACCCGCTTCGAGCACATGCGGTCCGAACTCCCGGGAGCGAAGCGGGAGACCGAGGACTGGGCCGCGCTCTTCACCGCGGTCGGGCTCGTCCCGCAGGGCACCCGCAGCTTCCTTCTCGACCTGCCCGCCCCCGTCTCCCGCCCGGTCCGCGACCACGTCGTCGCGAGCATCACCCGGGAGCGCGAGGTGCTCGGCGAGCTGCTGACGGCCGAGGACAGCGCCGTACTGGACCGGCTGCTGGACCCCGAGGACCCCGAAGGGCTGCACCACCGCCCCGACGTCCACCTGCTCGCCGCCCGCACGGTGCATCTGGGCCGCCGCGGCTGAGGGGCGACACCGCCCCGGGCCGCTCCGCCGGACCTACGCCACCGACTTCCGAGGCCCTACGTCACCGGCTCCAACTGCCACCACTGGAAGGAGGAGTCGGTGTCCTCCCACTGCTGAACCGTGCCCCCGGCCTCGGTGGAACCGTCCGCGACCTCCATGACCAGCCCGCTGATGAAACTCACCAGCGTCACCGTCCCGGGCGCCTCCGGATGCTGCTCGATCAGCCACTCCTGGGCGCCGAAGTTGTTGGCCTTCCACTGCTGGATCCGGGTGCCGTTCGACGTGTCGGCGTTCGCCACGTCCAGCCGCTTCCCGCTGTGCTCGTTGACCAGGTGGAAGAGGGCCGCGCCCTCGTGCACCGGGGACAGCCGCCACACCTGCGCGGCAGTCCCGTCGTCCGCGCCCTGCTGGACCCGGGCCCCGCTGCCCTTCGCCGCGCCGTACACCTCCAGCACCAGCTTGCTGCCGACGTTGCGCAGACGGTACGGGCCCGCCTCGACGACGGGCGCGAGTTCGCCGCTCATGGTTCCAGTCTCCCCGATGGATGCGTGATGCGGGCTGCCGCTCGTCCAGGTGGCCGACGACGGCGCCCCCACCGCGATCACAGTAAGGGCGCCGTGGCCGGCCGGGCGCTCAGGCGCCGACGTTGAACTCCGCCGGGTCCGGGCCGAGGCGCTTGCCCTCGTCCAGGGCCGCGAGGGCGGCGAGGTCGTCGGTGTCCAGCTCGAAGTCGAACACGTCCAGGTTCTCCTTGATCCGCGACGGGGTCACGGACTTCGGGATCACGATGTTGCCGGTCTGCAGATGCCAGCGCAGCACCACCTGGGCGGGGGTGCGGCCGTGCTTCTGGGAGACGGCGACGACCGTCGGGACCGCCAGCAGGCCCTTGCCCTGGCCCAGCGGCGACCAGGCCTCGGTGGCGATGCCGTGTTCGGCGTGGAAGGCGCGGGCCTCGGCCTGCTGGAGCTGCGGGTGCAGCTCGATCTGGTTGACGGCCGGCACCACGGAGGTCTCGGCGAGCAGCCGCTTCAGGTGCTCGGGGTGGAAGTTCGACACGCCGATGGCCTTCGCGCGGCCGTCGGCGAGGATCTTCTCGAACGCCTTGTACGTCTCGGTGTACGCGTCCTTCGCCGGGACCGGCCAGTGGATCAGGTACAGGTCGACGTAGTCCAGGCCGAGCTTGTCGAGCGAGGCGTCGAAGGCGCGCAGCGTGCTGTCGTGGCCCTGCTCGGTGTTCCACAGCTTCGTGGTGACGAAGAGCTCGTCGCGCGCGACGCCGGAGGCGGCGATGGCCTTGCCGGTGCCCGTCTCGTTCTCGTAGATCGCGGCGGTGTCGATGCTCCGGTACCCCGTCTCGATGGCCGTGGCGACCGCCTTCTCCGCCTCGTCGTCCGGCACCTGCCAGACACCGAAACCGAGCTGCGGCATGTCGAGGCCGTTGTTGAGGGTGATGGAGGGGACCTTGCTCACGAGCGGTCGATCCTAACGTCGTCGGTTGGTGATTCCCCACGACAACGACCGGGCGGGCCCAGGCATTCCCGTTGCCTCCGGTCAGTGGTAGAGCGCGTCGACCTCGACCGCGTACGCCGTCTCGATCGCCTTCCGCTTCAGCTTCAGCGAGGGCGTCAGCAGCCCCAGTTCCTCGGTGAAGGGGTGGGCCAGGATGCGGAACGTACGGATGGACTCGGCCTGGGAGACGGCCGTGTTGGCGGCCACCACCGCACGGCGGACCTCCATCTCCAGGTCCGGGTCCCGCACCAGCTCGGCCGGGCCGAGCGGGGAGCGGCCCTGCATCGACAGCCAGTGGTCCACGGACTCCTGGTCCACGGTGACGAGCGCCGCGATGTACGGGCGGTCGTTGCCGACGACGATGCACTGCGCCACCAGCGGATGCGCCCGTACGCGCTCCTCCAGACCGGCCGGGGAGACGCTCTTGCCACCCGACGTCACCAGGATCTCCTTCTTCCGTCCGGTGATCGTCAGATAGCCGTCCTCGTCCAGCGAACCGAGATCCCCGGTCGCCAGCCAGCCGTCCTGGAGCACCGCCCGGGTGGCCTCGGGGTTGCCGAGGTAGCCGGAGAACACGTTCGGTCCGTTCACCCACACCTCGCCGTCGTCCGCGATGTGCACCGACGTCCCCGGGATCGGCTGCCCGACCGTCCCGTACCGGGTGCGCTCGGGCGGGTTCGCCGTCGCCGCGGCGGTCGACTCGGTCAGCCCGTACCCCTCGAACACCGTCACCCCGGCGCCCGCGAAGAACAGCCCGAGACGGCGGTCCATCCCGGAGCCGCCCGACATGGCGTGCCGCACCCGGCCGCCCATCGCGTCGCGGACCTTCTTGTACACGACCTTGTCGAAGAACTGGTGCTGCATCCGCAGCCCGGCCGACGGGCCGGGACCGTCCCCGAACGCCTTCAGCTCCACCGCCTCGGCGTACTTCACCGCGATGTCGACGGCCTTGTCGAACGGTCCGGTCCTGCCCTCCGTCTCGGCCTTGCGCCGGGCCCCGTTGAACACCTTCTCGAAGATGTACGGCACGGCAAGGATGAACGTCGGCCGGAAGGACATCAGGTCCGGCATCAGCGCGTTCGCGGACAGCTCCGGCTGATGGCCGAGCTTGACCCGGCCCCGGATCGCGGCGATCTCCACCATCCGCCCGAAGACATGGGCCAGCGGCAGGAAGAGGAGGGTGGCCGCCTCGTCGCCCGGCTTGGAGTGGAACACCGGCTCCCAGCGGCCCACCATCGTGTCGCTCTCGAACATGAAGCTCGCGTGGGTGATCACACACCCCTTGGGGCGGCCCGTCGTCCCCGAGGTGTAGATGACGGTCGCCACGGAGTCGGGTGTCACCGCGCGCCGGTGCCGCTGCACCACCTCGTCGTCGATGCCCGCGCCCGCCCCGAACAACTCGTCCACCGCTCCGGCGTCCAGCTGCCACAGCCGCTTCAGATGCGGCAGCCGGTCGATCACCGAGCCGACCGTCATCGCGTGGTCCTCGTGCTCGACCATCACCGCCACCACCTCGGCGTCGTGCAGCATCCACAGGACCTGCTCGGCGGAGGAGGTCGGGTAGATCGGCACCGACTGGGCCCCGACGGTCCAGAGCGCGAAGTCGAAGAGCGTCCACTCGTAGCGCGTACGGGACATCAGCGCGACCCGGTCGCCGAACCGCACGCCGTGCGCGATCAGCCCCTTGGCCAGGGCCAGCACAGCATCGCGGAACTCCCCGGAGTTCACATCGCGCCACTGGCCCCCGGCGTCCTTGCGGCCGAGCGCGACGCGGTGCGGATCATCCTCCGCGTGGTCGAAGACCACATCGGCCAGACCGCCGACCTGAGGCGGCGCCGCCATGGGTGGGACAGTGAATTCGCGCAATGACATGCTCCTCGTGGCGCTCCGCACAGCGCCGCGACGCTACCCCAAGCGGGGGCCCGGCGGGAGAGGTCCGGAGTCTCCGCACACCAGGACGACCCCCCCAGGTCAACCGTCGAAATCCGGCCAGATGGGCAAGGCTCGGGCGTACGGGGGCCCAGTTCTGCCGGAGGGGTAAGCGGCTCGCGCCGGAATCTCCACCGAATCCGACCGCCGCGAGCACCGGGGCCGGTGCCGGTCCGGAGAGCGGCTACGGCCCCTCCGTACCGCCCGTTCCTCGGTGCAGCCGGTCACCGCCCGCCAGGATCGCGGAGGCCAGGGCGTCCGCCGCCTCCTGCGCCGCGCCCCGCCGGTTCCCGTGCAGCAGGACGAAATCGACCCCGCCGAGCTCCGGCAGCCCCACCCTGGCCGGAACCGGCACCAGGCCCGGCGGAATCATCCCCCGTGAGTGCGCCATCACCCCCAGCCCCGCCCGCGCCGCCGCGACCAGGCCGCTCAGGCTCGTACTCGTGCAGGCGATCCGCCAGGCGCGCCCGTGCTCCTCCAGCACCTCCAGGGCGCGGGCCCGGGTGATGGCCGGTGGCGGAAAGACGACCAGCGGTACCGGGCGCTCCGGATCGAGGCGCAGCTGCGGCGCGCCGATCCAGTCCAGGGCGTCCTGCCACATCAGTTCGCCATGGGTGTCCCCGGTCCGCCGCTTGGCCAGCACCAGATCCAGCCGGCCCGCCGCGAGCTGCCGGTGCAGCGTCCCGGACAGCTCCACGGTGAGCTGGAGCTCGACCTCGGGATGGTCGCGGCGGAAGGACTCCAGGATCTCGGGGAGCCGGGTCAGCACGAAATCCTCGGAGGCCCCGAACCGCAGCCGCCCGCGCAGCCGGGTGCCCGCGAAGAACGCAGCGGCCCGCTCGTGGGCCGACAGGATCGACCTGGCGAAGCCGAGCATCGCCTCGCCGTCGTCCGTGAGATCGACGCGATGCGTGTCCCGGGCGAACAACTGCCGCCCGGCCGCCTCCTCCAGCCGCCGTACATGCTGGCTGACCGTGGACTGGCGAACCCCGAGCCTGCGCGCGGCCTGCGTGAAGCTGAGCGTCTGGGCGACGGCGAGGAAGGTACGCAGCTGGGCGGGGTCGTACGTGGCGTCCATCCGGTGCACGTTCATCCGGTCCGCGCTCGCTCTGTCCGCGTTGCTCATGGCTGCACGTTATCGGGATCCATGATGACAGTCAGAGCGGTGTGCGGGATTCCCGATGGCCTCGTGCGGGAGCAGGATGGACGCCGAAACGGAATCCCCGACCGCCGGAGCACCCCCGCACATGTCCCGCCGTATCCCCCGTCTGCCGTCCTGGCTGCCGTTCGACGCCTACCTCCTGGCGCTGGCCGCCACCGTGGCCCTCGCGGCACTGCTGCCCGCCCGGGGTGGCGCCGCCGACCTGGCGGGCGGGGTCTCCACCGGCGCCGTCGCCCTGCTGTTCTTCCTCTACGGCGCGCGGCTCTCCACGGCCGAGGCGCTCGACGGGCTCACGCACTGGCGCCTCCACCTCACCGTCCTGGTCTGCACCTTCGTGGTCTTCCCGCTGCTGGGTCTGGCGAGCGGCGGACTGGTGCCGTACGTGCTGACGCCCGAGCTCCAGGCGGGCTTCCTTTTCCTGTGCCTGGTCCCGTCCACGATCCAGTCCTCCATCGCCTTCACCTCGCTCGCCCGGGGCAACGTGCCCGCCGCGATCTGCGCCGGGTCCTTCTCCAGCCTCGCCGGGATCCTGGTGACCCCGCTGCTCGCCGCCCTGCTCCTCGGGTCCGCCGGGGGCGGGTTCTCCGTGGACTCCCTGCTGAAGATCGTGTTCCAGCTGCTCGTCCCGTTCCTCGCCGGACAGCTCCTGCGCCGCTGGGTCCGCGGTTTCCTCACCCGGCACAAGAAGGTGCTCGGCCTGGTCGACCGGGGGTCGATCCTGCTCGTCGTCTACACCGCGTTCAGCGAGGGGATGGTCGCCGGCGTCTGGCACCAGGTCACCCCCGCCCGGCTCGGCGCGCTGCTCGCCGCCGAAGGGGTCCTGCTGGCGCTGATGCTCACCCTGAGCTGGTACGGGGCACGGAGGCTCGGGTTCGGCCGGGCGGACCGGATCGCCATCCAGTTCGCCGGGTCGAAGAAGAGTCTGGCGGCCGGGCTGCCGATGGCGAGCGTGATCTTCGGGGCGCACGCGAGCCTGGCCGTGCTGCCGCTGATGCTGTTCCACCAGATGCAGCTGATGGTCTGCGCGGTGATCGCCAAGCGCCGCTCGCGCGATCCCGAGGAGCCGCCGGCCCCGGACGACCCGGCAGGGGCCGCCGCCTCCGGCCCACTGTCCGACCCAGCCGTTACGCTGAGCCGGTAGCCCATGTGGACCCCACAGCGAGGACGTGCCATGAGCGACAAGGGTGAGACGCCTGCCGACGACTTTCCGCACGGGGCGGGCAACCCGGCCCGCGGCGCTCTGCGCGCGGCGGGATACACCCGCCTCGCCCAGCTCACCACAGTGACCGCCGCCGAGGTGCTCGCCCTCCACGGGGTCGGCCCGAAGGCGATCGGGGTGCTCCGCGAGGCGCTGGCCGCCGAGGGGCGCGCCTTCGCGGGGGAGTGAGCGAAGGCCCCGTGCGGCGCCCGTCGTGCGGCAGGCCCCGGGCTCAGCCCTGCGGGGCCGCCGCCCCCAGCGCGATCCGGTGCTCACCGGCGTACACGTTCATCGACGGTCCGCGCAGGAAGCCCACCAGCGTCAGTCCGCTCTCCGCGGCCAGGTCCACGGCCAGCGACGACGGTGCCGAGACCGCGGCGAGCACCGGGATCCCCGCCATCACGGCCTTCTGCGCCAGCTCGAACGAGGCCCGCCCCGACACCAGCAGCACCGCCCGCGACAGGGGCAGCCGCCCGTCCGTCAGCGCCCGGCCCACCAGCTTGTCGACCGCGTTGTGCCGGCCGACGTCCTCCCGTACGTCCAGCAGCTCGCCCTCCTCGGAGAACAGGGCTGCGGCGTGCAGGCCGCCCGTACGGTCGAAGACCCGCTGCGAGGCCCGCAACCGGTCCGGGAGGACGGACAGCAGCTCGGGCGTGATCCGTACCGGGGGAGCGTCGGCCACCGGGTGCCGGGTCGTGGTGCGCACCGCGTCCAGGCTGGCCTTCCCGCACAGGCCGCAGGAGGAGGTCGTGTAGACGTTGCGCTCCAGCGTGATGTCGGGGACCTCGACCCCGGGCGCGAGTTTCACGTCCACCACGTTGTAGGTGTTCACGCCGTCCGCCGTCGCCCCGGCGCAGTAGACGATCGACTGGACCTCGTCCCCCTCGGCGATCACCCCCTCGCTGACCAGGAAGCCCGCGGCCAGCGCGAAGTCGTCGCCCGGCGTCCGCATGGTGATGGCCAGCGGCCTGCCGTTCAGCCGGATCTCCAGGGGCTCTTCCGCCACCAGGGTGTCCGGACGGGAGGAGACGGCACCGTCCCGGATACGGAGGGTGCGGCGGCGTTCGGTGACCCGTCCCATAGAGCTGAACCCGATTCTGTCCGTGTGCGGCTGTTCGCTTCTCCGGGTCATTGTCCGGCACGCGCACCGGCGTGTCGCAGCGAGCTGTTCAGCACGCTGACCAGGCTGTTGTCAATGCTCCAACGTGTGGGCCCGATTCCTGTGGGATCACGTGCCCTCGTACCCGGCGGTAGCGACCAAGACTGGTTGTTTCCTGCCCCCACCCGACGATGGGAACCCGTATGACCGGCTCACGTGTCGTGGCGCTCGGCCACTACCAGCCCGCCAAGGTGCTCACCAACGACGATCTCGCGGCGATGGTCGACACCAGCGACGAGTGGATCACCAGCCGGGTCGGCATCAAGACCCGGCATGTGGGTGGACCCGACGAGCCGGTGGACGAGATGGCCGCGCACGCGGGAGCCAAGGCGCTGGCCACGGCCGGTCTCGGGCCCTCGGACATCGATCTGGTCCTCGTGGCCACCTCCACCGCGATCGACCGGTCCCCGAGCATGGCGGCCCGGGTCGCGGCCCGGCTCGGCATGGGCTCGCCCGCCGTCATGGACATCAACGTCGTGTGCTCCGGCTTCACGCACGCGCTGGCCACCGCCGACCACGCGATCCGGGCCGGTGCGGCGGCCCGGGCGCTGGTCATCGGCGCCGACAAGATGGCCGACATCGCGGACTGGACCGACCGCTCCACCTGCGTCCTGCTCGGCGACGGCGCGGGCGCCGCGGTCGTCACCGCCGACCCGGCCGCCGCCGACGCCCCGGGCGGGCCCGGCATCGGACCGGTGCTGTGGGGTTCCGTGCCGGAGATGGGCAACGCCGTCCGGATCGAAGGGACGCCGCCGCGCTTCGCGCAGGAAGGGCAGTCCGTCTACCGCTGGGCCACCACCCAGCTCCCCCCGATCGCCCGCCGGGTCTGCGAGAAGGCGGGCATCGCCCCGGAGGACCTGGGCGCGGTCGTCCTGCACCAGGCCAACCTGCGGATCATCGAGCCGGTCGCCCGCAAGATCGGCGCGGTCAACGCCGTCATCGCCCGGGACGTCGTGGACTCCGGCAACACCTCCGCCGCCTCCATCCCGATGGCCCTGTCCAAGCTGGTCGAGCGCGGCGAGGTCACCTCCGGCGCGCCCGTCCTGCTCTTCGGATTCGGCGGAAACCTCTCCTACGCGGGCCAGGTCATCCGCTGCCCCTGACCGCGCTCCGCGGATCTCCGGGACCCCGTCCCGCCGGTTCCCGCGACCCCTCCCCGCCGACCTTTGTCCTGAGTGTGGAAAAAGTTGGGGCGGATTCCTGCGCAACTTCTTCCCACTCCGGGAAAGCGCTGCTACGTTCCCCTCGAAAGCCCGACGGACTGGCCGATGTGGCGGGGAGGGACGCGTGAGACGTATGACGGCACGACCCGCGAACGCGCATCAGGCGCGGCTGCTCCGGCTGTTGCGTGACGGGGGTCCCAACTCCCGTGCGCAGCTGGGCGATCAGGTCGATCTGTCGCGCTCGAAGCTCGCCGTCGAGGTGGACCGGCTCCTGGAGACCGGTCTGGTGGTGGCCGACGGACTCGCCGCATCGCGCGGCGGGCGCCGCTCGCACAACATCCGGCTCGCCCCCGAACTGCGCTTCCTCGGCGTCGACATCGGCGCCACCTCGGTCGATGTGGCCGTCACCAACGCGGAGCTGGAGGTACTGGGACACCTCAACCACCCGATGGACGTGCGCGAAGGGCCCGTCGCCGTCTTCGAGCAGGTCCTTCTCCTCGCCGCCAAACTGCGCGCCTCCGGGCTCGCCGAAGGCTTCGACGGCGCGGGCATCGGGGTCCCCGGCCCCGTCCGCTTTCCCGAGGGCGTGCCGGTCGCGCCGCCGATCATGCCCGGCTGGGACGGGTTCCCGGTCCGCGAGGCGCTCAGCCAGGAGCTGGGCTGCCCCGTCATGGTCGACAACGATGTGAACCTCATGGCGATGGGGGAGCAGCACGCGGGCGTGGCCCGCTCCGTTGGCGACTTCCTCTGCGTCAAGATCGGTACGGGTATCGGCTGCGGCATCGTCGTCGGCGGCGAGGTCTACCGCGGTACGACCGGCAGCGCCGGGGACATCGGGCACATCCAGGTCGACCCCGACGGCCGGCCCTGCGCCTGCGGCAACAAGGGCTGCCTGGAAGCCCACTTCAGCGGCGCGGCGCTCGCCCGCGACGCGGAGGACGCCGCCCGGGAGGGCCGCTCGCCCGAACTCGCCGTCCGGCTGGAGGCGGCGGGCCGCCTCACCGCGGCCGACGTGGCGGCGGCCGCCGCCGCCGGGGACGCCGCGGCGCTCGACCTCATCCGCGAAGGCGGCAACCGGCTCGGCCAGGTCATCGCGAGCCTGGTCAGCTTCTTCAATCCCGGTCTGGTGGTGATCGGCGGCGGGGTCACCGGCCTCGGTCACAACCTCCTCGCCAGTGTCCGCACGCAGGTCTACAAGCAGTCCCTGCCCCTGGCCACCGGCAACCTCCCCATCGTTCTGGGTGAGTTGGGGCCCACGGCCGGAGTGATCGGCGCGGCCCGGCTCATCAGCGACCACCTCTTCTCCCCGGCCTGACGCCAGGCCGTACGACGCACCACGGAAACACCCCCGTCAGCAGCCGTACGCACCACGGATCCACCTTCTGTCAGCAGCCGTACGCGTCACGTATCACGGAACCACCCCCTGTCAGCAGCCGTTCGCGGTGCCGCCGACTCCACGGCACCTCCAGCTCTGCGCCCTGTCCGCTCACCGGCCCTCCCCGGCCCTCGGCACCCGCCCGAGCAGGGGAGACCCCATTCGCCGAGGGGATTCGTCATGGCACCAGAACCACCCCTGCTCACCATGTCCGGCATCACCAAGCTCTTCCCGGGCGTCCGCGCCCTGGACGGCGTCGACCTGGAGGTCCAGGCCGGCGAGGTCCACTGCCTCCTCGGCCAGAACGGTGCGGGCAAGTCCACCCTCATCAAGGTGCTCGCCGGAGCCCACCAGCCAGGCGACGGCGAGATCACCTGGCGCGGCGAGAAGGTCCAGCTCAAGTCGCCGATCGCCGCCATGCGCCTGGGCATCGCCACCATCTACCAGGAACTCGACCTGGTCGAGGACCTCTCCGTCGCCGAGAACGTCTTCCTCGGCCACGAGCCGACCAGCGCCGGCTTCATCGTCCGTACGGGAGAGGGGCGCGCCGCCGCCAAGGCGCTGCTGGCCCGGCTCGGACATCCGGAGATCGACCCCGCCCGGCACGTCGGCGACCTCTCCGCGGCCCAGCAGCAGATCGTCTCCATGGCGCGGGCGCTCTCCCACGAGGTCCGGCTCATCGTGATGGACGAGCCCTCCGCCGCCCTCGACCCCGACGAGGTCGACAACCTCTTCCGCATCGTCGAGGGGCTCACCGCCGACGGGGTGGCCGTCGTCTACATCTCGCACCGTCTTGAGGAGATCCGCCGCATCGGCGACCGGGTCACCGTCATCAAGGACGGCCGGACCGTGGCCGTCGGACTGCCCGCGGCCGACACTCCCACCCGCGACATCGTTGCCATGATGACCGGCCGCGACGTCGCCTATGTCTTCCCGCCC
>NZ_QWFA01000083.1 GCF_003501885.1 Streptomyces globisporus
GCAGCGACCGTCCTGCTCCACACGGTGACCCCCTCGGCGGTCGCCGCGGACTGGCTCCTGCTGACCGCGCCGCGGACCCTGCGCCTGGCCCACATCCCGCTGTGGCTGACCGCCCCGGCGGCCTACCTGGGCCTGGCCCTGACCCGCGGAGCCCTGCTCTCCTCCGGCACCCCGGACCGCTACCCGTACCCGTTCCTCGACGTCGACACGTACGGCTACGCCGGCACCCTCACCCAGGCTCTCGCCCTCGGCCTCCTCTTCACCGCCCTGGCCACGCTGATCACCGCCGTGGACCACATCCGGCCGAACAAATCCCGCCACCCCGACAGCTAAGCAGCAGGTCAGAGGGCCCTTACCGAATCGGTAAGGGCCCTCTGGCGTTGCTGTGTGTCTATCTGCGTGACTATCGCTTCCTGCGTGCCTACGGCTTCCGTGGGTCCGCGCCGAAGATGCCGTCCATGACGACGGCACCCGTCTGGATCACCGGTCTGATCTGCTTCCGGTAGACCTCCTCGGTCACGGCCGTCCCCGAGTGACCGACGAGCCGGGAGATCTCCTCCAGGGGGACGCCACGGTCGGAGAGCAGTGACACGAAGCTGTGCCGGAGCTCCCGAGGCGTCCATTCGGCAGCATCGACCCCCTCGACGTCCTTGAGCGCCTGGCGGAAGGCGCGGCGGACGTTGGCGGCGTCGAGTGGCTTGCCGATGGCCGAGGAGAAGACGAGCCCGTGTTCCTCCCACTCGTCGCCGGCGGCGAGCCGGTCCCAACCCGGATCCTCGTACTGCCGCCAGAGCGCATCGATACAGCGTGACGGCAGGGCGAGCGTGCGCCGGGACTTGCGGGTCTTGGTGTCGCCGCTCCGCCGGACCGACCGCCACACAGCAATGTGCGGAGGCTGCGGCGGAACCAGGTCAGGCCGTCCCTTAAGAAAGACGTGGTCCCAGGTAAGGGCCCGCAGTTCCTCGGTACGGGCACCGGTCAGGAGGGCGACGACGATGTAGGCGTACATCGAGGTCCCCTCAGCGCCCCGGAGGACGGCCTCCGCCTGGGCGAAGGTGAGTGCTTTCGAGGGACGCCCGGACTGCCCCTGGGGCACCGAGCACAGCTCCACGACGTTCCGCTTGACCTTGTCCCGGGCCATGGCCCGCTTCACTGCCCGGTTCAGGCAGGAGTGAAGGCCCTGGAGAGTGCGGGTGCTGAGCGTCCTGGACTTCGTCGCCAGCCGGCGGTCAACGTCCTCCGCGCTGAGATCACGGAGCTTGCGGGCACCGAGCGACGGAATGACGTGCTTCTCGCTGAGGAGCGTGGTCGTCGCGACGGTGCTCGGGTCAAGGCGCCTTGCTTCGCTCGTCGTGCGGCGGATGCAGCGCAGCTGTGAGTCCTGGGTCCGGTATTTCCTTGGGGCTCTGCCCCAAACCCCGACCCTCTCTCCGGGGAGGCGGGAGCACCGTCGTCGGATGCGGGTTCGTGGTGGGCGGGCTCGGTGTCGGGGTCGCGGGGCGTTCCCCGCCGGCCGGCCACCCGGTGGGCATACCTGGAACCTTCGAGGGGCGCCAAGGCCAAGCCCAAAGGGTCACGCGGTGAGCCTTGGCGCCCCTCGAAGAACCCGGGTGCGAGCAGAGCTTGCCCGACCGACGGGGAACCCCCCGCTTCTGTGTGTGGCTTGCGGTCAGGCTTTCAGGGGGGGTGAGCTCGGCAGGTCGGGGACCGGTGACAATTCGGCAGGAATCTACTCAAGCCATACGGCGGAGCTGTAACTCCAGCGCTCCCTCCGACACTCCAACGCCTGGATCGGGGCTCGCTCGCACAATCACTTGGCCGTGGGCCTCATGTCACACCGATAGAGTCGGTAGCTGGCTGATGGCACAACGGAGGGTGTTAAGTGGCACTCAAGAAGTCCGACCTGTACAGCTCCCTATGGAGCAGCGCTGACGAGCTCCGTGGCTCGATGGACGCGAGCCAGTACAAGGACTACGTCCTGACGTTGCTCTTCGTGAAATACGTCTCGGACAAGGCCAAGGCCGACCCGTACGCGCTCATCGAGGTCCCCGAGGACGGGTCCTTCGACTATCTGATCACGCTCAAGGGCAAGTCCGATGTCGGCGAAAAGGTCAACGTCGCGATCCGCAAGCTCGCCGAGGCCAACGACCTCCAGGGTGTCATCAACAACGCCGACTTCGACGACCCGACCAAGCTCGGCTCGGGCAAGGACCTTCAGGACAAGGTCTCCAACCTCATCGGCATCTTCCAGGACATGGATTTCTCCGGCTCGAAGGCCGAGGGAGACGATCTTCTCGGTGACGCATACGAGTACCTGATGCGTCACTTCGCGACACAGTCCGGCAAGAGCAAGGGTCAGTTCTACACGCCGGCCGAGGTCTCGCGCGTCATGGCGCAGCTACTACAGATCCCGGCCGGCACCCCGAAGGCAACGACTGTCTACGACCCTACCTGTGGATCGGGTTCCTTGCTGATCAAGGTTGCCGACGCCGCTCCGAACGGCCTGACCATTTATGGGCAGGAGAACGACAACGCCACCTGGGCGCTCGCCCGGATGAACATGATCCTGCACGGCAACGAGACACACGAGATCGTCCAGGGCAACACCCTCTCTGGCCCCAAATTCCGTCAAGGCAACAGACTCGAGACCTTCGACTACCTGGTCGCTAACCCGCCGTTCTCGGTGAAGACGTGGAAGAACGGATTCGAGAAGGACTATGGCCGCTTCGACGGGTACGGCTGGCCGCCGGACAAGAACGGCGACTACGCCTTCTTGCTGCACATGGTCAAGTCGCTCAAGTCGACCGGCAAGGCCGTGGTCGTCCTTCCGCACGGCGTCCTCTTCCGTGGCAACACCGAGGCCACGATCAGGACCGAGTTGATCAAGCGGGGGTTCATCAAGGCAGTCATCGGCCTGCCGACGAACCTCTTCTACGGCACGGGCATCGCGGCCTGCCTCCTCGTCCTCGACAAGAAGGATGCCCAGTCGCGAACCGGCATCTTCATGATCGATGCCTCGAAGGGCTTCGAGAAGGACGGGCCGAAGAACCGCCTCCGCCCGCGTGACATGCACAAGATCGTTGATGCCTTCGTCAGCCAGAAGCAGATCGACCGCTACTCGCGCATGGTGCCGTTGAGCGAGGTCTCCGACCCCAAGAACTACTACAACCTCAACATCTCGCGCTACATCGACAGCTCCGAACCCGAGGACATCCAGGACCTTCACGCCCACCTGCAGGGAGGCATCCCGAACCGCGACCTCGACGCCCTGCAGCCGTACTGGGACGCCTTCCCGAGCCTGCGGGCAGAGCTCTTCAAGCCGCTCCGCGGAGGCTACTCGGAACTGACCGTCGACAAGGCGGACGTCCAGGGCAAGGTCACCGGCTCGAGCGAGTACCAGGCCTTTGCGCAGGGCACTGCCGACACGGTGGCCAGCTGGTGGGCCAACAAGCGCGAGGTACTGGCGGGCATCACCAGTGCGACCCGCGCCAACGACTTGATCCATGACGTCTCCGAAGCCCTTCTCGACGCCTTCCGTCCGCGCCCATTGATCGACGAGTACGGCGTGTACGAGCAGCTCATGAGCTACTGGAACGCCTCCATGCACGACGACGTCGCGCTCATCGTCAGCGAGGGCTGGGCCGACGCAGCGAAGCCTCGACTCGCCCGTACGTGGAAGGACAAGAACAACAAGACCAAATACGAGGACGCTCACGTCGTCTCCGGAACCCGCACGAACGCCAAGCGCTGGGTCATGGACCTCATCCCGCCCGAGTACGTGATCGCGCGATTCTTCCCGAACGAAAAGGCCGAGCTCGATGCGCTCATCGCCGAGCAGGAGGGCGCGTCTCAGGCGGTCGAGGAGTACACCGAAGAGCACGCCGTCGAGGACGGCCTGCTCTGGGAAGCTGTAGAAGACGACAAGATCACCAAGGTGCTCGCGAAGGCTCGGCTTCAGGTGGCGAAGGATGAGGGTGCTGAGCCCGATGAGCTCCACGCCCTTCAGCACGTGATCAAGCTGTACGAGGCTGAGGCTGCTGCCAAGAAAGCGGTCAAGGAGGCCACCGCCAAGCTCGATCAGCTCGCCCTTGCGCAGTACCCGAAGCTCACAACCAGTGAAATCCTGTCGTTGGTTATTGACGACAAGTGGGGCGGAACAATCAGTGGTCGGATCGGGGGGGAGGTCACGGCGCTCGGCCAAGCGCTGGTCGCTCGTCTCCGTGTCCTTGCTGACCGCTATGAGTCGACCGTCGGCGAGCTCGATGCTCAGGTTGAGACCCTTGCGGCGAAAGTGTCGGCCCATCTGGCAGCAATGGGGGTCAAGCCATGATGGAGACGAACACGGCGTCAGATTTGGCTTGGCCAGAGAAGTCACTCGCCCAGTTGGGTGCTCGTGTAACGAGTGGTTCGCGAGGGTGGGCGAAGTACTACTCAGATCACGGCGATCTCTTCGTGAGGATCACCAACCTTCGTCGCACGAGCACTCGACTCGACCTGGACTCGCCCCGCTACGTGCAGGTTGACCCCGATGATGCTGAGGCTCGGCGTACACGGCTACGGCCCGGCGACATCCTTGTCTCCATTACGGCGGATATCGGGATCATCGGGCTTGTTGACGAGACGGTTCCGGATCCCGCTTACATCAACCAGCACATCGCACGCGTCAGGCTTGACCCGAAGTTGGCAGATAGCCGCTTCATCTCCTACTTCCTCGCTAGTTGGGCCCCTCAGCGGAGATTCGTCGGAGCGACCGACCAGGGCGCCAAGGCTGGCATGAACCTAACCGCGGTCGCCAACCTGGCGGCCTCAGTGCCTCCGTTGGCCGAGCAGGTGGCCATCGCTGACGCCCTCGACACGGCTGTGGCGCAGATTGAAGCGCTAGAGCGCCTCATCGCGAAGAAGCGCAACATCAAGCAGGGCTTGATGCAGCAACTGCTTACCGGTCAGACGAGGCTCCCGGGATTCGACGCCAGGTGGCGAGAGGCGTTGCTCGGAGAGCACGTTTCGTATATTCGGACGGTCGCTCTGTCTCGTGATCAGCTGGACCAGGAATCGCCCCTTCGCTACCTTCACTACGGCGACATTCATACTCGGTCGGACGTTCACCTCAACGCAGCGGCTGAGTCGATGCCGCGGGCACGTGCTGGGCTCGCTGGACGTGCTGGTCGTCTACTGCCTGGCGACCTCGTCTTTGCTGACGCGTCAGAAGACCCGGCCGGGGTCGGGAAGTCGCTTGAGATTTCGGCTGTGCCGCCGGAGGGCGTGGTCCCTGGCCTACACACGATCGCTGCACGGTTCGACAAAAGGGTGCTTGCGGACGGCTTCAAGGCGTACCTGCAATTCATCCCTGCGTTTCGTGAGTCGTTGCTTCGTCTCGCCGCGGGCACGAAGGTGCTTGCGACGACGCGAAGCTACATCTCGAGCATCCGGCTGCTGGTTCCGGATATCGAAGAGCAGAGGGCGATTGCGGCGATTCTCGCCGACGCCGACGCCGAGGTAACCGCCCTCGAGCGCCGGCTCAAGTCCGCACGATCGATCAAGACCGGCATGATGCAGGAGCTGCTCACTAACCGAACCCGCTTGCGCGTGGAGGCTGCCTCGTGAGTAACGTCGGCCAGCGGGAACGCGAGACCCAGAACCGCGTCGTCAGACTCTTCCGCGATCGCCTGAAGTATAAGTACGGCGGCAACCTGGAGGCCCAGGACAACACCAACGTCGACGAAGTACTGCTTCGCCAGAACCTGCTCGAACGCGGAGTGGACGAAGAACTCGTCAATCGCGCTATTCAGCAGCTGCTGACGGCGGCCTCTCTCGGTGCCGGCCAGTCGCTGTACAACGCCAACCGCAAGGTCTACGACCTGTTGCGCTACGGCGTGAAGGTCAAGCGCGACGTCGGCCAGAACTTCGAGACCGTCTGGCTCATCGACTGGAGCAACACGGACACGAACCACTTCCTCGTCGCTGAAGAGGTCACGATCAGGGGGCAACGCACCAAGCGCCCCGACATTGTGCTCTACGTCAACGGCATCGCCCTCGGCGTCATCGAGCTCAAGCGCTCGTACGTCAGTGCTGGCGAGGGAATCCGCCAGAATATCGGTAATCAAAAGCAGCACTTCGTGCGACCGTTCTTCACGACAGTGCAGTTACTGTTTGCCGGCAACGACGTGGAGGGTTTGCGTTACGGCGTCATCGAGACGCCGGAGAAGTACTGGTTGGAGTGGAAGGAGCCGGGGGAGGAGCTGAACCCGCTCGACCGCTCACTCATGCAGATGTGCTCCAAAGAACGCTTCCTGGAGCTCGTTCACGATTTCATCGTCTTCGACTCCGGTGTCAAGAAGGCTGCTCGTCACAATCAGTTCTTCGGGGTCAAGGCAGCGCAGGAGCGCATCCGCTCCCGCGAGGGCGGCATCATCTGGCACTCCCAAGGTTCGGGCAAGAGCCTAGCTATGGTCTGGCTAGCCAAGTGGATCCAGGAGAACCAGACCGACGCCCGCGTACTCATCATCACTGACCGCACTGAGCTCGACGAGCAGATCGAGAAGGTGTTCGGCGGCGTCAACGAGAAGATCACTCGCTCGCGCTCCGGCACCGAAATGATCACCCTCCTTAATCAGAGCCATCCATGGCTGCTGTGCTCGCTGATTCACAAGTTCCGGGGCTCGGACGACAATTCGTCGCGTGACTCTGATGCTGACGACTTCATCAAGGAACTGAGCGCGACGGTCCCGGCCGACTTCAAGGCCAAGGGCAACCTCTTCGTCTTCGTCGATGAGGCACACCGAACCCAGAGCGGCAAGATGCACCGCGTCATGAAGCAGCTCCTGCCCAACGCGATGTTCATCGGTTTCACCGGCACGCCGCTGCTCAAGGCCGACAAGATGACCAGCATCGAGACCTTCGGCTCCTTCATCCACACCTACAAGTTCGACGAGGCTGTCCGCGACGGCGTCGTGCTAGATCTTCGCTACGAAGCCCGCAATGTCGACCAGGAACTCAAGGGAGCTGCCCAGGTCGACAAGTGGTTCGACCTCAAGACCAAGGGCCTCACAGATCTATCCAAGGCACGCCTCAAGAAAAAGTGGGGCACGATACAGAAGGTCGTCTCGGCCAGGTCCCGTGCCGAGATGATCGTCCAGGACATCCTCATGGACTTCGAGCGGGAGCCGCGCCTGATCTCCGGTCGCGGCAACGCCATGCTGGTCGGCGACAGTGTGTACCAGGCGTGCAAGTTCTACGAACTCTTCGTCCAGGCAGGCTTCACGGGGAAGGTCGCCATCGTCTCCAGCTACGTCCCCAACGCCACCACGATCTCCAAAGAAGACGCCGGCGAGGGTGACAACGAGGAGCTCCGCAAGTACGGCATCTATCGACAGATGCTGGCGGACTACTTCAACGAGCCCGCCGACAACGCAGCGCTGCGGGTCGAGGAATTCGAGAGGGACGTGAAGCGCCGCTTCATCGAGGAGCCTGGCCAGATGCGGCTGCTTATCGTGGTCGACAAGCTGCTGACCGGCTTCGACGCGCCCAGTGCCTCATACCTCTACATCGACAAGAAGATGCGCGACCACGGCCTGTTCCAGGCCATCTGCCGCGTCAACCGGCTTGATGGCGACGACAAGACTTACGGCTACGTCATCGATTACCGCGACCTTTTTAAGTCCCTCGACAAAGCCATTACCGACTACACCTCCGAAGCACTCGACGGGTACGCCAAGGAGGACATCGAGGGCCTACTCGAGGACCGCATCCAGCAGGAACGTGAAGACCTCGACGAGGCCTTGGAGAAGATCCGAGCGCTTTGTGAGCCCGTTCCCCCACCCAAGGGAACGCTCGAGTACCAGCACTACTTCGTCTCGACCGTTCCTGGTGACGCCGACCAGATCAAGGACAACGAGCCCAAGCGCGTCGAGCTCTACAAGACCGTGGCAGCCCTCGTCCGAGCCTACGGGGCGCTCGCCAATGACATGGAACACGCTGGCTACAGCGCCGCTGTAGCCAGGGGAATCAAGGCCGAGGTCGCCCACTACGTCGCTGTGAAGAACGAGGTTGAGGTGGGTGCCGGCGAGAACATCGATATGAAACAGTTCGAAGCAGGCATGCGATCGCTCCTGGACACCTACGTCCAGGCAGACCCGGTCGAACAGGTGGCCACGCTCGACAAGGGTCTCGTCCAGCTGATCGTCGAGCGTGGAGCTGATGCCATCGATATGCTGCCTGAGGGCATCAGGAACAACCCCGAAGCGGCTGCTGAGACGATCATCAACAACGTGCGCAGGACGATCGTCGACGAGCGGGCCATGAACCCGAAATATTACGATCGCATGTCGCAGCTTCTCGACGCCATCATAGAGCAGCGACGCGAAGAGGCGATCGAGTACGCCGACTATCTCGCCAAACTCCTTGAGCACGCGGAGAAGGTCGGGAAGGGCGAGTCGGAGCCTGGCGTCACGTATCCGGACTGGGCGAGCACGCCTGCTCGTCGTGCGCTCATTGATTTTGCGTGGCCATCCGAAATCGAGATCGATCTCGAGAACCTCCACGGCGTCATCCAGAACGTCAAGGAACACGGTTGGGCCGGCAACCCGATCAAGGAAAGAGCATTGGCTCGGGCGCTTCACCGGGTGCTCCCCGACACCATTGACGGCCAGAGAATCACGCAGCTCATCGCTCAACTCAGGGAACATGATGAGTACCGCTAGCGCCTACCTGACAATCGCAGGCCTTGGCGTCGACGTCGTCTACAAGAACATCAAGAACCTGCATATCTCGGTCTACCCACCGGTCGGCCGTGTGCGAGTGGCGGCGCCCGAGCGCACAGACGAGGACACCATCCGGCTCGCAGTTGTGCAGCGGCTCCCCTGGATCAAACGCCAACGCGAGCAATTCCAGAGCGCCGCGCGGCAGACCAAGCGCGAGATGCTCTCCGGAGAGACCCACTACGTCTGGGGGAGGCGGTACCGCCTGGATGTATCGCGCACGAGCGGCAACTACAGCGTTGTCTCTAAGGGCAACACGCTCTGGGTAGTCACACCAGAAGGATCCGATCCTGACACCCGCAGAGCAGCCTTGGACCGTTGGTACCACCGTCAACTCAAGGCAGCGGTGCCCGATCTGCTCGCGAAATGGGAGCCGATCATCGGTGTTGAAGCTGAGAAATTCGCCGTACGTCGCATGAAGACGAAATGGGGCACCTGCGTCATCAATGCGCGCACCATCTGGCTCAACCCCGAGCTCGCCAAGAAGAACCCCCGGTGCCTGGAGTACGTCGTCGTGCACGAGTTGGCCCACCTGTTGGAACGCGGACACGGTGAGCGCTTTGTCGCCCTGATGGACCAGTTCCTACCCGACTGGCGGGCCCGACGTGACGTACTGAACGAAGCACCCTTGGCGGACGAGGACTGGGCGTAAGCCGACAGGTTCAAACAAGAGGAGGCAACTGAGGCCAGCAGCAAGCTCACAGGCTAGGTGCTTGTCGACGGGTGCACCGTCTTCGTCGATGACGTCCATGACAACGAGCGCCTGGCGTACCTGGTCGACGCAGCCGGCGCCTGAACGCCCTCCGATACCGTGGGCGTGGCCGGTGTCTTATCCGGGTGTGTCCAGCGAGTGGCTCTGTCGCACTCGTAGCTGCCTTCTGTCGAACGTCACGCCAGGTCAGCGCGGATGTTGCCCCCTCGCCAGGCCTTCACAAGGCAGGGTCCAGCCGGGGGAGGCCCCCGCTCAGGAAACACCCAGCAGGAGTCCGTCAGCGAAACCGTTGGCCGTGGACTATATGTGGACGCAGCGGCATCGATGACGCCTTGAGGACGCTCTGACCTGCATCGTATTGATGTCTTCACCCGGCCTCCGGAGCCGTGTGCTACTCAGGTGGCAAGCCAGGGAGACAGCACAGACGAAGAGGCGGCGTGCTCCGCGCAGACAGCCCACCAGCTCTCGCCGCCAGTGTCCGCGACCAAACGCTCCACAGCGCAGGAGCGGGGCATGGTGCAGCCCAGGAACACTCGCCCCGCGTCGATGCTGTGTCCATGCGGTGGTGGTCTTCCGCCACGGGCCCAACCACTGAAGTTCCATGCCTCATAGTGAAGCCAACGTTCAACCAGCATCGCTACGCATGTGCCAGAATTCTGCGACTGAAGCCGTCGGAGCATGAGTATCTAACGGCGTGACAGCGCCGACGAACACCAGCGAACGAGGGCGGACGTCTGCGGACCATCAACGCAGGTGCAACGCACAACAGCCCGCAGCAGCACCCCCGCCCAAGGTGCTTCGGGACGAAGAGGTCGTGGGTTCAAATCCCGCCACCCCGACAGCTGAAACACCAGGTCAGGGGCCTGATCCGCTTAGCGGGTCAGGCCCCTGACTCGTTCCCGGGGGCATCTTGGGAGCCGTTTAGTGGATCATCTGTTCACTGTCGACAGCCGGAAGGCCACGCCGATATCGCGCACCGGGCTCTCCGCCGAGAGCCTGCTGGAGCGGCAGCACCTCCAGGAATGGGTGATCGCCCATCCCCAGGTGCTCGGGGAGTCAGTGCTCGTGATCACCGCGGAGTACGACCGGTGGGCCGACACCGACGGAGTGCCGGCCCGCGACCGGCTGGACGTGCTCGGGCTGGATGCGACAGGGCGCCTCGTCGTGGTCGAGCTGAAGCGAGGGACAGCCGACCGGGATGTGCACCTCCAGGCGATCACCTACGCCGCCCTGGTGTCCCGCTTCGACCTCGACACCCTCACCCAGGCACACCGCGACTTCCTGTCGCGCAGGGGGCAGACCCTCGACATCGACGCGTGCAGGCAGCGGCTGCTCGACCACGTGGACGGGGAGTGGAGCCCGGAACTGCTCCAGCGGCCCCGGCAGGTGATCATCGCCGCCGACTTCCCCAAGCAGGTCACCCACTCCGTCGTCTGGCTTTCGGAGATGGGCATCGACATCGACCTCGTCCAGGTCGGCCTGTGGCGGGTGGAAGGGCATATCGTCGCCGGGTTCACCAAGGTCTATCCGACCCCGGAGGTCGAGGAGTTCACGCTCACCCCGACCCGGGTCGGAGGCGAGGCGGCGGCCAAGAAGCTGCAGGAACGCTCGCGTTCACGGAACGCCGTCCACGTGCTCGTCGGTGCGGGCCTGTTGCCTGATGGGACGAGGCTGCTAATGACACCGCGCCACGGTGTGACGGAAGCGATCCGCGCCGAGATCCGGGCCTGGGTGGCGCAGGACACCGGCCGGGAAGCCGCCACCTGGACCAATGACACCGCCAAGCCACTGGTCTGGGACGCGGACGGAGCCTCCTACTCCCCTACCGGGCTGGCCAACCACATCTTCACGAGCGTGACCGGACGCACCGCCGACGGCATACAGGGAACGACGTGGTGGGACGTGGACACCGCCCATGTGCCCGCCGACGTCGACCCCGACGCATGGGCCACGCCGGCAGGGTCCGACCTCACCGGGCTGGCCAGGCAGCTCAGCGGCACTCGCAAGGACTGGACCGGGCTGCACACTCTGCTGAGCGGTGTCCCGGCTGGGCGATGGACCACCTACGGCGACCTGGCGGCGGCGGTCGGGAGCCATGCCGTCCCCATAGGTCAGCACCTCGGCACCTGCGGTCGATGCCCCAACCCCTGGCGCGTCCTCACGGCCGCCGGGAAGGTCAGCCCCGGCTTCCAGTGGCCCGACCCCTCGCGTACGGACACCGCCGCATCCCTCCTGATCAGGGAAGGTGTGCGCTTCGATGGGGACACCGCCGACCCGGACCAGCGCCTGTGCCAGGACGAGCTCCGACACATCCTCGACGGCTGAGAGCCCTTCGAAGCCCTCAGCCCATCGTGACCGGTCCCTGGCTCAGGCGTCAGCGCCGCCGAAGCGCTCGCGGTAGGACTCCAGGTCCTCCTCCGTGATCTTCGCGAAGAGCACCGGCGGCACGGTGAACGGCGTGCCGGCCGGGACAGCGTCCAGGGACTTCGTCTGCTCGGCGGTCACCCAGGTCGCGGTGTCGTTCTCCAGGGCGAAGGCCCCGCGCATGGCGGCGGCCGAGGCCGGGATGAACGGCTCGGAGACGACCGAGTAGAGGTGGATGAGGTTCATCGCCGTGCGCAGGGTCAGGGCCGCGCCGTCCGGGTCGGTCTTGATCTCCAGCCAGGGGGCCTTCTCCTCCAGGTAGGAGTTGCCCGCCGACCACAGAGCCCTGAGCGCAGTACCTGCCTTGCGGTACTGGAGGGTGTCCATGTGCTCCTCGTACTCAGCGAGGAGGCGGGCGATCTCCTCGCCCAGTCGCGTCTCCGCCTCGCCTGCCGCGTTCCCTGCGGGGGCCTCGTCGCCGAAACGCTTGCGGGAGAAGGACAGGACGCGGTTGACGAAGTTGCCCAGGGTGTCGGCCAGGTCCTTGTTGACCGTGGCCGCGAAGTGCTCCCAGGTGAAGGAGGAGTCATCCGACTCGGGGGCGTTGGCGATCAGGAAGTAGCGCCAGTAGTCGGCCGGGAGTGTCTCCAGCGCGGCGTCGGTGAAGATGCCGCGCTTCTGCGAGGTGGAGAACTTGCCGCCGTAGTACGTCAGCCAGTTGAAGCCCTTGACGACGTCGACCTTCTTCCACGGTTCGCGTACGCCCAGCTCGGTGGCGGGGAACATCACCGTGTGAAACGGGACGTTGTCCTTGGCCATGAACTGGGTGTAGCGGACCGTGTCGTCGGCCTCGTACCACCAGGACTTCCAGTCGCGCCTCTCGCCGTCCGGGGCGGCGTCCGCCCACTCCTTCGTCGCGCCGATGTACTCGATCGGAGCGTCGAACCAGACGTAGAAGACCTTGCCCTCGGCCGCCAGCTCCGGCCAGGTGTCCGCCGGGACCGGCACCCCCCAGTCCAGGTCGCGGGTGATCGCCCGGTCGTGCAGGCCCTCGGTCAGCCACTTGCGGGCGATGGAGGAGGACAGCTGCGGCCAGTCGGCCTCGTGCCGGGCCACCCACGCCTCGACCTCGTGCTGGAGCTTCGACTGGAGCAGGAACAGGTGCTTGGTCTCGCGGACCTCCAGCTCCGTGGAGCCGCTGATCGCCGAACGCGGCTCCAGCAGGTCCGTCGGGTCCAGGACGCGGGTGCAGTTCTCGCACTGGTCGCCGCGCGCCTTGTCGTAACCGCAGTGCGGGCAGGTCCCCTCGACGTAGCGGTCGGGAAGGAAACGGCCGTCGACCGGGGAGTACACCTGGCGGATCGCCCGCTCTTCGATGAAGCCGTTCTTCTTCAGCTTCCGCGCGAAGTGCTGGGTGATCTCGACGTTCTGCTGCGAGGAGCTGCGGCCGAAGTAGTCGAAGGCCAACTCGAACCCGTCGTACACAGCCTTCTGCGCCTCGTGGGCCTGGGCGCAGAACTCTGCCACCGAGACCCCGGCCGCCTTGGCCGCCAGCTCGGCCGGCGTCCCGTGCTCGTCGGTCGCGCAGATGTACAGGACGTCGTGACCACGCTGGCGGAGGTACCGGGAGTACACATCCGCCGGAAGCATCGACCCGACCATGTTGCCCAGGTGCTTGATCCCGTTGATGTAGGGAAGCGCGCTGGTTACCAGGTGTCGAGCCATCCTTGGATGCTCCATTTCGTACGTTTGGCGCCAGCGGCAGTGCCTGCGGCGGACCGAAGTTGGGAGGGTGCCGCAGGCGCGACCGCACGGGGGCGCTCAACCGTGTCACGCTTGGCGGCGGCGGCCGGAGCTGCAAGCCCCCGCAATCGTAGGGCACCCCGGTGCCACTCCGCCGAGTCGTTTAACGTCCGGCGGACTCGCACGGAAAGGCGCTCGGCCGTCCGGGACAGGCGGCCAAGCGAGTCTCGAACGGCCGAGGCGGCCCTCATATTAGGCCCGTATGACCGTGGTTACGCATTCCCCCTCTTCATCCGAGGCCCGAGAGGCGGTCCGCATGATCCGAGAAGCAACTTCCAGAAGGGTCGGGCAGTCCGGCCCGGATGTCACCCCTGCGATCGGGAAGTCCGGGTGTCTCGCACAGCCCCGTACTGCTGCGGCCCGTCCGAAAGCGGCGCAATGACGTCGAAGAGCGAAAACCCTCCGCGCAGAGCTGACGTGTTGCGCCAAGCGGCAAGTGCAAGGGCGGGGGCCTGGTCAGCCGGGCCCCCGCCTTGTGGCGCCGCAGATCAGCGGGCTGCGCAGTTCCGCCAGCGTGCGGTCGAGGTCGAGGGCGCGGGGGCGGGGGCGGTTGTACGGGAGCTTGGCGAGGATCGCGGCCATGCTGCAGGTGTTGGTGAGTGCGGAGAAGACCGGCCCACCAGCGATGCCGGCTCCTCATTCCCTCGCTGGTGCTGAACTGGGTTCTCGGACCGGCGCTGATGTTCGCCCTCGCCTGAATCTGACTGCCGGACCTGCCGGAGGTCCGCACCGACCTGATCATCGTCGGCCTCGCCCGCTGCATCGTCATGGTCATCATCTGGAACGATCTCGCCCGCGGCGACCGCGAGGCCGCCGCCGTCCTGGTCGCCCTCGACTCCCCGTTTTCCAGGTCTTCGCCTTCAGTCTGCTCGGCTGGTTCCACCTCTCCGTACTGCCCGGTTGGCCCGGCCTGGAGCAGACCGTCCTGGACGTGTCGGTGTGGGAGATCGCCCGGAGCGTGCTGATCTCTCTCGGCATGCCCTTGGCTGCGGGCCTTCTGACCCGCCGTCTCGGCGAGAAGGCGAAAGACCGTGCCTGGTACGAGACGCAGCTGCTCCCGCGCATCGGGCCGTTCACCCTGTACGGGCTGCTCTTCGCCCTCCAGGGTGACGCCATCACCTCCCGGCCCTTCGACGCCGTCCGGATCGCGCTGCCGCTCCTGGTGTACTTCGCGCTCATGTGGGCCGGATCCATGGCTCTGGGCAAGGCGGTCGGGCTGGGCTACCCGAAGGCCACGACGCTCGCGTTCACGGCCGCGGGCAACAACTTCGAGCTGGCCATCGCGGTCTCCATCGCCACCAGCGGACAGGCCCTCGCCGGAGTCGTCGGCCCCCTCATCGAGGTGCCCGTCCTCATCGGCCTCGTGTACGTGGCGCTCGCCGACCGCCGTCTCTTCCCCTGGCCGGCATCGCCCCGCGGTAGAGCCGGATCGCCGCTACACCGCGCGGGCCGCCACCGCAACGGCGCCGAGGTAGCAGCAGATGCCGAGCACCGTCGCCAACCAGCTCAGCACCGTGTGCCGGGCTGTTCCGTCGGGGGTCATGCCCAGGTAGGCGGCCGCGGCGCCGCTGACACGCGGCGGACCACCGTTCGGCGCTCTCTGGTCCAGTGCGCGGCGCACGCGCCGAACGTCGGTCTGCTCTCTCAGTCCGAGCAGCACGCCGTTGCTGTCGCGTACCAGTACGACCCGGTCCGAGACTCCGCCGCGGGAAAAGCTCGTCAGCAACCGGACGCGCTCGACCCGCGCCAGGTCGACGGTACGCAGGCCCGTGGTCGTCCGTGCCGTCAGCAGGCTGCCGCTGGTCTGTCCTCGCTCCCGGCCTGTGGGCATCTCGCTGATCAACACGAACCCGACGAGGGCGGCCGGCCCGGTGATGGCGAGCGGCACCCCGGGATGCAGCCCGGCTCCCGCCGACACCGCCGGCCCGGCGAAGGGCGAGGCGAGGAGGGCGACGATCCAGACGGTGCCGAGGCGGGTGCGGCGACGGCCGAGGGCCGCGTCCACCGCCGGATGCTTCCGCTGCTGCTCTGCCATGCCGGATCAGCCGCTCTCGACGCGTCGGCGGTTCAGGACACCCGCGTCCGCCCGCATATGGGGCGGCACGACGAACTTCGGGGCGTTGAACAGCACCACCGCGAATTCCAGGGCGAGAGAGACCAGTACGAGCAGTACGGCGACGCCGAATCCGACGAGCGCGGGACCCGAGAGGTCCGAGTCGACGGCGGCGAGCATCATCAGCAGGGCGACGCCCCACAACGAAGCGGCGGTGAGCCCCAGGGACCGAACCTCGCCCCGCTTGGCGGCGGGGCCCAGCGGAAGAAACGTGAAACTGCGCATGATCTCGTCGACGCGGTCGGCGTCGTTCCACAGCTGAGCTGCTTTCGTGCTCATGACGGCCGCGCCCAACGCGAAGAAGGCGAACAGTGCGTACGTCATGTGAGGCCCCTCCCAGGGTCGTCCTTGCTACCACCTGCGGGTGAGGGTGCCGGACGGGCTCCGAAGGTACGTCATCACCCTGCGGAGCCCGTCCGGTACTCGGACAGCCGGCCTTCAGTTGTGGCCAGTGGTGGAGAAGTTGCGCATGGCGCTGACTACCGGCAGGGCTTGCTCAGGTAGAGCGCGTACTCCCCGGCCGAGGCGGTGAACTCGTACAGCGAGGTGTCCAGGCCGCAGAGCGTGAAGCCCATCCTGCGGTACGCGTGGATGGCGGGGGCGTTGATGTTGGTGACCTCCAGCCAGACGTGGCCCGCACCGCGCTCCCGGGCGTACTCCTCCGCCCGGGACATCAGCGCCCTGCCCACGCCTCGGCCCCGGTGGCCGGGGGCGACCTCTATGTCCTCGATGGTGAGGCGGCGGTTCCAGCGTGCGTACGCGACCGAGACGAAGCCTGCCAGGGAGCCGTCGGGGGCCATGGCCAGGAAGGTGCGGTCTCCCTGGGGCCCTTGATCTCCCTCGGCCCCTGAGCCCTCGTCGTTCTCGTCGTCCTCGTCCTCCGGAAACACCTTGGTCAACGGCGGGTCCACCGCGGTCTCCCGCAGGGTGAAGCCGTTCTCGGCCATCTCCACGTGGAAGACCGTGGCCGTGGTGAACGAGCCGTCCAGCGCCTCGACGACTCCGGTGTCCTCGGGGGTGGCGGTGCGGATCTGGTACGTCGTGTCATCTGCCGGGGGCATGGAACGAGACTAAGGCGAGGTGAGCCGGCGTCAGCACGCCGCCTCCTCAGGAGTCGGGCGGCAGGCCGTCCGAGCGTCACGAACCGGGCGTCAGACCGTCCGAGCGTCCTGCCTCGATACGGGACCACTGCGGGATCGGGCGGCCGTTGGTGCGCATGGGGTGCTCGGGGGGCGCGTCCATGGTCTGTGGCCAGCCGGAGGGCGAGTCCTCCCAGAGTTCCTGACGGCCGTACACGGTCAGGTCCATCAGCGCGTAGTCGTAGTCCATCACCTCCACCCCGCGCAGCGTCGTCCAGTACGTCTCGTAGACCCGGTCGCCCTCGCGCAGGTAGCAGACGATGTGCATGCTGCCGACCTGGCGTCCGGTCAGCAGCTCGTCGTTCGACGGGAGCGCCGAGTACCACGGCATCTCCCAGCCCATGAAGTCCCGGTAGCGGCGGCTCTCCTCGTACGGTCCCTGGCAGAAAACGGCGTACGTGATGTCGCGGGAATGCAGGAACTCCAGCTCCCGCACCTGGTTGGTGACCCAGGTGCAGCCCTCGCACTGGTCGGCGGCCTCGTGGCCGTCGTGCCACATGAAGTAGTACGCGATCAGCTGCCGGCGTCCTTCGAAGGCGTCGAGCAGCGTCACCGGGCCTTCCGGGCCGGTCAGTTCGAGGCCGGCATCCACCTCGACCATGGGCAGTCGGCGGCGGGCCGCCGCGATCGCGTCGCCTTCCCTGGTGTGCGCCTTCTCGCGGAGCCGCAGACGTGCCACTTCCGCCTCGAAGGCGGCCCGGTCGGCCACCGGCGGCCGGGCCGGTGCGCGGGCGGGGTCCGGCGTGCTGCTGTCGTGCTCGGTCACGGTCGTGTCCCGTCGTCGTCCGTCGTCACGCGCCCCCATCGGCCGGAGACCGGCTCCGTCCGCGGGCACGCGAGTTTTCCAGGAGCGCCCGGGCCGATCCAGCTCCCCGCCCGGCGAGCCGGGTTACCGTACCGGGACGCCGCAGCCGCGCCCGGTCCGGCTTCGGTCCGGATGAAGCCGCCCAGCTCCCCCCGTACACCGAAGGCTGAAACTCAGCGCCCCTCCGCGCGCCCGGCGTTGAGCCGTCCGGATGAACTCACGGGCCCTGCGAGGGCCCGTCGGGGCGTACAGAATTCCCACGAACGTGCCTACTCCGTCACCGAGTTGAGGTTTATCTACGCGCGGAGCACGACCCACCGAACGATCCTTCGGGCATATCAGACGACTTCTTGCACGGCTATTACCGACGGGTACCGACAGCTGCTAGAAACTGCATTCCCCACATCCCCCCACGCTTCGAAGGGCTGGCAGCCATGTCAGTACGAAGAATTTGGGCATCCCTCTCCACTCTCGCGATCGCCGCCGTGGCGGCCATCGGTGTCGCCGGGCCGGCTTCCGCTGCCGACTCGGCCGCCGCGGGCGGCTATGTCGCGCTCGGCGATTCCTACTCCTCGGGCGTCGGCGCCGGAAGCTACCTCTCCGACAGCGGCGACTGCCGGCGCAGCACCGCCGCCTACCCCTACCTGTGGCAGGCGGCGAACTCCCCCGCCTCGTTCGACTTCGTCGCCTGCTCGGGGGCGACGACCTCGTCCGTGGCGAGCAGCCAGCTCGGCGTGCTCAGCGCGTCCACCTCGCTGGTCAGCGTCACCGCCGGAGGCAATGACGTCGGGTTCGCCGACGTCATGCAGGACTGCGTGCTCGGCAGCGAGGCCACCTGCCTCAGCAGCGTGGACGCGGCCGTCGGGCAGATGAACAACACCCTGCCCGGCAGCCTGGATTCGCTCTACGACGGCATCCGGGCCCGCGCCCCGCAGGCCCAGGTCGTGGTCCTCGGCTACCCCCGCTTCTACCAGCTGTCCGGCAGCTGCATCGCCGGGCTCAGCGAGGCCGAACGGGCCGCGATCAACAACGCGTCGGACGTGCTGAACGACGTCATCGCCAAGCGGTCCGCCGACGCCGGGTTCACCTTCTCCAGCGTGGTGGACGAGTTCACCGGACATGAGCTGTGCTCGGGCGACGCCTGGATCCACAGCGTCACCGTCCCGATCGAGAACTCCTACCACCCCAAGGCCGCGGGGCAGTCGGGCGGCTATCTGCCCGCCTTCCGCTCGGCGGTGTAGGACCTCGGATCGGAGGGGAACGGCGGTTCACCGGGCGACCGGTGGGCCGCCGTCCCGCGTCGTTCTCAGTAGCGCTCGACCAGATGCTCGCGGCCGGCCGGAGGCTCGTACGACTCGGGCCAGAAGTCCGTCACCCCGGTGATCAGCCCCTTCTCGTCGAACGTGAAGAAGTGGATGGCGTCCAACTCCTGGTCCGGCTCGCCCTCCTGCTCCCCCGTCACCGTGAACCCGGTCCGGGCCGCGGCCTGCCGGCCCTCCGCGTCGGCGACGATCCGCTCGACCCGGACGTGCCAGTCGCCCGGATACTCCTGGTTGAACCGGAGATAACGCTCCTTGCCGAGGATCCGCTCACGCGTCTGCGGCAGTTCGTACACCACGTCCTCGGCGAGAGTCGCCCCGAACGCACTCCAGTCGCGCGCCTCGGCCGCCGCCCAGTACGTCTCCACCGCCCCACGCAGCGCAGCCGTCGTCGTCCCCGAAGCGCTTCCTGTCATCTCGGTCATGGAGAAGAGTGTGGGCCCCACCACTGACAATCGACCGGAGAAGCCCCGCGGGACGGCTCCCACCTGCGGGTATCTCTACCGCTCCGCCGGGCGCGACGCCTTGATCGAGTACATCAGCGGGATCCTCGGGCGGCCCGCCGGAAAGCGGTAGTGGCCGTCCGCGTGGCGCTCCAGCGTGGTGAACCGCTGGACGAGCGAGACGTCGTGCTCGTGGAGGAACTCGATCCGCAGCCCCACCGAGGCGAGCGCCGTCACCACCCGGCCCACCGGGTGCTGCCACTCGACGCTGCGGTTGTGCACGGTCGGCGCGTCGAGGTCGGCGTACGTGCCCGGCGTCTCGTCCACCCAGGCGTCGCGGCTGAAGTAGTCGTCGGTGACCACCGAACCGGTCTCGTCCATCGAGTCGGTCAGCGGGTGGAACTCCGCCAGGTAGAGGAACCCGCCGGGCGCGACGAGCGACGCGACGGTCTCGGCCCAGCGGTCGATGTCGGGCAGCCAGCCCAGCGCGCCGATGCCCGTGTAGACGATGTCGTACGCGGAATCGGGAACGGCGGCCGGGGCGTCGTACACGTCGGCCACGACGAACACCGCCCGGTCCGGGGCGAGACCCAGCGACCCCGCCAGGCCCCGGGCGGTCTCGACGGCGGGCTCGGAGAAGTCGAGGCCCACGACCTGTGCGGCGCCGTGCCGCGCCCAGGACAGGGTGTCCATGCCGAAATGGCACTGGAGGTGCAGCAGGGTCTTGCCGGTGACGTCGCCGACCTCGGCCAGCTCGAAGGCGCGCAGCGCGTCCTTGCCCGCCAGGAACGCGTCCAGCTCGTAGTAGCCGCTCGCCACGTGGATCGGCACGCGTTCGTCCCAGCGTGCGCGGTTGGTCGCGTGCCAGTCGTCCGGAGTCGGGGAGTACATGCCCGGGAAGCTACCGACGGGCCGGGCGGGGGCGCGAGTGGTTATTCGACGCCCTCAAGATCCCCGTGCGCCATCGGGTTGGATGGAGGCATGACGACTGATCCTGTATCTGCGCCCGACTGGGAGAAGCGGTTCCGTGCGCCCCGCGTCTCGCTGCCCGACTGGGCCGAGGACGCCCCCGACCGTTCGCTGTTCGTTTCCAACGCCACCGGCACCTACGAGCTGTACGCGTGGGACCGGGCGAGCGGGCTGCAGCGCCAGGTGACGGACCGGCCCAACGGGACCACCGACGGCGTGCTCACGCCCGACGGGGAGGCCGTCTGGTGGTTCAGCGACACCGACGGCGACGAATTCGGGGTGTGGATGCGCCAGCCGTTCGGCGGCGGCGAGGACGAGCCGGCCGCCCCGGGCCTCGCGCCCTCCTACCCGGCGGGCCTGGCCATCGGGCGGGACGGTTCGGCGGTCATCGGCCGCTCGACCGACGAGGACGGCACGACGGTCCACCTGGTGCGGGCGCCGGGCGCCGAGCCCGTGGAGATCTACCGGCACCGGGAGTCCGCGGGCGTCGGGGACCTCTCCCACGACGGGACGCTGATCGCGCTGGAGCACACCGAGCACGGCGACGCGATGCACTCCGCGCTGCGCGTGGTCCGCCCCGACGGCTCGACCGTGGCCGAGCTGGACGACACCGAGGGCGGCACGAAGGAGCTGGGGCTCAGCGTGCTGGGCTTCGCGCCCGTCGCCGGGGACACCCGGCTCCTCGTCGGACACCAGCGGCGGGGCCGCTGGGAGCCGATGATCTGGGACCCGGTCGCGGGCACGGAGACCCCGCTGCCGATCGACCTGCCGGGCGATGTGGGGGCCGAGTGGTATCCGGACGGGTCCGCGCTGCTCGTCGAGCACGAATTCGAGGCCCGCAGCGAGCTGTGGCGGTACGAGCCGGGGGCGGACGCGCCCGTGCGCGTGGAGACCCCCGCCGGTACGGTCTCGGGCGCCACGGCCCGCCCGGACGGGACCGTGGAGTATCTGTGGTCCTCGGCCGCGCAGCCGCCCGCGGTGCGCTCGACGAGCGGTGCCGTGGTCCTGGATCCTCCCGGTGCGAAGGCCCCGCCATCGGTGCCCGTCGAGGACGCGTGGGTGGAGGGTCCGGGCGGCCGGATCCACGCTCTCGTGCAGAAGCCCGCGACCGGCGACGGCCCCTTCCCCACGGTCTTCGAGATCCACGGCGGGCCCACCTGGCACGACAGCGACGCCTTCGCCTCCGGCCCCGCCGCCTGGGTCGACCACGGCTTCGCGGTCGTCCGGGTCAACTACCGGGGCTCCACCGGATACGGCCGCGCCTGGACGGACGCGCTGAAGCACCGCGTCGGCCTGATCGAGCTGGAGGACATCGCGGCTGTACGGGAGTGGTCGGTGGAGTCCGGGCTCGCGGACCCGGAGCGCCTGGTCCTGGCCGGCGGCTCCTGGGGCGGCTATCTGACCCTGCTCGGCCTCGGCACCCAGCCCGACGCCTGGGCGCTGGGCCTCGCCGCCGTGCCCGTCGCGGACTACGTCACGGCGTACCACGACGAGATGGAGGCCCTGAAGGCGATGGACCGCACGCTGCTGGGCGGCACGCCGGAGGAGGTGCCCGAGCGCTTCGAGGCCTCGTCCCCGCTGACGTACGTCGACGCGGTGCGCGCCCCCGTCTACATCTCGGCGGGCGTCAACGATCCGCGCTGCCCCATCCGTCAGGTGGAGAACTACGTGGACCGGCTGGCGGCGCGCGGCGCGGTCCACGAGGTCTACCGCTACGACGCCGGGCACGGCTCGCTCGTGGTGGAGGAGCGGATCAAGCAGGTGCGGCTGGAGCTGGAGTTCGCCCTGAAGCACCTGGGGGGCGGGGCCGTCCAGGGCGCGTAAGAGCCGGATAAATTGCGGACCCCGCCCCGGGTGCCCGGGGCGGGGAACCGTACCTTTGAGGGGTGTACCGGTTCCTGCTGACCCCACGGTGGTGGGGGATCAACCTCTTCGTCGTGCTGGCCATCCCGTTCTGCGTGTTCATGGGCACCTGGCAGCTCGGCCGCTTCGAGGACCGCGTCCAGTCGCACGAACAGGCGGAGAAGGCCCCCGATCCGAGCACCCGGGCCGCGAAACCCCTGGCCGAGCTGCTGCCCGTCGACAAGGTGACGTCCGGCCGCCCGGCCACCGCCACCGGGACGTACGCCGACCAGTTCCTGGTGCCCGGCCGGAAGCTGGACGACCGACAGGGCTTCTACGTCCTGAACATGCTGCGGACCGACACCGGCAAGGCGCTGCCGGTGGTACGCGGCTGGCTGCCCGGGTCCGCGACCGACGCCCGGGTCCCCGCCGCGCCGAAGGGCGAGGTCACGGTGACCGGCGACCTCCAGGCCTCCGAGAACACCCACAGCGACGGCGTGAACGTCCGGGGCGGCCTCCCCTCGGGGCAGGTCGGCATGATCAGCGCGGCGACCCTGGTGAACCTCGTCCCCTACGACGTGTACGACGCCTGGGTGACGCTTCCCGAGGCCGAGGCGGGCGGTACGGGCGGCGCGATGAAGCCCGTGCCGGCCGCGGCGCCGGAGGGCAGCGGCCTCGATCTGAAGGCCTTCCAGAACCTCGGCTACACGGGCGAGTGGTTCGTCTTCGCCGCGTTCGTGCTCTTCATGTGGTTCCGGCTGGTGCGGCGCGAGGCCGAGGCCGAGCGGGACATCGCGCTCGGTCTCGTGCCGGAGGAATCCGCGGCCCCGGCGACTGCTGACGCCTCGGAGGGCGCCCCGCAGGACGCCCCCGAGGACCCGTCGTCGCCGGACTACGACGTGGCGAGCACGCCCGTCCGGTAGATCGTGCCCGAGCAGGCGTTGGGGATCTCCGTCTGCGCGGTGGGCGCTCCCGACTCCGGGGTGTGCGTCACGGCGACGCTGCCCTCGGCGGTGGTCCCGCCGTCCTCGTACAGCGACTGCGGGTCCACACCGGACTGGTTCTCGGACCCCTCGCCGGCCGCGCCTCCCGCGCCGTCCGCCGACGGGGTCGGGGTCGGTGAGGGGCCCGTCGTCGGGCAGGTGTCGGTCGGCACCCAGGCGAACCGCACCTCGTAGGCCATGGCCGGCTTCAGCAGCACCGTGCCGGGCTCCTGGGACGGGTCGGGCAGACCGGGGGCCGCGTCGCCCGCCGCGTGCTGGACCACGACGATCTTCTGCGAATCGGCGGCGCCGAGGGCGGTGAAGCCCACGGTGCCGTTGCTGCTGACGGTGCAGTCCGTGCCGGACACGTTGGCGATCCTGAAGCTGCCGTAGACCGTGCCGTCGGCCCCCGGCGCGTCGGTGCTCGCGGACGCGACGCCGAGCTGGCCGGGGTCGCAGACGGGCAGGGACGCGTATTCCGCGCTCGGGGAGTCGGGCTCCTCGCCCGCCACCGCCCCGTCCGGGTCACTTCCCTCGCCCCGGGAAGGGCTGGGGTCCGGGGCGGCCTCGCCCTCGCCGCCCTCGCTCTCGCGCTCGGTGGGCGCCTCGGACCGCCGGCCCGGCTCCTCGGGGCCGGGCTCTTCCCCGTTGCCGCCCTGGGCCTGCTCGCCGTGTCCGGCGATGGCGGGGTTGGCGGTGGACGCGCCGTCCGAGGTCGCGACGTGGACGAAGGCGGGGACGGCGGTGCCGATCAGCAGGGCCGCCGCGGCCACCCCGACGACGGCCTGCCGCCGCCGGGCCCGGCGGGCGGGGACGGCGCGCTGGAGGTGGTCGAGGGTCCCCTCGGAGGGGGCGATGTCGCGGACCGCACCGTGCAGCATGCGGCGCAGGGCCACCTCGTCCAGCTCGCCGGACCGGTCGGCGGCGGGGGCGCGTCTGCCTTCGGCGAAGAGGTCGGTGAGTGTGGCGAGGAAGTCGTCGTCGGCCGCGGCGGGGGGCTCGTCGGGGCCGTCGCCGGGGGCTTTGCCCGCACCGGGGGGAACCACATGAAGAGCACGAACGC
>NZ_QWFA01000084.1 GCF_003501885.1 Streptomyces globisporus
AAGCCACCCCGCCCGGAGCGACCGGCGCGCCCCTCGCCGAAGGCGGCCGACCGCGCCCCGCCACTCCCCCGGTCACGAGCCGGACCGCCCGCCCCGCTACGCCTCGAACCCGCCGGCCAGTTCCGCCCCCAGGAACACCGCGCCCAGCCCCGCCAGCAGGGACGCCAGCACATGGGCCGCGGCCAGGAAGGCGCGGCCGGTCTCGGCCAGGCGGAGGGTCTCGTACGAGAAAGTCGAATACGTCGTCAGCGCCCCGCACAGGCCCGTCGCCAGCAGGGCGTGCACCGGGGAGGAGACCGCGGCGCCGGTCAGCACGCCGAGCAGCAGGCTGCCCGCGATGTTCGCCGTGAAGGTGCCCCACGGGAAGGCGTACGGAACGCCCGGCCCCTGGTGCGCCTGGACCGCACGGTCCGTCAGATAGCGCAGGGGCGCCCCCACCGCGCCGCCGATCGCCACCAGCAGCCAGGTCACGCCGTCCGCCCCTCGCCCCGCGCACCCGGTCGCGCGGCCGGTCGCTCGCCCCGGTCCAGCCAGGCCCGCGTGGCCACGGCCGCCGCCCACACCGATCCGAGCGCGGCCACCGCCGTCGCCACCGTGTACGCCATCGCCACCGCGATCTCCTGACGGACCAGCAGGCCCGAGACGTCCGCCGCGTACGTCGAGAAGGTCGTGTAGCCGCCGAGCACCCCGACGCCGAGGAAGGGCCGCACCAGCGGGTGGGTGATCCGGCCCCGCTCGACGGTCAGCACCATCAGGACGCCGATGAGGGCGCAGCCGGTCACGTTGACGACGAACACGGTCCACGGGAAACCGTGACCGGGAGTCGGCCACAGCACCAGCGCCCCGTACCGGGCGAGGGCTCCGAGCGCGCCGCCGGACGCGACCGCCGCCAGCACCCGGCCCTGCGGTGCGGACGGCGGGCCCGGCTCCGGCAGCTCCCGCGGCTCCTGCTCGCTCATCCGTACCCCAGGGCGTGCAGCCGCTCGTCGTCGATGCCGAAGTGGTGGGCGATCTCGTGGACCACGGTGATCTCGGTCTCCGCGACGACGTCCTCCTGCGTCTCGCACATCCGCAGCGTCGGGCCCCGGTAGATGGTGATCCGGTCCGGCAGCACTCCGGCGTACCACTCGCCGCGGTCGGTGAGCGGGGTGCCCTCGTAGAGCCCGAGCAGGTCGGGGTCGCCGGGGTCCGGTTCGTCCTCGACGAACACCGCCACGTTGTCCATCAGCCGCGTCAGCTCCGGCGGAATCCGGTCCAGAGCCTGGCTCACCAGCTCCTCGAACTGTTCGCGCGTCATCTCCAGCACCCGGCCATTGTCCCGTACGGGGGCCGGGTACGGGCAGATGGCCACCGTCCGGCATCGCGGCGACGGGGCCCGTACGGACGCATGACCGGTGGAGCCGCCCGGCATGGGCAAGGCCGTACCGGGGCATACGCGCCCAATGGTCCGCGTCCCGTTCCGTGCCGCAGCCGACCGCGTCCGGCACCGCCTCAGCCAGCTCGTCCGCCCGGCGTCCCGGAGCCGTACCGCCGCCGCGCCGGGCGCTTTCGCGGCGGCGGTACGGCTCCGGGACGCCGGGCGGACGAGCTGGCTGAGGCGGTGCCGGACGCGGGCCGGACGCGGCCGGCGCGGCGGCCGCCGACGGGCCGAAGGCACCCCACCCCGCGGTCCCCGGCGATCTGACGGCCCCCGCCCGCAGCCCCTGGCTCCGCGCGCTGGGCATGCTCGCCGTCGTCGTGCTGGGGGCCTGGCTGGGACTGCTCGCCGTGGGCTCCATCCGTACGCCGGTCGGCCCCATGGACACCAACATGACGCTCCGCCCCTCCCTCACCGGCGGCAGCAAGATCAACGTGGCCCCGCTCGGCGCCCTGGAGCTGGACTCGCACATCGCGCCGCTGCGGCTCGACGTGGACGTGGACCGCCTCGACCCCGAGCGCTCCCAGGCCCTGGTCGACCGGCCGGAACGGTTCTCCGGCCTCCAGGACGAGGTCACCCGGGACGTCGCCGCCGGGACCAAGGAGCTGGCCGTACGCTCCTGCGTCGCCGTGATCTCCGGCGCGACCGCCCTCGGCCTCGTCGTCTACCGCCGCCCCCGCCGCGCCCTGGCCGCCGGCGGGCTCGCCCTCACCCTGCTGGCCGCGTCCGGCGTCAGCGCGTACGCCACCTGGAACCCGAAGTCCGTCCTGGAGCCGAAGTTCTCCGGGCTGCTCTCCAGCGCCCCGTCCCTGGTCGGCGACGCCCGCTCGATCGTCACCGAGTTCGACATCTACCAGCAGGAACTGGCCCGCCTGGTCACCAACGTCACCAAGCTGTACGACGCGACCTCCACGCTCCCCGTCTACCAGCCCGACCCCGGCACGATCCGGGCCCTGCACGTCTCCGACATCCACCTCAACCCGGCGGCCTGGCACATCATCGCCTCGCTCGTCGAGCAGTACGAGATCGACGTGATCATCGACTCCGGCGACACGATGGACCACGGATCCGCCGCCGAGAACGGCTTCCTCGACCCGATCCGCGACCTCGGCGCGCCCTACGTCTGGGTGCGCGGCAACCACGACTCGATCGTCACCCAGGACTACCTGAAGAAGTTCCGGAACGTCCGCGTCCTCGACGACGGCAGGGCGGTGGACGTCGGCGGGCTGCGGATCGCGGGCACCGGCGACGCCTCGTTCACCCCGGACCGGACCGCCCCGGTCGGCGGCAAGGCGGCCGCCCAGCTCGAAGGCGCGCGCCTGGCCTCCGCGCTGCGTGACCAGGAGCGCGCGGGCACCCCCGTCGACATCGCCGTCGCCCACGACCCGAACACCGCCCGGGAGACCGACGGCACGGTCCCGCTGGTGCTCTCCGGCCATCTCCACCGCCGGATCAACGAACAGCTGAAGCTCGGCACCCGGCTGAAGGTCGAGGGCTCCACGGGCGGCGGCGGGCTGCGCGCCGTGCAGAACGAGAAGCCGGAGAAGGTGCACGCCTCGGTGCTCTACATGGACCGCTCGACCCGGCGGCTCCAGGCCTGGGACGAGATCACGCTCGGCGGTCTGGGACTGACGACCGCCGAGGTCAGCCGCCATCTCCCGGAGGAGAACCTGAAGAAGGACTCCCCCGTCCCGCCCTCTCCGAGCCCGTCCCCGACGGGCTCCGGGACGCGCCCGACCCCATCGCCGTAAACCGTTTTGGCGATAGCTCCACCCATCCCATATGCTTCTCACGTCCCCGACGCGCTGCAAAGCGAACCGGCGGGCCAATAGCCCTCATCGTCTAGTGGCCCAGGACGCCGCCCTTTCAAGGCGGTAGCACGGGTTCGAATCCCGTTGGGGGCACGTTTCACCGTGTGCGAGACTTGTTTCGCGCATTGCTTGGTCCTGTGGAGCAGTTTGGAGTGCTCGCCACCCTGTCAAGGTGGAGGCCGCGGGTTCAAATCCCGTCAGGACCGCTTGCAGCCCCAGCGGCTGCGTGGCTGGGTAGCTCAGTTGGTACGAGCGATCGCCTGAAAAGCGATAGGTCGCCGGTTCGATCCCGGCCCCAGCCACTTCTCGAAGGCCCCGTCCACCGGACGGGGCCTTCGCCGTGTCACACCTTCTCGGTCTCCGCCGGCTCCTTCTGCTCCGCCGGTACGTCGGAACCGCGCCGCCGCCAGGCCCGTACGCCCGGGGCCAGCAGCGCCACGAGCACCACCGCGACCAGCGCCACCCCGTCCGGCACCCGTTCGCCGAGCTTCTGCGCCCACTGCTCGACCGCGAACGATTCGTCGACCGCGAGCAGGCCGGGCAGTGCGGTCGTCCCGTCGTAGACGAGGAACAGCGCGCCGAGGCCGATGAAGAACAGCCCCGACAGCAGCGAGGTGGTGTGCAGCTCGAACCGGCCGAGCCGGACGGCCCGGCCGCGCAGCCACTTCCGGCGGCCGAGGTCGAAGCGTTCCCAGAGCAGGGCGAGGACGAAGAGAGGGACGGCCATCCCGAGCGCGTAGACCGCCAGCAGCAGGCCGCCGTAGACGGGACTGCCGCTGACGGCCGCGACGGTCAGGACGCTGCCGAGGATCGGGCCCGCGCAGAATCCGGCCAGCCCGTAGACCGCGCCCAGCGCGTAGACGGAGAACGCGGTGGTGGGGCGGATCCGGCCGCTGAGCTCGGCCATCCGCCGGGAGGCGAAGCCGAGGCCGACGATCTGCGCGAGACCGAGCACGATGATCAGCCAGCCCGCGCCGGTGACGAGGGCGTCGCGGTGACCGTAGAACAGCCGCCCGGCGTACGAACCGGCCGCGCCGAGCGGGACGAGGGTGGTGGCGAGCCCGGCGTAGAAGATGCCGGTACGGGCCAGCAGCCGGGAGGTGGAGTCGATGGAGTACGCGAAGAAGGCCGGGAGCAGCAGCGCGCTGCACGGGCTGACCAGGGCGAGCAGCCCGCCGAGGAAGGCCGCGAAGTAGCCGATGTCCGCCGTCACTTGGCGGGCTCCCCGGCCTGGCCCGCCGCCCCCGTGGTCTTCGCCTGCTCGGCGGCGGCTTCGATGGCCCGGGTGAACGTCTCGTCCGGCTGGGCGCCGGCGATCGGGCGGCCGTTGATCAGGAACGACGGGGTGGACGTGGCGCCGATCCCGTACGCCTGCTCGGTGTCCTTCTTGACCGACGCGCGGGCCGCGTCGCCGTCGAGGTCCTTCATGAACCGGTCCAGGTCCTTCACCCCGGCCTCCTCGGCGAGCGCCTTCACCCGGTCCTTGCCGAAGCCCTTCTCCTTCGCCCCCTCGGCGTAGGCGGCGCGGTGGAACTCCCAGAAGCGGTTCTGCTGCCCGGCGGCCCAGGCGCCGCGCGCGGCGTTCTCGGACTCCTCGCCGAAGATCGGGAAGTTGCGCCACTCGATGCGCAGCGTGCCGTCCTTCACGTACTTCTCGATCAGCTCCGGCTCGGTGTCCCGGGCGAACTTGCCGCAGTAGCCGCACTTGAAGTCGGCGTACTCGATGAGGACGACCGGGGCGTCCGCCGGGCCGATGGCCAGCTTGTCGTCGGCGTCCCGGCGGGCGAGCTTCGCCAGCTCCGGGTAGACGCCCGCGTCCGGGTCGGCGGATACCTCGGCGGCGGGGCCGGTGGCGGTGGTGTCCTTCGAGGCGGTGTCGGGGGCGGTGGCCCTGTACGAGGCGAAGCCGAGGAGACCGGCCGCGACGACGACCACCGCGCCGTAGACGAGGGGCTTGCGCGCGTTCGCGGACTTCGAAGACTTCGGGTTCTTGGGCGTGGGCATGCGGCACTCCGTGCTGGTGATGCGGGAGGAAGGGCGGACGGTGCGGGGCGGGCGGGTGCCCGTCTACACCCGCAGCACGGAGAGTTCGACCGGGGTCGGGGTGTACGGGAGGGGGGCGCGGGCCCGTATCCCCGGCGGCGGCTCGGCCGGCAGTGCTCCCGTCGCGGCGGGCAGCCCCCACGGCGCGAGCCCCGGCGCGTGGTCCTGGACGGACCGGGCGCGGGAGGGGACGCCGGGCTCACCGTCGTGATCACGGAGCTTCCCGCAGCCGGGGACGGGGGCGCGCTCGCCGGTGGCCTCGGCCACGGGGACGTGGTGCGCCTGCCCACGGTCCTGCGCCGCCTGCGCCACGTGCGTCACCGGCGCGGAGGAGACCCCGGGCGAGACCCCCGCCCCGGCGGCGGACGCCGCCGGTCCGCACAGCAGCCCCAGCACCACCGCGAGCAGCGCCGTCAGGCTCCACCACTGCGTACGGGACACGGGACCGGGCCTTTCTCGCGCGTGCGGCGGTGACGGGGCTTCGACTGCCCGAAATGGTACGTGCCGCGTGACGCAGCCCGCGCGAAATGAGGTCGCCACTGGCCGGGCCCGGGTGAGATCCTGGGATCCGTATGTCTACTTCCTTCGCCGATCTCCAGTCCCAGCTCGGTCAGCTCTCGCTCCGCGATGCGAACCGGCTCGGCCGGCGCCTCGAAGGAGCGCGCCGCATCCGCAAGCCCGAGGCCCGCCAGTCCGTGCTGGACGAGATCGCGGCCGAGGCGGGCAAGGCGGCCGAACGGCTCGCGACGCGCGCGGCCCGGCTGCCCGCCCTGTCGTACCCGGAAGAGCTGCCGGTCAGCCAGAAGAAGGACGAGATCCTGGAGGCGATACGCGACCACCAGGTCGTGATCGTCGCCGGGGAGACCGGGTCCGGGAAGACCACGCAGCTCCCGAAGATCTGTATGGAGCTGGGGCGCGGCGTCCGGGGCATGATCGGGCACACCCAGCCCCGCCGGATCGCCGCCCGTACGGTCGCGGAGCGCGTCGCGGACGAGCTGAAGACGCCGCTGGGCGAGACGGTCGGCTGGAAGGTCCGCTTCACCGACCAGGTGAACCCGGAGTCGACGTATCTGAAGCTGATGACGGACGGCATCCTGCTCGCCGAGATCCAGACGGACCGCGAGCTGCTGGCGTACGACACGATCATCATCGACGAGGCCCACGAGCGGTCCCTCAACATCGACTTCCTGCTCGGCTATCTGGCCCGGCTGCTGCCCCGCCGCCCCGATCTGAAGGTCGTCATCACCTCGGCGACGATCGACCCCGAGCGGTTCGCGCGCCACTTCGGGGACGCCCCGATCGTCGAGGTCAGCGGGCGGACGTATCCCGTCGAGGTCAGGTATCGCCCCCTCCTCGAAGAGGACAGTGACGACTCCGACCGGGACCAGATCACCGCGATCTGCGACGCCGTCGACGAGCTGGGCCACGAGGCCCCCGGCGACGTCCTGGTCTTCCTCTCCGGTGAGCGCGAGATCCGGGACACGGCGGACGCGCTGAACAAGCGGAACCTCAGACATACCGAGGTGCTCCCCCTCTACGCGCGTCTCTCGCACGCCGAGCAGCACCGCGTGTTCCAGCGCCACACCGGACGCCGCATCGTGCTCGCGACCAACGTCGCCGAGACCTCGCTGACCGTCCCCGGCATCAAGTACGTGATCGACCCGGGCAACGCCCGCATCTCCCGCTACAGCCACCGCACCAAGGTCCAGCGGCTGCCGATCGAGCGGATCTCCCAGGCCAGTGCCAACCAGCGCAAGGGCCGCTGCGGCCGTACGTCGGACGGCATCTGCATCCGGCTGTACTCGGAGGACGACTTCGTCACCCGGCCGGAGTTCACCGACCCCGAGATCCTGCGGACCAACCTGGCCTCCGTCATCCTCCAGATGACCGCCGCCGGGCTCGGCGACATCGAGAAGTTCCCCTTCATCGACCCGCCGGACCACCGCAACATCCGCGACGGCGTCCAGCTCCTCCAGGAGCTGGGGGCGCTCGATCCCGCCGAGAAGGATCCCAAGAAGCGGCTGACCCCGCTCGGCCGCAAGCTCTCCCAGCTGCCCGTCGACCCGCGTCTGGCCCGCATGGTCATCGAGGCCGACAAGAACGGCTGCGCCCGCGAGGTCATGGTCATCGCCGCCGCGCTCTCCATCCAGGACCCGCGCGAGCGGCCCGCGGAGAAGCAGACGCAGGCCGACCAGAACCACGCCCGGTTCAAGGACGAGACCTCCGACTTCCTCGCGTTTCTCAATCTCTGGTCGTACGTCCGCGAGCAGCAGAAGGAGCGCGGCTCGTCCTCGTTCCGCCGGATGTGCAAGCAGGAGTATCTGAACTTCCTGCGCATCCGCGAATGGCAGGACATCTACGCGCAGCTGCGGACGGTCGCCAAGCAGATGGGCATCACCGTCGAGGAGCCCAAGGCGGAGGCGTCCATTCCCGAGCAGGCGGTGCACACCTCGCTGCTCGCCGGGCTGCTGTCGCACATCGGGCTGAAGGACACCGAGAAGAACGAGTACCTGGGCGCGCGCAGCGCCAAGTTCGCGATCTTCCCCGGCTCGGCGCTGTTCAAGAAGCAGCCCCGGTTCCTGATGTCGGCGGAGCTGGTGGAGACCTCCCGGCTCTGGGCGCGGGTCAACGCCAAGGTCGAGCCCGAGTGGATCGAGCCGCTGGCCCAGCACCTGGTGAAGCGCACCTACAGCGAGCCTCACTGGGAGAAGGACCAGGCGGCGGTGATGGCGTACGAGCGGGTCACCCTTTACGGCGTGCCGATCGTCGCCCAGCGCAAGGTCAATTTCGGACGTATCGACCAGGAGGCCTCGCGGGATCTGTTCATCCGCAACGCCCTCGTCGAGGGCGACTGGCGCACCCACCACCAGTTCTTCCACGACAACCGCAAACTGCTCGGCGAGGTCGAGGAGTTGGAGCACCGGGCCCGTCGCCGCGACATCCTCGTGGACGACGAGACGCTCTTCGACTTCTACGACCAGCGCATCCCCGAGCACATCGTGTCCGGGGCGCACTTCGACTCCTGGTGGAAGCACAAGCGCCGCGAGGAACCGGACGCGCTCGACTTCGAGCGCTCCATGCTCATCAACGAGAAGGCCGGGGCCGTCACCAAGGACGACTACCCGGACTCCTGGCGCCAGGGAAAGCTCAAGTTCAAGGTGACGTACCAGTTCGAGCCCGGCGCGGACGCGGACGGTGTGACCGTCCACGTGCCGCTCCAGGTGCTGAACCAGGTCACCGCCGAGGGCTTCGACTGGCAGATCCCGGGGCTGCGCGAGGAGGTCGTCACCGAGCTGATCCGCTCTCTGCCGAAGCCGATCCGCCGGCACTACGTCCCCGCGCCGAACTACGCGGAGAAGTTCCTCGACCGGGCGGTCCCGCTCCAGGAGCCGCTGCCGGTCACCCTGGCGCGCGAGCTCCAGCGGATGGTCGGCGTGCCGGTCACGGCGGACGACTTCGACCTCTCCCGGGTCCCGGACCACCTCAAGATCACGTTCCGGATCGTCGACGAGCGGCGGCGGAAGGTCGCCGAGGACAAGGACCTGGAGGCGCTGAAGCTGAAGCTGCGCCCGAAGGCCCGCCAGGCGCTCTCCAAGGCCGCCGCGGCGACCGCGGGGCCCTCCGGGGAGTCCATCGAGCGCTCGGGCCTCACGGACTGGACGATCGGCACGCTGAACAAGGTCTTCGAGACCCGTCGGGCCGGCCAGCCGGTCAAGGCGTATCCGGCCCTGGTCGACCAGGGTGAGACCGTGGCCGTACGGCTCTTCGACACCGAGGCCGAGCAGCAGCAGGCGATGTGGCGCGGCACCCGGCGGCTGATCATGCTGAACATCCCGGTGAACCCGGCGAAGTTCGCCTCCGACCGGTTGAGCAATCAGCAGAAGCTGGCGCTGTCCCGTAATCCGCACGGTTCGGTGCAGGCCCTCTTCGAGGACTGCGCGACCGCCGCGGCCGACCGGCTGATCGCCGCGCACGGCGGGCCCGCGTGGGACGAGAAGGCGTTCCGGACGCTGTACGACAAGGTGCGCGCGGACCTGGTGGACCTGACCGTCCGCACGATCGACCAGGTGCAGCAGATCCTGGCCGCGTGGCAGGCCTGCGAGCGCCGGCTGAAGTCGACGAACAGCCTGACGCTGGTGGCCAACGTCACGGACGTACGGGAGCAGCTGGCCCGTCTCGTACCGCCCGGTTTCGTTACGGCCACCGGGCTGCGCCGGCTGCCGGACCTGATGCGCTACCTCGTGGCGGCCGACCGGCGGCTCCAGCAGATGCCGACGGCCGTCCAGCGGGACACCACGCGGATGGAGAAGGTCCACGAGATGCAGGACGAGTACGCCTGGCTGCTCGAACAGCTCCCGCAGGGCAGGCCGGTGCCGCAGGAGGTGCTGGACGTCCGCTGGATGATCGAGGAGCTGCGGGTCAGCTACTTCGCCCATGCGCTGGGCACCGCGTTCCCCGTCTCGGACAAGCGGATCGTGAAGGCGATCGACGCCCTCGCGCCCTGACGCGGGGCCACCGGAGGGGGCCGGGAGGCCGGTGACCGAGTCACCACCAGGAGTGAAGTCGACCTGGACCTCCCACCTCCTGTACAGTCTGGTTTCGCAGCAAGCCGCAAGGCAAGCGGCGAAAACCTGGTCCTGTGGAGCAGTTTGGAGTGCTCGCCACCCTGTCAAGGTGGAGGCCGCGGGTTCAAATCCCGTCAGGACCGCAGCAGGAGAAAGCCCGGATCGTTTCGATCCGGGCTTTCTCGCGTCTTGACGGACCCTTCCGCCGCGGGTACCCCGTAGAAGCAGAGGCCGTATCCGTACCCTCGGCGCTTCTGACGGCGGGGGACGGCCGGGCCCACCGGGAGGTGGCTCGTATGTCCGCGTCCGCAGCACGACATGAGACCCGCGCGCTGCTGCGCGCCCACCTGGCGGCCGCTTCCTCCTACGGCCATCTCACCCGGCACTGCGCGGTCTGCCATCGCCTCCTGCGCCTCGCCATGGAGCCCGGGGCGACCGCGGAGCCCGAAGGGGCGGCCGAGTCCGCCACGGACCCCTCTGATGCCTCCGGTCCCCGCGAGGATGCCACCGGCCGGCCGGTGAAGAACGAGGACGAAAGACCCCCCGCAACACGACCATCGGCCGGGTGACTCCGCGTTCGGACAGTGGCAGGCTCGTAGTTGGCAAGCATCAGGCGATGTGACGGTAGTCACCGAAAGAGTTTTCAGACCGGGGGATTTTACGCCTCCCCTACAACTGGTGAATTTAATATGTGCAATTGCACGGGGTCCGTGGAGTTGCGGGGACCGTTCCGTCCGGGGCTGTCCCACCGCGTCCGGGACGCTCACCCACACTCCCGCACAGACCCGCTCACAGCCTCACGAACGCCCCTGTCCGCCCCCTGAAGCCGACCGACCGCCCGGTTCTGACGCCGGGCCGGTCCGGACGCGGGAGCGGCCGGGAGAGCCCACCCAGGGGCCGTCCGGGCGATCCGGGAGCCGGCCGGAAAGGCCCCTTCCGGGCACAAAAAGATCGCGCTGGACCCGGCGGAGTCCAGCGCGATCGATACGACGAAAACCCTTGGAACACAGGTATGACGCCCGTTGGGGCAGGCGTCCGTCGAGTGGAGCTATGGGTGGGCGACTGGGGTTGGGGGACCTGTCAGCTGCCCGGATGTCGTGCGGTGCTGCGGTACTGCTGTGCTGCTGTTATCGCTGGTCGGCAGGGGTGTGTCAGGCCTCGCTGCGCTGCTGCGGAATACCCGCAAGCAGTGCGCGGACCTCTGCCTCGCGGTACCGGCGATGTCCACCGAGCGTGCGGATGGACGTGAGCTTGCCAGCCTTGGCCCAACGGGTGACCGTCTTCGGGTCCACGCGGAACATCGTGGCAACCTCAGCCGGGGTCAGCAGCGGCTCGGCATCAGGGGTGCGAGCGGTCATGAGCGGCCTCCTCGGGAGAACCGAACCTTCTCGGTTCTTTCCTCTAAATTCTGCACCTTGACCCGCGTTGCCCGAAATGGCGAACGCGGGCCGAGTCGGTTATAGGACGAACGGCTTGTCCTCGGCACTACAACTACACCATCCGTCCAGCCACGTCGGCCAAACCGATGGAATTGCCCTCCCAGGTGTTCATCAGCGACGGAAGCCGATGGACCATGCCATAGCGGACAGTCACGCCCCGGTGACGATCAGTCACAGAGCGATCAGGAGTCGTCAGACCCCCCATAGAGTGCAATGTCGAGCACTCTGGCCTTACTTGGACAGAAGGAGCCCTCCCCGGACTCCTTGTCCTATTTTGGCATGAGGGTTAGGGATAGGCGCAAGGGCCCCGTTAGTGCTGTCCATCACGCTTGAGGCAAAGGCCCGGTTCGGGACGTAGGTCCCGGGCCCAGCGGCGTACGCCCCTGCCTCACCTGTCCCATGAGACCTCACGCGCCACACGGAACGCCGGTTCACAGAACACCGGTTCACGGATCGTCCGTCGGTTCACGGCCCGTCCGACCCGCCTCCTCCCTCCTCTTCGCGTCCCGGCCTTTCGTCCTGGATGAAGGATGCCCCGGTTCCGTCACCTTGATGCCACTGTGGGCCTTTTCACGTCAATTGGTGAACTGGAGGTCCCGGACCGCCCGCCAGCGCTCCGCGAGCCGCGCGTACGCCTCGCCCGCGCCCTCGCTGTCGCCGTCCCGCAGCGCGGCGAGCCCCTCCGCCACATCCGCCGCCGACCGGTCCCCGGCGAGCCGGTCCGCCGACAGCGCGTGGACGAGGCCCCCGTAGTCCAGCTCGACCAGCGAGCGCGGATGGAACTCCTCCAGCCAGCGCCCCACGTCCACCAGGCCCTCGGTCAGCGGCCCTTCCGGAACGCTCTCCCGCAGCGTCCGCAGCGCCCGCGCCAGCCGGCGCCGGGCCTCGACCATCGGGGTCCGGTACCGCAGGACGGGCCCCGCCCCCTCACCGTCGGCCGCCGTGTACTCCCGCTCCTCGTCGTGGAAGAGGACGAACCAGCGCACCGGGACCTGCCACACCGTGGTGCGGATCCACGGCCGCGCGTCCGGGTGGAGCCGCTGCCAGCGCTCGTGGTCCGCCGCCGCCTGGCCGCGCACCACCGCGGGCAGCACGGCGTCGAGCACGTTGGCCGGAAACATGCCCCCCAGCTCCTCCAGAGCCAGCCAGCCCCGCAGCCGGGTCCGCCACGGGCAGACGCACACCACCCCGTCCAGCTCCGTCACGAACGCGTCGCCGCTCTCGTGCACGGGCACCCCGACCGGCGGCGTCGCCGCCAGGTCGGCCAGCGACCGGCGCAGTTCGTCCTGGGCCGTGGGGAGCTCCTCGCGTTGCGCGTAGCGCGCCCAGTGGCTGCGCTCGGGCTCGGCGAAGGCGGCGAGCGGCTCGTAGATCCGGAGGTAGGACGTGTAAGGGACGAGCACCGAAGACACCACCGACATGGAGCGCATCGTGTCACGGCTCCACACCATCGGAGGGTGATCCTTCGCGCGGGGGCAGATACGCGCCGCCGGAAGACTTACGCTCTTGCCCATCGGGCCGGCCGTGCCGGTCGGTCCGGGGCCCTCCCCACCCCCAGGAGGGCCTCCGCCGCTTCGTTCTTTGGGAGTCACCACAGTGACCGATGTGACTAGCGGGCACGTAGACGTACTGCAGACCCTGTTCCACTCGGATCAGGGGGGCCACGAGCAAATCGTGATCTGCCAGGACCGTGCCAGCGGCCTCAAGGCCGTCATCGCCCTCCACTCCACCGCCCTGGGTCCGGCCCTCGGCGGTACCCGCTTCTACCCGTACGCCTCCGAGGCGGAAGCCGTCGCCGACGCGCTGAACCTGTCGCGGGGGATGTCGTACAAGAACGCCCTCGCCGGCCTCGACCACGGGGGCGGCAAGGCCGTCATCATCGGCGACCCGGAGAAGATCAAGAGCGAGGAACTCCTCCTCGCCTACGGCCGGTTCGTCGCCTCGCTCGGCGGCCGCTACGTCACCGCCTGCGACGTCGGCACCTATGTCGCCGACATGGACGTCGTCGCCCGGGAGTGCCGCTGGACCACCGGCCGCTCCCCCGAGAACGGCGGCGCCGGCGACTCCTCGGTGCTCACCGCCTTCGGCGTCTTCCAGGGCATGCGGGCCTCGGCCCAGCACCTCTGGGGCGACCCGACGCTGCGCGGCCGCAAGGTCGGCGTCGCCGGGGTCGGCAAGGTCGGCCGCCACCTCGTCGAGCACCTGCTCTCCGACGGGGCCGAGGTCGTGATCACCGACGTCCGCGAGGAGTCGCTGCGCGCGATCGCCGACCTGCACCCCGAGGTCACCGTGGCGGCGGACACCGACGCCCTGGTCCGCACCGAGGGCCTGGACATCTACGCGCCGTGCGCGCTCGGTGGCGCGCTGAACGACGACACCGTCCCCGTGCTCACCGCCAAGGTGGTGTGCGGCGCGGCCAACAACCAGCTGGCGCACCCGGGTGTGGAGAAGGACCTGGCCGACCGGTCGGTTCTCTACGCACCCGACTACGTGGTCAACGCCGGTGGCGTGATCCAGGTGGCCGACGAGCTGCACGGGTTCGACTTCGACCGGTGCAAGGCGAAGGCGACGAAGATCTTCGACACCACGCTGGAAATATTCGCACGTGCGAAGGCGGACGGGATTCCGCCGGCCGCGGCGGCCGACCGGCTCGCCGAGCAGCGGATGGCGGAGGCGCGCTCCCGCTGACCGTCCGGCCGCCCGTGACCGCCGACCGGCGAGACAAGACTCACGCCGGTCGGCGGGTCGTACCTCCACAAGAGGTTAAAATCGCAGTTGACCAGCGAGGACGGGGCTCCTCACTGGCCCTGTGCCGGGGACCGGAATGCGGGCGGCGTACCGTATGGCCACGGAAGCAGGTACCGTTAAAGCTCTACGGGCGCGGTCTCTCTAACGAGAGTCCGTCCTGAAACATGAACGCGTGTCAAGACTCTGGGGCCGTCGAGCCCCGTCACCGAGGGGGTCGAGCCATGGGGCGCGGCCGGGCAAAGGCCAAGCAGACCAAGGTCGCCCGCCAGCTGAAGTACAGCAGCGGCGGGACGGACCTGTCGCGTCTGGCCAATGAGCTGGGCGCATCGCCTTCGAGTCAGCCACCGAACGCAGAGCCGTTCGAGGACGACGACGAGGAAGATGACCCGTACGCACAGTACGCGGATCGCTACAACCAGGACGATGACGACGATCAGGACGACCAGTCCGGTCCGTCGTCACAGCGCCGCGGCGCTTGACCTCGCGCTGACACTTCAACCCGGTCCGGGCCTGCCCCGGGCCGGGTTCTGTGTGTCCCGGTCCGGGCCGTCGGCAGTGCGATCCGGTTCCCCGTTCCGTGTGCGGTGGTGCGCCGGGCGCACCACCGCACGACGGTGACTAGCGTGCGTAGGCCCCGGTCAGCTCGGCGCCCGTCGCGTGGTCGCCGCGGTCGGTGATCTCACCGGCGACCCAGGAGTCGACCCCGCGGTCGGCCAGCGTCGTCAGGGCCGCGTCCACCGAGTCGGCCGGGACGATCGCGATCATGCCTACGCCCATGTTGAGCGTCTTCTCCAGCTCCAGCTGCTCGACCTGACCCGCCTTGCCGACCAGGTCGAAGACCGCGCCGGGCGTCCACGTGGAGCGGTCCACGGTGGCGTGCAGGCCGTCCGGGATGACCCGGGCCAGGTTGTTGGCCAGGCCGCCGCCGGTGACGTGGCTGAAGCCGTGCACCTCGGTCGTACGGGTGAGCGCCAGGCAGTCCAGGGAGTAGATCCGGGTGGGCTCCAGGAGCTCCTCGCCGAGCGTGCGGCCGAACTCCTCGACCTCGCGGTCCAGCGACCAGCCGGCCCGGTCGAAGACCACGTGGCGGACGAGCGAGTACCCGTTGGAGTGAAGACCGGAGGACGCCATGGCGATGACCGCGTCACCCTTGCGGATACGGTCCGGGCCGAGCAGGCGGTCGGCCTCGACCACGCCCGTACCGGCTCCGGCGACGTCGAAGTCGTCCGGGCCCAGCAGGCCCGGGTGCTCGGCCGTCTCGCCGCCGACCAGGGCGCAGCCCGCCAGGACGCAGCCTTCGGCGATGCCCTTCACGATGGCCGCGACACGCTCGGGGTGCACCTTGCCGACGCAGATGTAGTCGGTCATGAACAGCGGCTCGGCCCCGCAGACGACGAGGTCGTCCACGACCATGCCGACGAGGTCGTGGCCGATGGTGTCGTACACGCCCATCTGGCGGGCCAGGTCCACCTTGGTGCCCACACCGTCGGTGGCGGAGGCCAGCAGCGGGCGCTCGTAGCGCTTGAGTGCCGAGGCGTCGAAGAGTCCGGCGAAGCCGCCCAGACCGCCGAGACCGGCGACCTCGGGGCGCTGGGTCTTCTTCACCCACTCCTTCATCAGCTCGACGGCGCGGTCACCGGCTTCGATGTCGACGCCGGCCGCCGCGTAGGAAGCACCTGTTGTCTCAGACATGGCCTGGGATCTTTCGTGTGGAGATACGGGGCTGGTGGGAGGGGCCGCGGTGCGTCCGGATCACGGACGGCGCAGCGCGTCGGCCGCGGCGGTCGCCGCGGGGCCCGCCGCCAGCTCGGTCTCCAGCAGCTGCTTGCCGAGCAGCTCCGGGTCCGGGAGGTCCATGGGGTACTCACCGTCGAAGCAGGCGCGGCAGAGGTTCGGCTTGTCGATCGTCGTCGCCTCGATCATCGAGTCGATCGAGATGTACGCGAGCGAGTCGGCGCCCATGGAGGTGCAGATCTCGTCGACGGTCATGCCGTTGGCGATCAGCTCGGCGCGGGTGGCGAAGTCGATCCCGAAGAAGCAGGGCCACTTCACCGGCGGCGAGGAGATCCGGATGTGGATCTCGGCTGCGCCGGCCTCGCGGAGCATCCGGACCAGGGCGCGCTGGGTGTTGCCGCGGACGATCGAGTCGTCGACGACCACCAGGCGCTTGCCCTTGATGACTTCCTTGAGCGGGTTGAGCTTGAGCCGGATGCCGAGCTGGCGGATGGTCTGCGAGGGCTGGATGAAGGTCCGGCCGACGTAGGCGTTCTTGACCAGTCCGGCGCCGAACGGGATGCCACTGGCTTCCGCGTATCCGATCGCGGCGGGGGTGCCGGATTCCGGGGTCGCTATGACGAGATCCGCCTCGACGGGGGCCTCGGCGGCCAGCTTGCGGCCCATCTCCACACGGGAGAGGTAGACGTTCCGCCCGGCGATGTCGGTGTCGGGACGGGCCAGGTAGACATACTCGAAGACACAGCCCTTGGGCTTCGCTTCCGCGAATCGAGAGGTGCGCAGACCGTTCTCGTCGATGGCGATGAGCTCGCCCGGCTCGATCTCGCGGACGTAGCTGGCGCCGCAGATGTCGAGCGCGGCGGACTCCGAGGCGACGACCCAGCCGCGCTCCAGCCGACCGAGGACCAGCGGGCGGATGCCCTGCGGGTCGCGGGCGGCGTAGAGGGTGTGCTCGTCCATGAAGACGAGCGAGAAGGCGCCCTTCACATCGGGGAGCACCTTGGCGGCGGCTTCCTCGATGGTGAGCGGCTTGTCGTTCTCGTCGCGCTGCCCGGCGAGCAGCGCGGTCACCAGGTCGGTGTCGTTGGTCGCGGCGACCTGGGTGGCGCGGCCGTCCTTGCGCGGGAGGTCGGCGACCATCTCCGCGAGCTGGGCGGTGTTGACCAGGTTCCCGTTGTGGCCGAGGGCGATCGAGCCGTGCGCGGTGGCACGGAACGTCGGCTGCGCGTTCTCCCACACCGAGGCACCGGTGGTGGAGTAGCGGGCATGACCGACCGCGATATGGCCCTGGAGGGAACCCAGAGACGTTTCGTCGAAGACCTGCGAGACCAGTCCCATGTCCTTGAAGACCAGGATCTGGGACCCGTTGCTCACTGCGATGCCCGCGGATTCCTGTCCGCGGTGCTGCAGGGCATACAGTCCGAAATAGGTGAGCTTGGCGACCTCTTCGCCCGGAGCCCAGACACCGAAGACGCCACAAGCGTCCTGGGGGCCTTTCTCTCCGGGGAGCAGGTCGTGGTTGAGTCGTCCATCACCACGGGGCACGGCACCGAGTGTAGGCGAGATCGACCACTGGTCCGAATTGGGGACCGGGGGGCAAACGCGCGGTGGAGCACGGGCAACGGGCCCGCCCGCCGACCGGGGCGGGCGATTCGCGGGACTTCGGTCGGTGACCCTGCGTGACGTCGGCCCGGAGGGCGCGGAGCGCCCAGGAGGGACGCGGCGCTCACTTCCGGGCCGAGCGGCTGGTTACCGACGGGTAGCCATGCTGGGCGGCGGGCGGGTGGCCGTGGCGCTCGGTGAACTCGGCCGATCTTCGCCCGGGCTGCTGGCCGAACGCTCGTTTCGTGGTGAGCCTCACACCGAGGGGCCGGGATCAGCCGTGCTCGGAGCTGTTTTCGGCCCCGGCAGGTGCGGCTGTGGCGCCGATCCCCTTGCCGTCGTCGGCGGCGAGGGTGAGCGTGCTGCCCTTGATCGTGTACGTCTTCGTGCCCTTGAGGGCGGCGAGCACGGCGCGCTCCGTCTCCATCTCGGCCCCCGGGCACATCTTGCGGGTGCTGACCGTGGGCCCGAAGACGATCGTGGAGCCCTTGACCGTGGCCTTGCCACTGAAGGAGTTGCAGCCGGCGTTGCCGCGTACGGTGCCGTCCTCGGCGAAGGTCAGGTGCGGCGTCCGCTCCTTCGGCAGGTCCGCCGGCACGGTGGTGGCGGTCTTGCCGTCGAGCAGCGTGTTGACCGTCCACTTGGTGCCCACCAGCTCGGCCGGCTTCTCCTCGCTGAGCGCCATGGTGTCGCCGCCTTCCGTGGTGAGGGTCAGCTTGTCGCCGGAGAGCTTCGCGGTGTGCTCGCCGCCCATCGCGTCGATGGCGGCCTTCTCGAACCTCTCGATCTTCACGTCGCACGCCATCTGCGTGGTGACGGGCTTGCCCAGGGTGATCCGGTCGCCCTTCACCTGCGCGTCCACGCTGATGTGGTTGCAGCCGAAGTCCGCCGTCGCTCGGCCCTTCGGGTCGATCTCCAGGCGGGCCCCCTCCGGGGCCTCGGTCTTCTTCCCGCCGACGGTCACCGAGTCGACGCTCCACGCCACGCCGGTGACGGGGACATCGCTCTGCACGGTGTCACCGCCGTCGCCTGATCCCTTGCCGGAGCCGGAACCCGACTCCGTACCGCAGGCGGCGAGGGCGAGGAGGGCCAGGACACTGACGCTGAGGGTCATCCGTTGTGTGTGCATGGCGATGTGACGGTACGAGGGTGCGATCCGGTTCCGTCCGCTCCGCTTCGGTGCGTACGCGACCGGATCACCCCGCTTCGCCGCCGGGCGGCCGATTCAGCGCAGCAGCGGAAGCAGCGCGCCCAGGTCGGCCCGCTCCCCACTGGCGCTGACCTCGGCTTCTTCCAGGGCCCGCGCCCACTCCGTACGCCCGGTGGCGAGCCGGATCCAGGTCAGCGGGGAGGTCTCCACGACATTGGGCGGGGTGCCCCGGGTGTGCTTGGGCCCGCCGATGCACTGGACCACCGCGAACGGCGGGACACGCACCTCGACCGAGCCGCCGGGGGCCCGGTCCGCGAGGGTGTCCGCCAGCAGCCGGGTGCAGGCGGCCATGGCCTGCCGGTCGTAAGGGATCTCCAGCCCGAGCGCCTCGTTCAGGTCGTCCGTGTGGACGATCAGCTCGACGGTCCGGGTGACCAGGTAGTCGGCCAGCCGCATGGAGCCGACCCGGGTGGGCAGCAGCCGGTCCCCCGTGCCGGCGGCCGGGACGTCCGCGAGGAAGGCCGCCTCCACCTCCCCGTACAGCGCGGGGAGATCGGGGCGGTCGGCCGCCGGGGCCGGGGCCGCGGGGTCTCTGACGACGGCCGCGACGGCCGGCGGCCACTCCAGGAGGGTGGTCGCGGGCTTGGGTCCCGGCGGCTCCGGCAGGGCCAGGTCCCGGCTGACCGAGCCGAGCCCCTGGGCGATGTGCGCGACCAGATCACACACCGTCCAGTCGCCGAGCCGGGTCGGCCGGGCGAGCTGCTGCGGCGTCAGAGCGGCGACGGCGTCGCGCACATGGGCGTACTGGGCGAGGACCGCCGTCCGGGTCCTGAGGTGGTCGTAGGCGCGCGGGCGCTTCTTGGCCGGGGGCATGGGCCGAGACTAACCGGCGCCACCGACATCTCCGGGCCGGGCCGGTGCGGCCTGTTCCCCGGCCCCACCGACATCGCCCGGCCGGGCTTTGGCGACCCGCGCCTCGGCTTCGTCGACCGTGAACGTCTCGCCGTTCGCCGGGACTCCGACGCCCCGCCAGGTGAACGGGACACCCCGGGCGTCGTCGAGGTCCGGGCTGTCCATGAGGTGGACGTGGAGGTGCGGTTCGGAGCTGTTGCCGGAGTTGCCGCACCGCGCGATCTGCTGTCCGGCCCGGACGGTGTCCCCGGCCTTCACCCGGAGCGAGCCCCGCTGGGCGTGCGCGTAGACGGCGTACGTGCCATCGCCGAGGTCGAGGATCACGTGGTTGCCGATGACCCGGTGCGCGCCGGCGATCGAGCGGACGTTGCCCTCGATGAGCATCAGGTAGATGAGCCCCAGGAGCGAGTTCCGGCTCAGGTGGTCGCGCAGGCCGTCGCTCGCCCGCACGACCGTGGCGTCGGCCACCGCGAGCAGCGGGGCGCCGAAGGCCGGGAAGGCGTGGTTGCGGCGGAAGAGCGGCCAGAGCCGGCGGAACGCCGGGCGGGCCGGGGGCTCGCCCTCCGCCGTCTCCGGGTCGGCCACGATGTCGATCGCGTACGTCTGCCCGTACACGTGCGTCCCGTGGCTCGGCACCTTGTCCGCCGGGCTGTTCAGGGCGCTCCAGCGGCCGGTGACCGGCGGGTCGACCTCGACCGGGGGCCTCGGCCCGCCGCGGGGAGCGGCGGCCCGTGCCTGCAAAGCCATCGTCGCCACCATGAGGGCGAGCACGGTCATCGCGGGCAGGAAGGTGGTCGCCCAGCCCGGTCCTGGCAGATCCGTGACGAACTCACCGATCATCAGCGCGAACAGGACCATCCAGGACAGCCGCATGGCGACCGGGACGACTGCGCGAACGGACATGGTCTTTCCCCCTGTTGTCTGCGGTTCTACGGCCGCGCCGCCGTCAGCACCACCAGCAGCGGTACGACCCGGGCGGGCGGCACCTCGTACCTCCCGCGCCCCGCCGCGTGCAGCCAGCCCGCGCCGGTCAGTTGGCGCAGGTGGTGGTAGATCTGGCCGGTGGTGCCGGCCCCGTCGAGCGCGGCCAGCTCGGCGGCCGTCCTCAGGCCGCCGAGGATCTCGCGGAGCAGGCGCAGCCGGACCGGGTGGCCCAGGGCGGCGAACGACTCGGCGGCGTCCGCCCAGTCCCCGTCGAACAGGGCCTCGGTGAAGGCGCCGTACTGCCAGCCGTACTGCTCACCGGTGGGCAGCCGGACCGAGCCCGTGTAGAGCACTCCCCCGTCGGCCCCGGCCTCCCCGGCGTCGGCGAGCTGCTGTTTCAGCCCTTCCAGCGCCCAGAAGTCGCCGTCGCCCAGCCGGGGGGACTCGGGGTCCCGCCGCTCCAGCGCCGTGAGCCGCCTCTCCAGCTCGGCGACCCGCTGCTCCAGCTCCATGACACCAACCTTACGTAATTACGTAATTTCTATCAAGGGGGTTCGGGGGAAGGCCGAAGCCCCCGTCCGGTCGACCCGGGCGGGGGCTTCGTGAAACGCCGGTCGGCGCGCGGCTCAGGCGAGCAGCGCGGGGATCGTCGCCTCGTGCGCCGTACGGAGCTCGCTCAGCGGAATGCTGAACTCGCCCTGGATCTCGATCTCCTCGCCGTCCACGACACCGATGCGGGCGACGGGCAGACCACGCGCCCCGCACATGTCGGTGAAGCGGAGCTCCTCGCTGCGCGGGACCGCGACGACCGCGCGGCCCGCCGACTCGGAGAAGAGGAACGTGAACGCGTCCAGGCCGTCCGGCACGACCAGCCGGGCGCCGTTCCCGCCGCGCAGGCAGGACTCGGTGACCGCCTGGATCAGGCCGCCGTCGGACAGGTCGTGCGCGGCGTCGATCATGCCGTCGCGCGAGGCCGAGATGAGGATCTCCGCGAGCAGCTTCTCGCGGGCCAGGTCCACCTTGGGCGGCAGGCCGCCGAGGTGGTTGTGGACGACCTCGGACCAGGCCGAACCGCCGAACTCCTCGGCCGTGTCGCCCAGCAGGTAGAGGAGCTGGCCCTCTTGCGCGAAGGCGACGGGCGTACGCCGGTTCACGTCGTCGATCACACCGAGCACGGCCACGACCGGCGTCGGGTGGATCGCCGTCTCACCGGTCTGGTTGTAGAGCGAGACGTTGCCACCGGTGACCGGGGTACCCAGCTCCAGGCAGCCGTCCGCGAGACCGCGGGTGGCCTCGGCGAACTGCCACATGACGTCCGGGTCCTCGGGCGAACCGAAGTTCAGGCAGTCCGAGATGGCCAGCGGCTTGGCGCCGGAGGCGGCGACGTTGCGGTACGACTCCGCCAGCGCGAGCTGCGCGCCGGTGTACGGGTCGAGCTTGGCGTACCGGCCGTTGCCGTCGGTCGCCAGCGCCACGCCCAGGTTCGACTCGGCGTCGATGCGGACCATGCCCGCGTCCTCCGGCATCGCGAGGACGGTGTTGCCCTGCACGAAGCGGTCGTACTGGTCGGTGATCCAGGACTTCGAGGCCTGGTTCGGCGATGCGACCAGCTTGAGGACCTGCTCGCGCAGCTCGGCGGCGTCGGCCGGACGGGCCAGCTTGCCGGCGTCGTCCGCCTGGAGCGCGTCCTGCCAGGACGGCCGGGCGAACGGGCGGTGGTAGACCGGGCCGTCGTGGGCGACCGAGCGCGGGGGGACGTCGACGATCTGCTCGCCGTGCCAGAAGATCTCCAGCTGCGAGCCGTCGGTCACCTCGCCGATGACGGTGGCGATGACGTCCCACTTCTCGCAGATCTCCAGGAAGCGGTCCACGTGCTGCGGCTCGACGATCGCGCACATGCGCTCCTGCGACTCGCTCATGAGGATTTCCTCGGGCGAGAGGGAGGAGTCGCGCAGCGGCACGGTGTCCAGCTCGACACGCATACCGCCGGAACCGGCGGAGGCCAGCTCGCTGGTGGCACAGGAGAGCCCGGCGCCGCCGAGGTCCTGGATGCCCGCGACGAGATTCTCCTTGAAGATCTCCAGGGTGCACTCGATGAGGAGCTTCTCCTGGAACGGGTCGCCGACCTGGACGGCGGGCCGCTTGGCGGGGCCCGTCGACTCGAAGGTCTCGCTCGCCAGCACGGAGACGCCGCCGATGCCGTCGCCGCCGGTGCGGGCGCCGTACAGGATGACCTTGTTGCCGGGGCCGGACGCCTGCGCGAGGTGGATGTCCTCGTGCTTCATCACGCCGATGCAGCCGGCGTTGACCAGCGGGTTGCCCTGGTAGCAGGCGTCGAAGACGACCTCGCCGCCGATGTTGGGCAGGCCCAGGCAGTTGCCGTAGCCGCCGATGCCCGCGACGACGCCCGGCAGGACGCGCTTGGTGTCGGGGTGGTCGGCCGCGCCGAAGCGCAGCGGGTCGACGACCGCGACCGGGCGGGCGCCCATCGCGAGGATGTCGCGGACGATGCCGCCGATGCCGGTGGCCGCGCCCTGGTAGGGCTCGATGTACGAGGGGTGGTTGTGCGACTCGACCTTGAAGGTGACCGCGTACCCCTGGCCGACGTCGACGACGCCCGCGTTCTCGCCGATGCCGACGAGCATCGCGTCGTTCTCGGGGACCTTCTCGCCGAACTGCTTGAGGTGGACCTTGCTGCTCTTGTACGAGCAGTGCTCGGACCACATCACGGAGTACATGGCGAGCTCGGCGCCGGTAGGGCGGCGGCCCAGGATCTCGCGGATCCGGGCGTACTCGTCCTCCTTGAGGCCGAGCTCCTTCCAGGGCTGCGCGGCGTCCGGGGTCTCGGCCGCGTGCTTGACCGTATCCAGGCTCATGCGTTGACCAGCTTCTTGATGATCGAGGTGAAGAAACCGAGGCCGTCGGTGCGGCCGGTGCCGATGAGCGGCTCCACGGCGTGCTCCGGGTGCGGCATCAGGCCGACGATGTTGCCCGCGGCGTTGGTGATGCCCGCGATGTCACGGAGCGAGCCGTTGGGGTTGCCGTCCAGGTAGCGGAAGGCGACGCGGCCCTCGGCCTCCAGCTCGTCGAGCGTGCGCTCGTCGGCGGTGTACCGGCCGTCCATGTTCTTGAGCGGGACGCTGATCTCCTGGCCGGCGCTGTAGTCCGAGGTCCAGGCGGTCTCCGCGTTCTCCACCCGCAGCTTCTGGTCGCGGCAGATGAAGTGGAGGTGGTTGTTGCGCAGCATCGCGCCGGGCAGCAGGTGCGCCTCGGTCAGGATCTGGAAACCGTTGCAGATGCCGAGGACCGGCATCCCGGCCCTCGCCTGCTCGATGAGGGTTTCCATCACCGGCGAGAAGCGGGAGATGGCGCCGGCGCGGAGGTAGTCCCCGTAGGAGAAACCACCGGCCAGGACGACCGCGTCGACCTGGTGCAGGTCCTTGTCGCGGTGCCACAGGGATACGGGCTCGGCGCCCGCGATACGGACGGCTCGCAGGGCGTCCTGATCGTCGAGGGTGCCGGGAAAAGTGACGACGCCGATACGGGTGGTCACTTCTCCTCCTCCACCTTCACGACGAAGTCCTCGATGACGGTGTTGGCGAGGAACGTCTCGGCCATCTCGTTAATGCGGGCGAGGGCGGCGTCGTCGACCGGCCCCTCGACCTCCAGCTCGAAACGCTTTCCCTGACGAACGTCCGCGATTCCCTCGAAGCCGAGACGGGGCAGTGCGCGCTGCACAGCCTGTCCCTGCGGGTCGAGGATCTCGGGCTTGAGCATGACGTCGACTACGACGCGTGCCACTGGCACTCCCGGTGTGGTGGTGTGGTGCGGCTGTCTCTCCGGGGGGTTCCCCAGACCCCCGCGGGTCCACTCAGCGTACCTGGCCAAAATTTCTACGCGGGTAGATATCGGGCAGGACGGGCCCGGTGAGGGCGGTGCGTGGATCACGTCCGTATATCGGCCGCGACACCGCACGGAAAAGCTCTGGGAAAAACCCGCCCGGATTGCACACGGATTGCACACGGACACGCGCAGGTAATTGGCTGGGCTTCACAATGCGGTGCCCACCGCTGTACAAATGATTACCGGGGAAAGCACCATTGCCCCGGGGACAACGGAACAGTCGACATCTCGTCGATCCGCTTCCGCCCGCCCGGCAGCCGGAAGGCCGGCATCCGCGCACGCAGAACGCGCCGGTGCCGCAGGAAAGGACCGATATCCGTGGCTCAGCGCGTAGTGGTGACACTCTCCGACGACATCGACGGGGGAGCGGCGGCGGAAACGGTGACCTTCGCCCTGGACGGGAAGACGTACGAGATCGATCTCAATCCCGCCAACGCGAAGAAACTGCGGAAGACGCTGGCGCCTTACGTGGCCGCCGGCCGAAAGCAGACAAATGCCAGTAAGCACGGCAGGACACCCACGGCCTACCACCACACCTCCCTCGCCCCGGATCCGGCGGCCGTCCGCGCCTGGGCCCGCTCGCACCGGATGGACGTGCCGGCCCGCGGCCGCATCCCGAAGAAGGTCTACGAGGCGTTCGCCGCGGCGGGCTGATCCGACGCCGTGCGACGCACCGTCAGGCGGCCCCGGGCGGACCGCCGGACGGCTCGCCGACGCTCCCCGCGGGCCCGCTCGCCGAGCTTCGCGGGGAGCCGACTTGCGCGACACCCCCGCAGGTCGGATAGAGTCTGGAACACGCCGAGGGGCGAGGCCGCAAAGCCGAATCCCACGCAGCGTGCGGGTGTAGTTCAGTAGTAGAACAGCCCCCTTCCAGGGGGAAGGCGCAGTGTGCAATTCCTGTCACCCGCTCTGCACGACTCTTCGGACCACTTAGTTGGATCAGGTAGAGTGGTGCTCGCTCCACCGGTGAAAGCCGAGTGGCTGCACTGCGGACGTAGCTCAGTTGGTAGAGCGCAACCTTGCCAAGGTTGAGGTCGCCAGTTCGAACCTGGTCGTCCGCTCAGATACAGAGGCCCCGATCGTTTTCGATCGGGGCCTCTGTCGTTCTTCCGTTCCCCATGACGTTTGTCATGAGCAGTGATGACAGTGCGCACTGCCCCCGGGCCCGATCCGGCGGAAGCCTGGAAGCATGACCAGCGACGACATTCTCAGCGACCGCGCGAACGGTCCCGTGATCGAGGCGAACGGGGTCCGACGCCGTTACGCCGGCGGCTTCGAGGCCGTGTCCGGGATCTCCTTCTCCGTGGCCCGCGGCGAACTGTTCGCCCTGCTCGGGACGAACGGCGCGGGCAAGACCTCCACCGTGGAACTCCTGGAGGGCCTGGCGCCGCCGACCGACGGCACGGTCCGGGTCCTCGGCCACGACCCGTACCGCGAACGCGCCGCCGTCCGCCCCCGTACCGGCGTCATGCTCCAGGAAGGCGGCTTCCCCTCCGACCTCACCGTCATGGAGACCGTCCGCATGTGGTCGGCCTGCACCACCGGCGCCCGGCCCGCCGCCGAGGCCCTGGAGATGGTCGGCCTGACCGTCCGGGCAGGCGTGCGGGTCAAGCAGCTGTCCGGCGGTGAGAGGCGCCGCCTCGACCTGGCGCTCGCCCTGACCTCCCGGCCCGAGGTGCTCTTCCTCGACGAGCCGACGACCGGTCTGGACGCGGAGGGCCGACAGGAGACCTGGGAGCTCGTGCGGGCCCTGCGCGACAACGGCACGACCGTGCTGCTCACCACGCACTACCTCGAGGAGGCCGAGGCGCTCGCCGACCGCCTGGCGATCATGCATCAGGGGAGGATCGTGACCACCGGAACGATCGCCGAAGTGACCGCGCGGCAGCCGGCCCGGATCCGGTTCGTCCTCCCCGAGGCCGTCCCGGCGGCCCGGCTCCCGCTCTCGCTGCAGGCGGCGGCCGAGGGGTCCCGGGTCGAGATCCGCACCCCCGCCCTCCAGGAGTCGCTGCACGAACTCCTGGAGTGGGCCCGGGAGTCCGGCGTACGGCTGCACGGCCTCGACGCCCGCTCCGCATCGCTGGAGGAGGCGTTCCTCGACATCGCGAGGGCCCAGCACGCGCCCCGGGACCAGGACCCGCGCCAGGTCAACGACCGCTCCGCCCGCTCCGGCTCCAAGAAGGTGACGGCATGACGACCACCACGCCCCCCGTCCGCGACCGGACGCCCGCCGCCTCCCCCACGGGTGCGGCGGCCGTGGCCCGGCGGCTGACCGCACTCGGCCGCGCCGAGCTGATCCTCCTGGTGCGCAACCGGACCGCGATCGTCGTGGCCCTGCTGCTGCCGCTGGCGATGATCTTCGCGATGCGGTCCTCGCTCGAACAGATCGACCTCGGCGGCACCGGACTGACCGTCGCGGGCGCCACCCTGACCGGCGGCATCGGCATGGTCCTCGTCCAGGTCGTCTACATGAACCTCGTCTCCGCCTATGTGGCCCGGCGCGAGGAACTCGTCCTGAAGCGGCTGCGGACCGGCGAGATCTCCGACCGCGAGATCCTCATCGGCACCGCGCTGCCGTCCGTCGCCCTGGCGCTCGCCCAGTGCGTGCTGCTGGTGGTGGCCGGGGCGATCGCCTTCGACCTGAGCGCGCCGCACCGTCCCGACCTGCTGCTGGGCGGTCTGGTGCTGGGCTTCGTCCTGATGTCCGCCCTGGCGGCGGCGACCGCCGTGATCACCCGGACGGTGCAGACCTCGCAGCTCACCACCCTGCCGCTGTTCTTCGTCTCGCTGTTCGGCTCCGGACTGTTCGTCCCGCTGGCGGTGTTCCCCGACAAGCTGGCCTCCGTACTGGAGCTGCTGCCGATGACGGGCGTGATGACCCTGATCCGGCACGGCTGGCTCGGCGGCGTCGAGAGCGGCGACCTGCTCACCGCCGGGGTGACCGCACTGGCCTGGACCGCCTTCGGCGTGTTTGCTGTGCGACGGTGGTTCCGCTGGGACCCGCGCGGCTGACATGAAGGGGCTGAGGGGCGTGATCGGTCGGGTACGGGGCTGGCGGCGCGGCTGGCACGAGCGCAGCAAGCTCCAGCGCATCGACCTCTACACCCAGGTGACGCTCTGCTTGATGGTCTGGCTGTTCCTGCTGACCTGGGGACTCCTGCCGCTGGCCACGGTCTTCGACCGGGGCGCCCGGGCGGTGGCCATCGGCGCGGCCCTGCTCGCCGTGAACATCGCCCAGTCCGTGCTGAGCAACGTCAACGTGCGGCCGGCGTTCGCCCACTACCGGGGGGCCGAGCCCTTTCCCCGGCGGCGGCTGCGGCTCCCAGCGGTGCTGCTGGTGGTGCTGTCCGGACTGCTGATCGCCCTCACGGCGGTGGACGGCCTGGACGAACGGGCGCTGCCAGTGATGGCGATGGACGTACCGATCGCGTTCGGGATCCCGTACGCCCTGCTCGTGCCCGCCCGTAGGTTCCTGCTGCACGCGGCGGCGTACATCGCGGCCTTCGTGGCCCTGCTGGCCGCCTTCGGGGGAACCGGTACCCCGCTGCTGGCCACCGGCCTGACCATGGCGCTCGCCGCCGCGCTGGTGATCAGCTCGGTACGCCCCAGCGGCTGGAGCATGTCCGTGATGTGGCAGGCGGAGGAGGCACGGGACATGCAGGCCCGCCTGGCGGTGGCGGAGGAGCGGCTGCGGTTCGGCCGCGACATGCACGACGTGCTGGGCCGGAACCTGTCGGTGATCGCCCTGAAGAGCGAGCTGGCCGTGGAGCTGGCCCAGCGCGGCAACCCCGCCGCGGTGGACCAGATGGTCGAGGTGCAGCGGATCGCCCGGGCGTCCCAGCAGGAGGTCCGCGATGTCGTACGCGGCTACCGGGAGGCCGATCTGCCCACCGAACTCATGGGCGCGCGGGGCGTGTTGCAGGCCGCCGGGATCTCCGTCACCGTCGAGGGCGCGGACGGCCCGGCCGGTATCGGGGCCCCGGCCGCCGTCCAGGCCGCGCTCGGCTGGGTGGTGCGCGAGACCGCGACGAACGTCCTGCGCCACGGCGACCCGCGCCACTGCTCGATCCGGCTCGCCCGGACCCCGGACGCGGTGGTCCTGAAGGTCGAGAACGACGGGGCCGGCGCCACGGATCCGCTCGGCGACGGGGGCGACGGCGGCGGTTCGGGCCTGGCCGGGCTGCGCGAACGGCTCGGCGCGCTCGGCGGCACCGTCACCGCGGGACCGGTCGGGGACGATCTGTTCCGGGTGACGGCGACGGTACCGCTCACGGCCTCCGGCCCGGGCGGGCGCACCGCCTCAGCCGGTGGCGAGCGCGCGGCCCCCTCCGCTCCCCCTGCCTCTCCCTCCCC
>NZ_QWFA01000085.1 GCF_003501885.1 Streptomyces globisporus
TCGTACAGGAGTGCTCGGCGGCCGACCGCCCCGACCGGCTAACGGCTGGCCGGGGCGGTCGCCGCCCCGCCGAGAATCGCCTCCCTGGTCCGGTTCTGGCGGTCGTGGCCGCCGCCCCGGACGCCCGCCCGGTCCGTCACCGCGTTCCTGGAGGTCGCGGTTCCGGCCCCACCCGACGAGGCGATCAGCGCTCATGGTGGTCCCCCCGCCGTTTGTGTCACCCCCGCGCAGCCGGCCCACCCCGGGGCGGGTGGTCCGCCCGCCCTGCCTTCAGCCTGCCGCGTGCGGACCGAAACGTTCGGGGGCGAGGGCCGCCAGCAGTGAGGTGACCACGAGATCGGTCGAGGCGGCCATGTCCACGGATTCCGGGGCCAGAAGCCACTGGACCTGGAGTCCGTCCATGACCGCGATGATGGCGTTGGCCGCGTTGTCGGCCATCTCCGCGCGGTCGGCGGGCAGTTCGCAGGCCTCGCGCAGGGCTTCGGCGACGAAGGCGCGCAGTCCGTCGTAGCGGTCGCGGAAGTAGTCCTGGGCGGGGTGGTCGTCGGTGACGGACTCCGCCGAGAGCACCGCGTACAGCCGGACGATGCCCTCGCGCTCCGCGTTGCGCAGTGCGGTGTTCACCAGGTGGCGCAGGAAGTCCAGCCCCTGGGGGCGGTCGGGGCCGAGCTGCTCGATGTCCCGCTGGTCGCGCAGTTCGAGCACGCTGGTGAGGAGCAGGGCCTTGGAGCGGAAGTAGTGCAGCACCCCGGCCTGGGTGAGGCCGACCCGGTCCGCGATCTCGGCGAGCGAGGCGTTGTTGTAGCCGCGGGCGGCGAAGGTGTCCATGGCGATGGCCAGGATGTCCTGCTGCCGCTTCCGGGCTTCCGGGCTGCGCGGCGTGCGGGGCCCCGCCGGGCTGCTTGCCGGTCTGCTCACTGACTGGTTGCTCACCGGATCAGCTTAAGCCTGCCGGAGCCCCGGTGAAGATCTTCAGGAAAGCGCGCGAGAACACCGGAGCCGACCACTTACTAACCACTTAGTGGGTGTGCTTTCATGCCGTTGTCCCGCCCTCTTGTGACCGGCACGCCCGGAGCGAGGCGACCGCCGCGCCCTCCGTCCGCCGGGGTGCCGCCTGTCAGCAGGTACGAACCCAAGGAGAGCCGCAACCATGCCAAGCTCCACTCCCCTGCGTTTCAGAGCGCGCGCGGCCGGCGCCGCGCTCGTCGTGACCGTCGCCGCACTCGGCGTCAACGGCTCCACCGGAACCGCCCGGGCGGCCGACCCGGTCGCCCGGGTGTGGGTCACCACGCCCGACGGATCCAAGAAGCTCACCCCGGAGGGGAACGTCCCCTTCACCGGGTCCCCGCAGGCGATCGACATCCGGATCGACGCCGCCGCCAAGGGGCAGAAGTTCACGGGCGCGGGAGCCTCCGTGACGGGCGCCTCCGCCCATCTCCTCCAGGGGCTCCCCCAGGCGCAGCGCACCACGGTGCTGAAGTCGCTCTTCTCCACGGAGGGCGACGGCATCGGGCTCAACTACCTGCGCCAGCCCCTCGGCAGCACCGACTTCGACGCGAACACCGATCCGTACACGTACGAGGACACCCGGGGCGCCTTCTCCATCGACCGGGACCGGAGCCGGATCATCCCGGTGCTGAAGCAGGCCACCGCCATCAACCCGGCCATCCGCTTCATGGGATCGCCCTGGTCGCCCCCGGCCTGGATGAAGACCAACAACTCGCTCAACGGCGGGAGTCTACGGACGGAGCATTACCAGACCTACGCCGACTACCTGGTCAAGGCGATCAGGGCGTACGGGCAGGAGGGCATCACGCTCACCGATCTCACGGCGCAGAACGAGCCGGAGTTCGCGACCGGTTACCCGTCGATGAGCATGACCTCGGTCCAGCAGGCGGACTTCCTGCGGGTCCTGGACCGGACGCTCACCGCCGCGAACCTGCCGACCAACATCCTGGCCTACGACCACAACTGGGACCACCCGAACTACCCGCTCGACGTCTTCGCCCGGACGGGCGGCATCCAGCGGATCATCGGCGCCGCGTTCCACTGCTACGGCGGGGCGCCCGCCGCGCAGAAGCAGATCACCGACGCCGGAAAGCGGGTCTTCTTCACGGAGTGCTCCGGCACCGACAGCGCGAACCCGGCGACGACGTTCGGCGACACGCTCAGGTGGCACGCCGAGAACCTGGTCGTGCAGAACCTGCGCAACGGCGGCGAGACGGTCATCAACTGGAACCTCGCCCTCGACCGGGAAGGCGGCCCCCACCAAGGGCACTGCACCAACCGCTGCAACGGCATCGTCGAGATCGACGGCGGCCGGGTGACCCGCAACGCCGAGTTCTACGTCCTGGGCCACGTCTCGAAGTTCATCAAGGCGGGGGCCGTGCGGATCGGATCCTCCAGCCAGGGCGCAGGTGGGGTGCAGAACGTCGCCTTCCAGAACAGCGACGGCAGCCGGGCCGCCGTGGTCGTCAACACCGCTTCGGGATCACAGCGGTTCTCCCTGACCGACAACGGCAGGTCGCTCGCCCACACCCTGCCCGCGGGGGCCGTCGCGACCTTCACCTGGGACGGGAGCGGCGGAACGACCGAGCCGCCCGTGGAGTCCATCGACCCCGCCGCCTGGTACCAGGTGCGCAACGCCAACAGCGGTGCCTGCCTGGACGCGGCCGACTGGGGTACTGCCGACGGGACCGGGCTGCAGCAGTGGGCCTGTGGGACCGGGGCCAACCAGGGCTGGCAGTTCCGCCCGACCGACGTGGGCCACTACCAGGTGGTGAACCGGCACAACGCGAAGGCCTGGGACGTCGACGGCGGTCCGGGTACGACCGCCGACGGCGCCAGGGTGCATCTGTGGTCGTACGGGGGTGGCGCAAACCAGCAGTGGCGTCCGGAGGCCCTGGCCGGCGCGGGACAGTACCGCTTCGTCGCCCGCCACAGCGGCAAGTGCCTCAGTGTCGACAACTCCTCGACGGCCAACGGGGCCAGGCTCTCGCAGCAGCCCTGCTCCGGTTCCTCGGCGCAGGTGTTCTCCCTGACCCGCTGACGCGGGCGACCGAATCGCGGCGGCTCTCCGGACGAGGGGGGAGCCGCCGTGGCGCGCGCTCCCGGCGCGGAGTGTGATGACGCGCCGGGGCATGCACCGACACCTACGGGTTCGGGCGCGTCGCACCCTGTCCCCGCCCCGCGTGCCCTCATATGCTTCGCCTTCCGCCTGTTCGCCCGCTTCAGGAGGTCCCGTGCCGGCCCGCGCCATGTACTGCTACACGTGTGATTCCGATGAACAGCACCGCTCTCTCACCGCCACCGAGAAGACCTGGCTCCGCGGCCGGACGGGCCGCCGGAGCGTCGATGAGTTCTTCATGTGCGAGGCGCCGGAGTGCCGCAATGTGCGCAGCGGCTTCAACAAGCACCCGTTCGACCCGGTGATCCGCGTCCCCCTGCCGGACTGACGCCGGATCAGGTCCCTTCGACGGCCTCCTTGATGCGCTGCCCGAACGCCGGTGCGTCCTTGCGGGCCGCGCTTCCCGCGAAACCGACCAGCAGTTTGCCGACTCCGTGACCCTCCAGGACGTTGAAAAGCCTTACGTGCGTGCCGCCGTCCGGTGTGGCTTCGAGGTCGTAGCCGCCCTCGGCCGCCGTGATGAGGTTCTTGGACTGTTCCTGCCAGCGGATACGGGTCGGAGCGACCAGTTCGCTGATCTCGAAATCACGCCGGGTGGTCATGCCCGCGTCTTTGACGGTGCTGTGGAAAACGGTGCCGACGTGGGTCGGGCCGTTCGGTGTCTTCTCGATGCGCTGGACCCGCGGACTGAACTCGGGGTCGTTCTGGCCGTCCGCGAGATAGGCGAAGACTTCCTCGATGGGGCGGTCGATGTCGACCGTTGCTTCGAAGTGTGTGCTCATGGCTCTCTCCGGTCCGGACGCCGAATCCGTTGTCCGCCATCAGTGTCGGACGGGCCTGCCGGGAGCGCACGCCGGGGAGCCCGACATCCGGCCGCCCCCGCTTCCGCACGCGATAATCCCGGACCGTCATTGCGGTCCGGGGATTATTGCGCGTATATTGGATTCTTCTGCGCACATGCAGAAAGGCCCCGCTCGGGGGCCTTATGGATACGAATATATCTGGCGGGGAGCCGTTTTGTCAAACCGGGAAAGCGACGAATTGCGGGAAGAGCAGGAATTCATCGATCGGCTCCATGCCCGGGTCGACGCGCTGCGCGGGGTGGCGGCCGAGGGTGTCGAGCACGCGCTGACGCCGGTCGGCACGGGTCAGCAGGCGCGGCTGGAGCGGGACATCCTCGTCGCGGAGCGCTCGGGGCTGCTCGCGGCGCTGAACGCGGTGGACGGGTCTCTGTGTTTCGGCCGCATCGATCGCTCCGACGGGCTCGCGCACCATATCGGCCGGATCGGGATCCGGGAGGACGACACCGAACACACGCCTGTTCTGATCGACTGGCGGGCGCCGGTGGCGCGTCCCTTCTATCTCGCCACGGGGCACACCCCGATGGGTCTGCGCCGACGTCGCCACATCACCACCGAGGGCCGCACGGTCACCGAGCTCCATGACGAGATCCTCGATCTCGGGGACGACGACCGCACCGGTTTCGAGGATCCGAACGGCGACGCCGTGCTGCTCGCGGCGCTCAATTCCGCGCGCACCGGACGCATGGGCGACATCGTGCGGACCATCCAGGCCGAGCAGGACGGCATCATCCGGGCCCCGCACCGCGGTGTCCTCGTCGTCGAGGGCGGCCCTGGCACCGGAAAGACGGCCGTCGCGCTGCACCGGGCGGCGTTCCTGCTGTACGAGCACCGCGAGCTGCTGGCCAAGCGCGCCGTGCTCATCGTGGGTCCCAACCCGGCGTTCCTGCGCTACATCGCGGAGGTGCTGCCGTCGCTCGGCGAGACCGGGGTGCTGCTCGCCACGCAGGCCGAGCTGTTCCCCGGGGTGCACGCCACCGGTACGGACACTCCGCGCGCCGCCGCCGTCAAGGGCGGCGAGCCGATGGCCGAGGCCCTCGCCCTGGCCGTACGCGACCGGCAGCGACTGCCGGAGCCCGGGGCGGCGATGGTGATCCCGCACGAGGACGGCGGGGATCTGATCCTGGACTGGGAGATCGCCTATGAGGCCCGCCAGGCGGCCCGCGACACCCGGCTGCCGCACAATCTGGCGCGTCCGCACTTCGTCTTCCGGGTCATCGACGCGCTCACCGCGCAACTCGTGGAACGCATCGGCGCGGACCCGTACGGCGGGCCCAACTTCCTCGGCCCGGACGACGTGGCCCAGCTCGGCCGGGACGTCGCACTGAGCAAGGAGGTGCACGCGGCCGTGGACGAGCTGTGGCCGCCGCTCACCCCCGAGGGCTTCCTCGCCGACTATCTGGCCGACCCGGTGTACGTACCGGACGAGGACGCGGAAGCGATCCGGCGCGGGCCCGCCGCCGGGGCGTGGACCCCCGCCGACGTGCCGCTGCTCGACGAGGCCGCCGAGCTGCTCGGCGTCGACGACAGCGCGGAGCGGGCGGCCGCGGAGGCGGCCCGGCAGGAGCGGGTCGGCTACGCGCAGGGGGTGTTGGAGCTGTCGCGCGGTTCGGAGAGTTACGAGTTCGAGGACGAGGAGTCCGAGGTGCTCGCCGCGCACGACATCATCGACGCCGAGCGGATGGCGGAGCGGCACGAGGAGGCCGACCACCGCACGGCGGCCGAGCGGGCCGCCGCCGACCGTACGTGGGCGTTCGGGCACATCATCGTCGACGAGGCGCAGGAGCTGTCGCCGATGGCGTGGCGGCTGCTGATGCGACGGGCGCCGACCCGCTCGATGACCCTGGTCGGCGACCCGGCCCAGACCTCCGAGGAGGCGGGCGTCGGGTCCTGGGAGCGGATCCTCTCCCCGTACGTGGGCGACCGCTTCGAGCACGTGACGCTGGAGGTCAACTACCGTACGCCCGCCGAGATCATGGAACTGGCCGCCGGGGTCCTCAGGGAGAAGGACCCTTCGTTCACCGCGCCCGTGTCGGTGCGGTCGACCGGTGAGAAGCCCTGGACGCGGGACGCCGGGGAGGATCTGGCGGGCGCGGTGGCCGAGGCCGTCGCGGAGCTGACGCCCCGGGAGGGGCGCCTCGCGGTGATCGCGCCGCGTGCGGTCCACGAGGAGATCGCCGCTCCGCTCGCCGGGGTGACGGCGGGTGAGGCCCCGGACCTGACGCGGACGGTGGTGCTGCTGGATCCGCGCCAGGCCAAAGGACTGGAGTTCGACCATGTGCTGGTCGTGGAGCCCGGCCTGTTCGGCACGAGCGATCTGTATGTGGCGCTCACCCGTGCCACCCAGCGGCTCGGCATCGTTCACCGGGAGGGGCTGCCGTCGGCGCTGCGCTGACGGACCGGGCGGCCCTCCCGGCCGGTGCCGGGCGTCGGCGGGCCGCGGGGGTGGCCGGAACAGGTTTGCCGAACCCATAGGGTGACGCCATGTCTTCGCCATTGAGTTCGACAAAGGCCGCGGCCGCTCTCCGCACGTCGGCACGGGTCTCCGCAGAGCTGCTGCTGGTCCTCGTGGCCGCGGCGGTCGCGTTGTGGGTGCTGGGCCGGATGTGGTCGGTCGTATGGCCGCTGATAGTCGGTCTGTTCCTCACCACGCTGACCTGGCCGCTAGCCCGCTTCCTCCGCCGGCACGGCTGGTGGCCGGCGCTGGCAGCGTCGGTGGTGACGGTGTTCGCCCTGCTCGTGGGGGCGGGCATCGTGGCCCTGATCGCGGTGCCGGTCGCGGACCAGTCCGGGGAGCTGGCCGACCGGGTGGTCGCGGGCATCGACAAACTCCGCGAGTGGGCGGCCGGTCCGCCGCTGAACATCGGCGACGACCAGATCACCGGTGCCCTCGACAGCGCGACCGACCGGCTTCAGGACAGCGTCGGCAGTGTCGTCACCACCGCCGTCACCGGAGTGAGCACCGTGGTCAACGGGGTGGTCACGGCGGTTCTGGCGCTCTTCCTGATGTTCTTCTTCCTCAAGGACGGGCCGCGCTTCCTCCCGTGGCTCACCCGTCAGCTCCCCGGCAGGTTCGCCACCGACATCCCCGAGGTGGCATCGCGCAGTTGGGCGACCCTGGGAGCGTTCGTCCGGTCCCAGGCGTTCGTCGGTCTGCTGGACGCGGTCTTCATCGGCCTCGGTCTGTGGATCCTCGACGTGCCGTTGGTGCTGCCGCTGGCGGTGCTGACCTTCGTCTGCGCGTTCGTGCCGATCGTCGGGGCGCTGTTCGCCGGGTTCGTGGCGGTGGTCATCGCCCTGGTCTCGAACGGCCTGATGGACGCCCTGCTCGTGCTGGCGATCATCATCGTGGTGCAGCAGCTGGAGGGCAATGTCTTCCAGCCCATGATCCAGAGCCGGGGTCTCGGCCTGCACGCGGCGGTCGTGCTGCTCGCGGTGACGCTGGGCGGCAGCCTCGCCGGGGTAGTGGGGAGCCTGCTCGCCGTGCCGGTGGCGGCGGTGATCGCCGTGATCTGGAACTACCTCCGCGAGCAGCTCGTGGAGGAGCCGAGGGAGCCGGAGCCCGGGGGGCTGCCCGAGGGTTCGCCGTCCCCGTCCCCGTCCCCGTCCCCGTCCTAGAACGGGGACGCCGGCCGTCCCCGCCGGTCATCCTGAGCGGGCGTTCGGCGGCTGCGTGCCCGGCGTCGGCGTGACCGAGGACTCGATACGGGCGAGCTGCTGGGCGAGGCTCGTCATCCACACCTCCAGGTCCACGGACAGGGGCGAGGGCAAATCACGGTCCGGGGCGCTCGGCGGTGGCGGCGCGGGCCCCGGACGCTCGGCGGTGAGCAGCCGGGCGATCCGGTCGGTCTGCGCCACCAGGGCGGACGCGGTTCCCCCGGCCCAGGCCGCGGACGCGTCCGTGGCGCCGGAGGCCGGGCGGAGGCCGAAGCGGGGCAGCCACTGCGCGCCGAGGAGCATGTGGTTGGCCGCGATGAGCACGGCGTGCCAGTCGGCGCGGTCGCTCTCCCCGTCGACCGGTGTCTCGGCGCGGCACTGGGCGTACGCCGCTTCGGCGAGGCGCAGCCGGTGGACGCCCGGCAGGGTCTGCGGTGCGGTGCGGGAGCCGCCCGGGGGCGCGAGCAGTGCCTGTGCGGTCACCGGCACGAGCGGGGCGCACGTCCTCAGCAGCCCCGCCATGGCCCGGTGGACCTCCCGCCGGGCCCCGGCCGGCCAAGCCAGGAGGCCGCACAGCAGACCGATGACGCTGCCGGTGACGACGTCGATCATCCGCGCCTCCGACAGCGCCCAGGTGACCGGCGCGATCTGGGCGAACGCGGTGGCGACGACGAGCGTGAACAGCGCCTGCGCGTACGCGATGCCCAGCAGCGGCCCCAGCGCGAAGGCCGCCAGCATGACGGGGGCGAGCAGGGCGGCGTACACGTCGGTGTGCCGGCCGAGCCCGATCACGAGCGCCCCGGCCACCAGCGCGCCCACCGCGTTGCCCGCCACCGCCAGGCGGACCGCCCGCCAGGTCGCGCCAGCGGTCGTCCGTCCGAGGGTCAGGACGGCGAGGAGCACCCAGAACCCGTGGGCGAGGTCGAGGGAGCCGGCCACCGCCCGGGCCGCGGCGAGGCCGAGCGCGGTCCGTACGGCGTTCTGGAACAGCACGGACCGGAAGGTGACGTTGCCGAGGACGCGCCGGGCCCACAGCCTGGGCGTGGAGAGGTCGGCGTACCAGAACAGGTCACGCGGGGCGGCGGGTTCGGTGGGTCCCCCGTGCGTGGCGATGTCGACGGTGACCTCCACCATCCGCGCCGATTCGGCGAGCGCCAGCACCCGGGACTGCCGTCGCAGCACGTCGACGGGGAGCCGTTCACCGGGCGGCCCGGCGGCCAGACGCACCCGGTCGGCCTGGAAGCCCCGCATCGCCTTCTCCAGTGCGCCGGCGGGCGGAGGGCGGCTGCCGGTGCGCAGGAACCGGGCGCAGGCGGTGCACAGCTCCGCGACCCGGCCCAGGAGCGCGGCGGTCTCGGGGTCGGCCGGGGCGGGCGGGGCTTCGGCGAGCGTGGCGAGTTGGTCGAGGAGTCTGCGGGCGGAGCGGCCGGCCTGTTCCAGCGCCCGGTCCGCGCGCCCGGGGCCGGCCGGCCGTTCCGCCGGGGGTACGTCCGCCAGGCGCAGGGTCGATCCGGCGTCCCGCAGCCGCTGCGGCGGTACACCTCCGGGTGCGGCCGCGCGCGCCGCCTCGTCGAGGGCGGCGGCCAGCCGTTCCCGGTAGGAGGGTGCGGCCGGATCGGGCAGCAGGATCTCGCAGGCGGCGAGGAGCAGCGCGCCCGCCGTGAGCCCCGCCAGCCGCTCCACGAGCGTGTCGGGGGCGTACGGCGGGAAGCAGGCGAGGATGTAGAAGAGCTGGAGGCCGGGGGCGATGCCGGCCGGGCGGGGTCCGGCCACGGCCACGAACGCCAGCAGGAATCCGATGCCGAGCATGCCGCCGACGGCTGCCCAGGTGTCGACCGCGAGCAGGGTTCCCAGGGTCGCCAGGACCAGTGCCGGGGGCAGGCCGCGGAGCATGATGGAGGCACGCTGGGGGCCGGAGCCGGGTACCACGGAGAGCAGGCCCATGGCGATGGGCGCGAAGAGGCCGTACAGGGCGGCGACCGGGAGCCCGGCTCCGTACAGCAGGGGGTAGAAACCCACGCTCGCCGCGAGGGTGACCCGGACGGCCCGGCGGAGGATCGTCGCGCGCTGCGGCCCGGCGATCACCTTGCCGCCCCCTGAGGGAGCGGGGCGTGGCGGAGGGCGGCAGCCGACGAGACGCTCGGCCGGGCCCGGCATCCGGATATCCCGTGCGCGTATCGCGGGGGCTCGGAAGCCCCCTCTGCGTATCGCGAAGCCCCGGAAGCCCCCTGTACGTACCCCGGGGCCTCGCCTCCGGCGAACCGCCGGGCGCTCTGCGGGGCCGTGCCTGAAGGAAGCCGCTGTGTGTTCCGCGAGGGCCCGACCGAGGGAAGCCGCTGTGCGCTCATCCCGCACGCTCCTCTCCCGGGCCGATCGCTCCGGCGCGGTCCGCCCGGCCGTCTTCCGTCATTGTCGGCCGGACCGGGCCGCCCGCGCGCGACGGGGCAGGAACCCTCGCACGCGTCCGCCCCGAGCACGTGAGGTGCTCGGGGCGGATGCTCTCGGCGCGGGGGCCGCCCGGTGGGCGGCGCGCGTCAGATGGTCGCGGTGTCGATCACGAAGCGGTAGCGGACGTCGCTCGCGAGAACCCGCTCGTACGCCTCGTTGACCTGGCTCGCCTCGATCACCTCGATCTCTGCGCCGAGCCCGTGCACGGCGCAGAAGTCCAGCATCTCCTGGGTCTCCTTGATCCCGCCGATCGCCGAACCCGCGATCGACCTGTTGCCCAGGATCAGGGAGAAGAGGTTCAGCGAGATCGGCTCCTCGGGGGCACCCACGTTGACCAGGGTGCCCTCGGTGCGCAGCAGGCCGAGGTAGGCGCCGAAGTCCAGTGGGGCAGAGACCGTGGAGAGGATGATGTCGAAGGTGCCGGCCAGCTCCTCGAAGGTCTTGGGGTCACTGGTCGCGTAGTAGTGGGCGGCGCCCAGCTTGAGCCCGTCGTCCTTCTTCCGCAGCGACTGGGAGAGGACGGTGACCTCGGCGCCGAGCGCGTGCGCGATCTTGACGGCCATGTGGCCGAGGCCGCCGAGGCCGACGACGGCGACCTTCTTGCCGGGGCCCGCGCCCCAGCGCTTGAGCGGGGAGTACGTGGTGATGCCCGCGCACAGGAGCGGCGCGGCCTCGTCGAGGGCGATGCCCTCGGGGATGGAGACGGCGAACTTCTCGGTCACGACGAGGTGCGTCGAGTAGCCGCCGTAGGTGGGCTCGCCGCTGCGGTCGAGCGCGTTGTACGTCTGGGTGTTCCCCTCGGCGCAGTGCTGCTCGCGGCCCATCAGGCAGCCGTCGCACTGGCCGCAGGAGTCGACCATGCAGCCGACGCCGACGCGGTCGCCGACCTTGAACCGGGTGACCCCGGAGCCGGTCTCGGCGACGATCCCGGCGATCTCGTGGCCGGGCACCATGGGGAAGATGCCCTCGCCCCAGCCGTCGCGGGCCTGGTGGATGTCGGAGTGGCAGATTCCGGCGAACTTGATGTCGATCAGGATGTCGAACTCGCCCACCGGACGACGCTCGATCGTGGTGCGCTCCAGCGGGGCCTTGGCACGGGGAGCGGCGTAGGCGGCAACGGTGGTCATGCCGGAGGTTCTCCTCTGGGTGATGCGGTCGGAACTTTCCCAGCGTCACACCGTGTCCGACGTTTACCCAGGTCACCGCTCTGCCTATGTCCAGCGGTCCTACTACTGACGGGGACAGGCTCCGGCGCCTACGACCAGGATCGCCAGGAATAATGGGGTGCATGGACGATCAGCCGGAGGCCGCCGCTCCCGAGCCGCTGGACCGGCGGGCCGAGCTCAGTGAGTTCCTGCGTACGCGGAGGGCGAAGCTCCAGCCGCAGGACGTGGGGTTGCCGGACTTCGGCCGGCACCGCCGGGTGCCGGGTCTGCGCCGGGAGGAGCTGGCGCAGCTGGCCGGGGTCTCCGTGGCGTACTACACGCGCCTGGAGCAGGGCAACGGGCGCAATGTGTCGGCCGAGGTGCTGGACGCGATCGCGCGGGCGCTGCGGCTCACCGATGCCGAGCACGCGCATCTGACCCATCTGGCGAGGCCGGCGCGGCTCAAGAAGAAGCGCCGCCCGGCCCGGGTGCAGCGGGTACGGACCGGGCTGCTGTATCTGCTCGACAGCATGGACGGGATCCCCGCGTACGTGACGGGGGCGCGCTCGGACATCCTGGCCTGGAATGCGATGGCGGCCGCGGTGTTCGGCGACTGGGGCGCCCTGCCTCCGGGTGAGCGGAACTGGGCGCGCCTGGTGTTCCTCTCCCCCGCCTATCGGGACCTGTTCGTCAACTGGGACTCCAAGGCCTCGGACATGGTCAGCTATCTGCGGCTGTACGCGGGCTGTCACCCGGACGATCCGGAGCTGTCGGCGCTGGTCGGCGAACTCTCGGTCAAGAGCGACGAGTTCCGGCGGCTGTGGGCCACGCACAACGTCAAGGAGAAGGGGCACGGCGTCAAGCTGGTCCGGCATCCGCTCGCCGGGGACCTGACCCTGTCGTACGAGACGCTGAACCTCCCGGACGACGAGGAACAGCATCTGGTGACCTATCACGCGGAGCCGGGTTCGGAGTCGGCCCAGGCCCTGCGTCTGCTGGCGAGCTGGGGATCCGACGCCGCCGGGTCGGACGTGATCAGCGGCGCTCGGCGGGGTCCGGCCGACGAGCGATGAACACGAGTTGCCGGCCCGGCCGGTCGGGTGCGTCGCGCACCTCGCGCACGGCGAATCCGGCTGTCCTCAGGTCCGCCTCGGCCTCCTTACGCTCACGGAAGCGCAGGGTGGAGTCGGAGGTGAGGGTCTCTCCGTCGGCCGCGAACACAGAGGTCCAGCAAGGCCTCGACGTGGTCAGTCGGCCTCGACCAGTGGCCGGTTGGCCTCCAGGGCGGTCAGTTGGCCTCGGCCGCCGCCGTCGCCTCCGCCGGTACGTCTGCCTCGCCCGCGACAAGCCCCGCGAGCGCGGGTCCTCGGGTCGGCGGCACCGTGCCCGTGCCGGACGGGTCCACGCGTACAAGCGTCTCCGGGGTGGCGAGCCGGGGCAGCAGCAACTGCCAGAATCCCGTGAGCCGGTACGGGGTCAGCCACTCGGCATCATGGCGGCCGAGCACCTCGAACCCGGCCGTCACGGCGACGGTCGCGGCTGCCGCGTCCTCGCGGGTGATGTCGTCGGCGAGTGTTCCGGCGGCGGCCGCCTCGTCCAGCAGTTCCCGCACGCGGTGGTGCCACTCCATCCGCAGGTCAGGGGCGGTGGCCCGCTCGCCGTCGTAGCTCAGCCGGAATCCGGCCCGGCTCACCGGGTCCCCGCGCAGCCGTTCCACGAGGGCGTGCGAGGTGTCGACGAGTGCCTGCAGGGCGGTGTCCGTCCTGCGCCGGATCGCGGCGGACATGTCGCGCAGCCCTTGGGACGCCTCCGCCTTCACGGCTTCCGCGACCGCGGCCTTGTTCTCGAAGTGGAAGTGCAGCGCGCCCGTGCTGACGCCCGCGCCGGAGCTGATCAGCGCCAGCCGTGCCTGGGCATAGCCGTGCTGTTCGAAGACGACGGCGGCGGAGCGGATGAGCGCCTGGCGGGTCCGGGTGGCGCGCTCCTGTTTGGTCATGGAGTTATCAAACCAACTTACCGGTTTCATTTCCAGGGAACGGGAGATTGCGCCAGAGGCTCCCGGGCCCATTTTTGGGCCATATCCGCCCTGGGAACCACGGAAACAGACCGGAAGGGGAGAATGTGTTCGATCGGGCCTTTCCGTGGTCCGGCGCGGTTTGACGCGCCTCGCCCATCTTGGGCAGTGACCTCATTCGGCCGCGAACGCGTCCGCGTGGTCGGCCGCCCAAGTGCGGTACGACCGGGCCTGGCGCCCCGTCAGCTCCTGGACCGTGGGCACAACGGCCGCCTTCGCACCCGCCCGTTGGCGCTCGGCGCTCTCCAGGAAGGCTTCCGCGACGGGCCGCGGATACTTCGCCAGCAGGGCGGTGCGTGCGGCGTCCAGGCCGAGTTCCTCGAAGCGCAGTGGCCGCCCCAGCACCCGGGAGAGCTGAGCCGTCTGCTCCCGCGCGGTGATCGCCTCCGGTCCGGAGACGGCGTACGCCCTGCCCTCGTGGCCCGTACCGGTGAGTGCGGCGACGGCGACCGCGGCGACGTCGCGGGGGTCGACGCACGCGACCCGGGCGTCGCCGTACAGGGCGCGCACCACTCCCGTCGAGCGGATGCCGGGCGCCCAGGACAGCGTGTTGGACATGAACGTCCTGGGGCGGACGAACGTCCAGGGGACCCCCGACTCCATGATCGCCTCTTCGTTCTGCCGCTGGCGCCGGGTGATGAAGTCGTCGGCGCCCGGCTCCTCCACCGCCATCATGGAGAGCTTGACCAGGTGGCGGACGCCCGCCGCGGCGGCCGCCCCGGCGACCCGCTCGTCGTCGGGTTCCGTGGGGCTGTTCGTCACCAGGAACACCGAGTTGACGCCCCGCAGCGCCCGGTCGAGGGCGGGGCGGTCCCCGTACGCCCCCTCGACGACCTCGACCCCCTCCCCTCGTACCCTCAGACGCTCCGGACGGCGCGCGAGGATCCGTACGGGACCGGCAGCCGCCAGCAGCCCGGCGACCTCACGGCCCACCGCTCCGGTCGCACCCGTCACGAGAATCACTGGCGTGGAACCTCTCAGCCGTCGGCCCGCGGGCCGGACAGAAGTGTGGAGAACACCGGTTGGTCGTCCTGATGGCCTGTCACCTGGACCGTCACCGTGTCATCGGACTCTTCCGGCAGGAGCACCGCGCTGATCCAGCACGGGCTGCCGAACTCGGCGTACCGGTGGAACCGGGTGCTCGCCTCCGCCGGAACGATGCCGCCGGGCCCCGCCGCGAGGCAGGCCGCCTGACGGGCCGCCTCCAGCAGCAGCATGCCCGGGACATGGTCGTTGGGGCGCTGGAACAGCGTCGGGTGCCGGGTGTCCACGCGCAGCTCCCAGACGCCTTCGCGGCCGGTGTCCGACAGGACGACGTCCTCGGTCCTGCTCCGGCCGGCGCGGGCAGCGGCGACCGGCGCCGCCCGCGGTATCGATATCCCCTCGACGGGGGCGTCGCCGCGCATCCGCCGGTACACCTTGGGGCTGGTGAAGCGGGTCGCGCCCATCCCCGTGGCCGCCAGCTCCCCGTCCCGGTGCACCGCCCAGCCCACGCGTCCCTCCACGGGCAGTCCGCTGCGCCACTTCAGGTCGGAGCAGAACACCTCGACGTCTATCTCGGTGGGGACTCCGCCGACGCCCAAGTGGTCCTGGTGGCATACGTAGTCCAGATCCGCCATCAGGAAGTGGTAACCGAGCGGAACGCTGTAGCCGGCGTGGAAGGCGAGCATGGCCGCCTGGCGCATCGCTTCGGCGACCAGCAGCGGGTCGTGCCGGTCGCCGCCGACCGGAGCGAAGAACGGGTGATCGTGCGGCAGGACGGCCGCCACCGAGAACCGATCGTGCGCCAGGCGTACCCAGTTACGCGGAAAGGCGTCCTCCGGCCTGGTCCGGTGCACCATGTCGATCCCCACGGGATGCACCATGTCGGCCTCCGAATCCATTGCCGGCACCGAGTCGATCAGGGCTGCTGCTTCGGGCATAACTCCCCCCAGGGGTCATGTGATGGCGAGCCGTTCCTGCGATGCACGTGCGCTGATAAGATACAGACTCAGCGGTTTTTTTTCTATCCCCGGCAGGGCCGCCCCTCCCCACACCGTCCCGGCCGTTTCCCGGGCCATCCGGCCCAGCAAAGGAGACAGGATGGCCAAGCAGGACCGGGCGATCCGCACCCGCCAGGCAATCCTGATGGCAGCGGCGCAGGCTTTTGAGAAATACGGTTATCAAGCCGCGACGATCACGGAAATACTGAAAAGCGCCGACGTCACGAAAGGCGCTCTCTACTTTCATTTTCCGTCCAAGGAAGATCTCGCGCTCGGCGTTCTCGCCGCACAGGAGCCGCCGCAGACCGTTCCGGAGCACTCTCTCAAGCTCCAGGAACTCATCGATCTGGGGATGCTGTTCAGCCACCGCCTGCAGACCAGTCTCCTCGCCCGGGCAGGCGTGCGCCTCTCCATGGACCAGCAGGCGCAGGGCCTCGACCGCAGCGGCCCTTTCCTCCGCTGGCAGGAAGCCACCCACCACCTCCTCGCGCAGGCCAAACACAACGGTGAGCTGCTCCCCCACGTCAACCCCACCGAGACGGCGGACCTGTACGTGGCCGCCTTCACGGGCACCCAGGCCGTATCCCAGACTCTCACCAACTACCAGGATCTGCAGCGCCGCCACATCACGCTGCAGCAGCACATACTCCCCAGCATCGCCGCGCCCTCCATCCTCACCGCCCTCGATCTGACCCCCGCGCGCGCCGAACGCCTCAGCCGCCTGGCCCCGGAGGACTGAACCGGCCGGGGCCCTGGACGCGCACCGGCCTCCCCTACGACCGCCCGGCCGCGAGGACCGCGCCCCTGAACGTACGCCGGTAGGCCAGTGGAGTGACGCCGATGGCGGCGTGCAGGTGCTGGCGCAGCGACGCTCCGGTGGCGAAGCCGACCCGGCCGGCGATCTCGTCCACCGCCAGGTCCGTGGACTCCAGGAGGTGCCGGGCCCGGTCGACCCGCTGCTGGACGATCCATCGGCCCGGGCTCATGCCGACCTCCTCGTTGAAGCGCCGGACGAAGGTGCGCAGACTCATCCGGGCGTGGTCGGCGAGGCTTGCCAGGCTCAGCGGCTCATGGAGGTTGCGCAGCGCCCAGTCGCGGGTCGCGGCGGTGCCGTTCGCCGCCGGAGCGGGCACGGGCTGCTCGATGTACTGGGCCTGTCCCCCGTCGCGCCACGGCGGTACGACGCAGAGCCGGGCGACCCGGTTGGCGACCTCGCTGCCGTGGTCCGCGCGGACGAGGTGCAGGCAGACGTCGACGCCTGACGCCGCGCCGGCCGAGGTCAGCACGTTCCCGTCGTCGACGAAGAGGACGCCCGGGTCCAGCCGCACCCGGGGGTACCAGGACCGGAAGAGCTCCGCGAGCGCCCAGTGGGTGGTGGCCCGCCGGCCGTCCAGCAGCCCGGCCGAGGCCAGGAGGAAGGCGCCGGTGCAGATGGACACGATGCGGGTGCCGGGGCGTACGGCGGCGAGCGCCGCAACGGCGTCCGCGGGCGCTTCCCGGGTGAGGAGGGAGGTGTCGAAGGGCGGGATGACGAGGGTGTCGGCCGTCGCCAGCACCTCCGGGCCGTGCTCGGCGGTGACCGAGAAGTCGGCGTTGGTGCGCACGGGCCGGCCGTTCACCGTGCAGGTCACGACGGAGTAGCGGCCGTCGGCCGCGCCGAGGACCCGGCTCGGGATGCCGAGCTCGAACGGATACACCCCGTCCAGGGCGAGTACGGCGACGCGGTGCACGTTTCCCATGGCACGATCCTGTCGAAAGATGGCAATCATGCCATGGTACGCCGGGCGGACAGGCGTGAGGCTGGACGCATGACGAAGAACGAGAGCATGCGCGCCATCAGCCAGAGCGTCTACGGAGGCCCCGAGGTACTGGAGGAGGTCCGGCTCCCCCGGCCCGTGGCGGGACCGAGCCAGATCGTGGTCGCCGTCCGGGCGGCCGGAGTGAACCCCACGGACTGGAAGCACCGCGGCCAGGCGATGTTCCTGGACCGGCTGCCGCTCGTCCTGGGCTGGGACGTGTCCGGGGTCGTCGAGTCGGTGGGCTTCGGGGTGACCCTCTTCAAGCCGGGCGACGAGGTGTTCGGCATGCTGCCCTACCCGTACGGTGTGGGCTCCCACGCCGAGTTCACGGTCGGCCCGGCCCGCGCCTTCGCCCACAAGCCCGAGGGCGTCGACCACGTTCAGGCGGCCGCCATCCCGCTCGCCGCGCTCACCGCCCGCCAGGCGCTCGTCGACACGGCGGACGTCCGGCCGGGGCAGCGGGTGCTGATCCACGCAGCCGCCGGCGGGGTCGGCCACCTCGCCGTACAGATCGCCAAGTCGCTGGGGGCGTACGTCATCGGCACCGCGAGTGCCGCCAAGCACGATTTCGTGCGCGGGATCGGGGCGGACGAGGTCATCGACTACCGCACCGTGGACTTCGGGGACGCGGTGAGCGATGTCGACATGGTGCTCGACCCGCTCTCGGGCGAGACGCGTGCGCGTTCGCTCGATGTCCTGCGCCCGGGAGGCACACTCGTGTCGCTGCTGCCGGGCGGCGATCCGGCGGAGGCGGCGAAGGCCGCCGCGCGGGAGATCCGGGTGGAGAACCTGCTCGTCGAGGCCGATCACGCGGGCATGACGGCCATCGCCGACCTGGTCCGGGCCGGCGAGCTGCGCGCCCATGTCGAGGCGGCCTTCCCGTTGGCCGAGGCGGCGAAGGCGCACGCGCTGGGCGAGACGGGCCGCACCACCGGCAAGCTCGTCCTCGTGGTGTCGTAGGACGCTCGGGGAGCCCGGCGCCCGATCCGCGTAGGGAACGGGCGGCCGGGCATTCAGGCGCCCAGCGCCAGTTTCGTACCGAGGCCGATCATCATCGCGGCGACCAGGCCGTCCAGCACCCGCCACGCGGCGGGCCGCGCGAGGACTCCGCTCAGCAGCCGGGCGCCGTAGCCGAGCGCCGCGAACCAGCACAGGCTGGCGAGGATCGCGCCGAGGCCGAAGGTCCAGCGCAGGGGTCCCTGGTCGGCGGCGACGGACCCCAGCAGGAACACGGTGTCGAGGTACACGTGCGGGTTGAGCCAGGTCATCGCCAGGCAGGTCAGCACGACGCCCCGGCGCGACGCGGCCGGGGCGTCCCCCGGGTGCAGGGCGGACGGGCGCAGTACGCGTCGGGCGGCGAGCAGCCCGTAGCCGATGAGGAACAGCCCGCCGAGCAGGCCCACGACGGTGAGCGCCGAGGGCCAGGCGACAACGACCGCACCGACGCCGGCGACCCCCAGCGTGATGAGCACCGCGTCGGACAGGGCGCAGATCCCGACCACCGCGAGCACGCCGTCCCGGCGGACACCCTGGCGCAGCACCAGGGCGTTCTGGGCGCCGATGGCGACGATGAGGGAGAGGCCGGTACCGAATCCGGTGGCTGCGGTGGTCAGGGCGTTCGTCATGCAGCCGACGCTACGGAGCACGGCAACGTGGCGTCCAGCTAAAGATTCTTACGTATCATTAGCGTTCATGATGTCCGAGCTTCCTCTCGACCAGGTGCGCACGCTGCTGGCCGTGGTCGACGAAGGCACCTTCGACGCGGCAGCGAACGTCCTGCGGCTGACACCGTCGGCGGTCAGCCAGCGAGTGAAGGCACTGGAGCAGCGCACCGGCCGGGTGCTGCTGATGCGTACGAAGCCGGTGCGGCCCACCGAGTCCGGTGAGGTGGTGGTGCGTTTCGCCCGCCAGCTGGCTCGGCTGGAGCGCGACGCGCGGACGGCGCTCGGGATGTCCGGGCCGGGCGAGCCGACGCCCCTGTCGATCGCGGTGAACTCCGATTCCCTGGCGACCTGGTTCCTGCCCGCCCTGCGGCGCGTACCGCAGGATCTTGACCTCGCCTACGAACTGCACCGGGAGGACCAGGACCATACTGCCGCCCTGCTGCGGGAGGGGCTGGTGATGGCCGCGGTGACCTCGTCGCCGGATGCGGTGACGGGGTGCTCGGTGCGCAGGCTCGGCCGGATGCGTTATCTGCCGGTGGCCGAACCCGGCTTCGCCGAGCGGTGGCTGGGGAGGCGGGCGGGCACCGATGTGCGCGAGCTGATCGAGGACGCCCCGGTGATCAGCTTCGACCGGCACGACGATCTGCAGGACGCGTTCGTGCGCCGGCTCGTCCCCGGGGCCCGGGCGAGCGCCCGGCGTCATCTGGTGCCCACCTCGGAGGGGTTCGCGAGCGCCGTGGCGGCGGGCATGGGCTGGGGCATGGTGCCGGACGTCCAGGCGGAGCCGTTGCTGCGCGACGGCCGGGTGGTGCTGCTCATCCCGGACCACACCGTGGACGTACCCCTGCACTGGCAGCAGTGGAAGCTGGACTCGCCCGCCCTGGCGACCGTGGCCGAGGCGGTGGCGGCGGAGGCCGCCGAGACGCTCGCGGGCGGACGGCCGATCGCCCCTCGATCCCTTCGAGGTTAGGACCGACCTAACCCAACAGGGGGGTGCGGAACATGACGGGCGGCCAGGATCAGGAGACCCGCACCAGCGAGGACGCGCCGGTGGGCTGGCAGGCGCGCGGGGCGTTGTCCCGGCTCGTGGTCGGCCAGATGGCCACCCAGGCGCTGGGCACAGCCGTGCGGTTCGACGTCTTCGACCGGATCGGGCCCGGCGAACTGACCGCCGACGCGCTCGCCGAGTCCCTCGGCACCCATCCGCAGGCGACGCTGCGTCTGCTGCGCGCCCTGGCCGGACTCCAGCTGCTGTCCGAGACGGAACCGGGCCTCTTCCGGACCAGCGCGGCGGGCGACTTCCTGCGCACCGACACGGCCGGCTCGATGGCCGCGATGGCCCGGATGTTCACCGATCCGGTGATGCTGCGGGGCTGGGATCTGCTCGACGAGCGTCCGCACGGGCGGAACCACGTTCGACACGGTCTTCGGGACCGACTTCTTCGGCCATCTCAAGGAGCACCCCGAGCTGTCCGCCGCGTTCAACGAGGCGATGAGCCAGGGCACCCGGCTGGCCGCCGCCACCGTGCCGCACCACTACGACTTCGGACGCTTCAGCACCCTGGCGGACATCGGCGGCGGCGACGGCACCCTGCTGGCCTCGGTCCTGCGGGAGCACCCCAAGCTCCAGGGCATCCTGTTCGACACGGCCGAGGGGCTCGCGCAGGCGCCGCGGCGGCGGCCGGCCGAGGAAGGCCTGACCGGGCGCGTCGCCCTGGAGACCGGCGGCTTCTTCGCCTCGGCCCCGGCCGGCGGCGACCTCTATCTGCTGAAGAGCATCATCCACGACCGGGACGACGAGACGTGCGCGGCCATCCTGCGCCGCATCCGGGACGTCATCCCCGCCCACGGCTCCCTGCTGATCGTCGAACCGGTGCTGCCCGCCACCGTGCCGGCGGACCCGCCGGGGGGTGTCTACCTCAGCGACCTCAACATGCTGGTCAACGTTGGCGGCCGGGAACGGACCGTGGACGATTTCACCTCTCTGTGCACGGCGGGCGGCTTCGTCCTGCGCGGCGTGACGCCGCTGCCCGTGCCCAATATCGTCCAGATCATCGAGGCCTCGCCGGCCTGACGGGCCACGGCGGAGGCCGGAAGCCCACGCAACAGGAGTACGTATGTCCCAGCCCACCGTCCGTCCTCCGCTCCGCCGCAAGCGCGTTCTCGCCGCCCTGGCCGGCGGGATCGCGGTCGCGGCGGGAGCGGGACTGCTCCTGTCCCACGCCTCCGCCACGGACTCCCCGGCCAAGGCCGCCCCGAAGGTCGTGCCGCCCACCGCGAACGCGGTCTTCGACTACCAGATCGGCGGGCCGTACACCCCGCCCGCCGGGGTGGAGGCCGTCTCCCGGGACCGGGGCGCCCGGCCCGCCGACGGCCTCTACAACGTCTGCTACGTCAACGCCTTCCAGACCCAGCCCGACGCCCTCGACCGGTGGGAGGAGGACGACCCGGACCTGCTGCTGCGCAACGCCGACGGCGGCCTGATCGAGGACGAGGACTGGGGCGAGGCGCTGCTCGACACCTCGACCGGGGACAAGCGCACCCGGCTGGCGAAGATCGTCGGTGAGTGGATCGACGGCTGCGCGGAGTCCGGTTTCCAGGCGGTGGAGCCGGACAACCTCGACTCCTACGAGCGTTCCGACGGTCTGCTGACGCGGGCGGACAACGCGGCGTTCGCGAAGCTCCTGGCCGACCGCGCGCACGCGGCGGGCCTGGCGATCGGCCAGAAGAACACCACGGACCTGCTGGGGCAGCGCAGGGAGATCGGGTTCGACTTCGCCGTCGCCGAGGAGTGCGGCCGCTACGACGAGTGCGCCGACTACGCCGCCGCGTACGAGGACAAGGTCTTCGTCGTCGAGTACACCGCGGACGACTTCAAGGAGGCGTGTTCGTCCGTGGGGGCGACGGTCTCCGTGGTGCGCCGGGATCTCGACGTCGTCCCGGCCGGGCGGCCGGGGTACGTGTTCCGCGCCTGCTGAGGGTCTCGGCGGCGCGGTTACGCCGGGTGGGCGCAGACGGTGAAGATGCCGCCGTCGGGGTCGCTGATCACCGCTTCGCTTCCGTCGGCGGGCGAGTCCATCGGCGGGCCGGCCGTTCCGCCCGCCGCGCGGGCGGCCCCGGTGACCGCTTCCAGGTCCTCGACCTGGAAGCGGACGTGCCACCGGGGGCGCAGCCGGGGGTCGGGGGACGACGCGTCCCCGCCGCTGCGCAGGGTGGCCACGGTGCTGCCGCCCTGCCGTACGACGACCGCGTCCTGCCGGTAGGCGTAGCCGACCTCGCAGCCACCGGGTTCCTCGGAGGCCCAGTCGAACACCTCGGCGTAGAAGATCGCGGAGTCGAAGGCGTGGCTCGTGCGCAGTTCGAGGGAGGCGGGCGCGCTGTCGCGGCCGAACGACCAGGGTGGGGTCCGGCCCTCCCAGAAGCCGAAAGCGGCCCCTTCCCGGTCGGCGGCCATGGCTCCCCGACCGGGGCCGATCCGGATCGGGCCGACGGCGATGGTGCCGCCCCGTTCCCGGACGCGGGCCGCGGCGGTGTCGACGTCCGAGACCGCGAAGTAGGGGGTCCAGGAGACGGCCGTGGGCAGGCCGGGGGCGATCTGTCCGATGCCGGCGACGGGCAGGGCGCCGACGTGGGCGACGGAGAAGCCCTCGCCGAGGGTGCCGGAGCGGAAGGTCCACCCGAGGACGGTCCCGTAGAAGTCCTGGGCGGCCCGCAGGTCCCGGGTCATGAGGCTGACCCAGCACGGGATCCCGTGCACCGGGGTGCTCTGCTCTGCCTCGGTCATCGGGATCCGTCTCCTCGCCCCCGGTGGTGACCCGGCGGACGCCGACGGCGGTCCGGCCGGGTGGGCCTGCTGGTCACCGGCCGTTTGCGGACCGGCACGCTCCGTGGCGTCGTACGCCCTCGGAGCAGCACCTCTCCATACCTACGCCGCCCCGGGCGCCGCCGCCACCCGGGGCGCGTCCCGGGACGGGCGGGGTGCGCGCCGCTGCCCGGGCCCCGGGCCGATGTGGATTGTCAGTGCCCGGTGACAGACTGCGCGCATGACCCTCTCTCAGCCCAAGGCCGACCTCCAGCGCTATCTCCGGTCCGCCCGCGACACCCTGTTGTGGAAGCTCGAAGGGCTGTCGGAGTACGACGTCCGCCGCCCCCTGACGCCGACCGGCACGAACCTCCTCGGACTGGTCAAGCATGCCGCCGGGGTGGAGCTGGGCTACTTCGGCGACACGTTCGGGCGGCCGTTCGGTGTGGTGGTGCCCGCCTTCGAGGACGACGCCGAGGCGAACCAGGACATGTGGGCGACCGCCGACGAGTCCCGCGAGGACATCCTGGCGCTGCACCGCCGGGTGACCGAGCACGCGGACGCGACGATCGCCGAGCTGCCGCTCGACGCGGTCGGTCGGGTGGCGTGGTGGCCCGACGAGCGGAGCCGGGTGACGCTGCACCAGATCCTGGTCCATGTGATCTCCGACCTCCAGCGGCATGCCGGGCACGCCGACGTCGTGCGGGAGCTCGTCGACGGGGCGGTCGGGCTGCGGTCCGGCAACGAGAACATGCCGCCGGGCGACCGCGCGTGGTGGGAAGGCTACCGGCAGCGCCTGGAGCAGGCGGCCCGGGACGCGGGGTAGCCCGCTCCCCTGTCGCGCGGCGCGTCGCGTCTTGTCGTGCTGCGCCGGTCGGGGCCGGGGCCTGCGGCGCGTTCAGCGTCCGGTGAGCGCCGCGGGTTCGCCGAGGTGGTGCGCTGCGGTGCGCCAGGCGGCGGTGACGGCCGCACGGGCGGTGGCGGTCGCCGTCTCCACCTCCGGCGGGAGGTGGAGCGGGGAGCCGATGTGGACATGGAGGCGGGGGCGGCG
>NZ_QWFA01000086.1 GCF_003501885.1 Streptomyces globisporus
GCGCACCCCCTCCGGCCGCCCCCTGCCGTACTGACGGGCCCCGCCCCCCGACCTCTTCGGGCGCGCGCCGATGCGCCCATGCGAGTTTCGGGACATCCGTCCCCCTCAGGGGGCTTCCGTCCGCGTTACGGGTCATCCGGGTGAGGGCCGCCGTCCAGCGGGCCGTGCCGACGCGGTCTGTCCTCGTACCGCCGCGGGTCCGGCCCCGACAGCGGCGCGAGCTGCTCCACCAGTGCCTCCAGCTCCTCGACGGCGTACTCCGTCTCGCGGCGGATGTTCTTGTGCTCCGCGACGATGGCCCCGAGCAGCAGCGCGGTGAGCGCGACGCATCCGTTGAGCAGCGAGAGATTGGCCATGATCTCCATCAGGCTGTGCCCGGCGAACGGTCCCAGCGCGTCCGTACCGGCGAGAATGGCGAGCACCGAGACGACCAGGGCGCACGGCGCGCTGCCCGGCAGCTGGAAGCGCAGGGCCGACCAGATGATCACCGGGAACACCAGATAGATCATCGACAGCGAGCTGCGCGTGGCGAGCAACGACGACACGACCACGACGACCGCGAGAACCGACGCCTCCAGCCACCGGTCGCTCGGGCGGGGCCACCGCACTCCGCGCAGGACCAGCAGGACCGGGGTGACCACCAGCACGCCCATCGCGTCCCCCGCCCACCAGGCCGCCCAGACCAGCCAGAACCGCCCCGGCGGAACCTTGCCGTCGAGCAGCAGCGTGAAACTGCCGATGGTGGCGCTGATCAGCATCCCCGCGAACGCGCCGAGGAAGACCAGGCAGACGCCGTCCCGCAGCCGGACCAGCTCATTGCGGAAGCCGACCCTCCGCAGCAGGGCGTACGCGGCCAGCGGGGCGACCGTGTTGCCGAGCATGATGGCCAGACGGCTCACCGTGAACGCGTCGCCGATCTCGGTGACCGTGACCAGCGTGCCCAGCGCGATGCCCGGCCAGACGCGGGCGCCCAGGCACAGCAGCGCGGCCAGGGCGATACCGGTGGGCGGCCACAGCGGAGTGACGACCGCACCGTCGATGACGACCTGGCGCATCAGCCCGAGCCGCCCCGCCAGGTAGTAGGCGCCGGCCACGCCAAGGATCTGTGCCACGTACACGGCCCGACGTCTGGCTTCCCTGCTGCGGATCACACCACTCATCAGACACCGACCGCGGTGGGAGTCGGCAGGTGACACGCGCGGTACGGTCCGGCGTCACCGGGCTCCGCGGCGGGCGGCGGCATGCCGCAGGACCAGGACGGCGGCGTCGTCCTCGTGGCCCGTCATCTCGGTCGCGCCCAGGACCTCGTCGGCCAGCTGCGCCGCTTTCGCCCCGGCGTGCGCGGCCACCAGCTGCCGGACCCGTTCCAGTCCCTCCTCGATCAGCAGCGACGGCCCCTCGACGACCCCGTCGGTGAGCAGCACGATCGCCCCGTCGCAGTCGAGGGTGCGCCGGGTGACGGGATAGCCCTCGCCGGGCTCGATGCCCAGCGGCATGCCGCCCGGGTCCTCCGTGACCCCGGACCGGCCCCCCGTGGTGGCCCACACGGACGCCACGTGCCCGGCCCGGGCGCTGTGCAGCTCCCAGGTCGTCGGGTCCAGCCGCAGGAACGTACAGGTCGCGAAGAGCCCGGAGTCCACGGACACCAGCAGATCGTTCGTGCGGCTCAGGATCTCGCCCGGATCGGACGCCGTGCCCGCGATGGCCCGCATCGCGATCCGGACCTGCCCCATGAAGGCGGCCGCCTCGACGTCATGCCCCTGTACGTCGCCGATGGCGAAGCCGAGCGCCCCGTCCGCGAGGGGGAAGCCGTCGTACCAGTCGCCGCCGATGTCCAGGCCGTGGCGGGCCGGTGCGTAGCGGGCGGCGGACTGCAGACCGGGGAGCGTGGGCAGGGCCGCCGGAAGCATGTCGCGCTGGAGGGCCTGCGCGAGTTCCACCCTGGCCTGGTGGAACTCCACCTCGCGCCGAGCGCGCGCGGTGAGGTCCTGCAAGGTGTTGAGCAGGTCCTCGGCGCTGGCTGAGCGGGGAGTCCGACGCCGGTTCATGTGCCGCTCCGCGGTGCGTTAAGTCCCTGAATCATATGGCGGGTCACCCGCAGCGGCGACTGCGGCGACCGCGTACCCACGGACGCGGTGGCGCGCCGTTCAGGAGGGGCGGGCGCGATACAGATCGCGGAGGAGGGCGACCTCGGCACCGTGGTGCAGCACCTCCTGGTTGACCCACCAGACGACGTCGACAAAGAGATCCTCGGCGTCGCTGCCGTTCGGATACGTGCTGTACCCGACGGTGTCCAGGGCGGTGTCGTCGGCGGTGAGCAGCGCCTCGCGCCAGGAGGCGGAGGCGGTCTCGAAGGCGGCCACCGCCCCGGCGGCGTCCCCCGGAGTGCGGTAGTCCTCGCGGGAGAGCGTCCTGCCGCCGTGGGTGTGGTCGGCGCGGAGGGCGAGCATCTCGGAGAGATGGCTCAGGCGCCACGCGATGGTGGTGAACGGCGGGGGAAACGGATGCGGGGAGCCCGCCGTGTCCCGTCCCCAGTCACCGGCCCCGGCCAGAGCGGTCGCCCGCGCCCCGGGCCCGTCGCCGCTACGGCGTACGGACCAGCAGTCGGGCACGGGTTCCCAGAGGTACTCGTCGTCGCCGAGCGGGGTGACGCCGATGTCGACGCCGTTGCCGCTGTCCATGACGGGACCGGCCAGGCGGGCGAGGAGCCGCTCGCAGGCGAAGTCGAACTGCTCCAGCAGGGGGATCAGGCGCGGTGGTGTGGTCACCGGTGGAGCGTGCCACAGCCGACGGGCGGGCGCGCGCCGTTTCCGGCGGCGGCCGACGGGCTCGGCCGGACGGCCCGGCACCGCACGGTCCGCCGCCGGACGGTGGCCGGATGGACGCTCGTACCGAGCCGTTGTCAGTGCTCGGTGGGATGCTGCCCGCATGGACGAGCTGATGAGGCAGCGACGGGTGTACGGCACCGACCACGACGACCCCCGCCCGGGACCGAGGCCGGGGCACGACTACCGCGAGCTGGTCGGCGGCCCGCTCGACGGGCTGCTGCTCGACGTCACCGGCTGGGGCGAGGCGGATCTGCGTGACGGCGTCGGGCTGGTCACCGAGATCGGCGCCTACGGGCCCGGCGGACGCGCCGAGTACGGGCCGCGGTCGCCGGACAGCCACCAGTGGGACTGGCGTGGCGACGTGCGGTGAGGAAGGCCGGGTGGTGATGGCAGGGGCGGCAGGAATCGAACCTGCGACATACGGTTTTGGAGACCGCCGCTCTGGCCGCTGAGCTACGCCCCTTGGGTACGGGCTGAAGCCTGGCACGCCCCCGAGCTCGCGCCAACTGGATTACGCGGGTGCGGCTTTGCGCGGGTATGACGTTGAGCCGGGGGAGGGGATGCGGACTGGTCCGGGCCGTCCGATAGGTTGGCCGGTCATGTGGGCTTTGAGCGCGGTCGGACACCGGCGGCTGGGTGCGGTGGGATCCCTGGCGATCGTCGGCGGCGGCTGGTTCGCCGGAAAGCTGCCGGTCCACGACCCCTGGGGCCTGTGGACCGACCACGGGTCCGCCACGAAGGCCGTGGCCGCCGCCGTCGCCTACATCGGGCTGACCGTGCTCGTCGTGGCCTGGTGGCAGTACGGCAAGACCGCCTCCACCGCCCGCGACACCCTCGTCACCCTCGCCTGGTGGACGGCTCCGTTCCTGCTCGCGCCCCCGCTCTACAGCGCCGACGTCTACAGCTACATCGCCCAGGGCTCGATGGTCGTCGAAGGGCACGACGTCTACACCGTCGGCCCCTCCGCCCTGGATCCCGGCGGAATCGGCGGCGATGCAGCAGCGAGCGTCGGCAACCACTGGCGCGACACCCCCGCCCCCTACGGGCCGCTCTTCCTGCTGATCTCCGCCGCCGTCGCCTGGACCACCGGTGGCACGATCGTTCCCGCCGTCCTGGCGCTGCGGCTCGTCGCACTCGCCTCGCTCGCCCTGATCGTCTGGTCCCTGCGCCGCCTGGCGCGCGAGCACGGCCGCAGCGAGAGCCGCGCCCTGTGGCTGGGGGCCCTCAACCCGCTGCTGCTGATCCATGTGGTCGGCGGCGTGCACAACGACGGGCTGATGATCGGCCTGATGCTCGCCGGTTTCGCCCTGGCCCTGCGCGGAAAGTGGATCGCGGGCAGCGCACTGGTCGGACTCGCCATGATGGTCAAGTCGCCGGCGGCCGTGTCGCTGCTGTTCATCGGGGTCCTCGTACACGCCGCCGCGACGGGCCCCGAGTGGCGCCGCCGGGCCAAGGGGCTCCTCGCGCCCGGCCTGATCGCCTGCGCGGTCGCCGCAGGGGCCACGCTGGTCAGCGGCACCGGATTCGGCTGGCTCACCACCCAGGGCGTCGCCGCGAACATCCACACCGCGCTCTCCGTCACCAGCGACCTCGGCCTCGGTCTGGGAGAGCTGGCCCACCTGCTGCTGGACGTCGACGCGGAGCCGGTCAAGTCCGCCGTCCAGACGCTGGGCCTGGCGGTCGCGGTCGGCCTGATCCTCGTCCTGGGCCGCCGCGCGATGCGCGGCACCTTCACGCCCGCCCACGCGCTGGGTCTCTCCCTGCTCGCGCTGGTGGCCCTGTCGCCCATGGTCCAGCCCTGGTACCTGCTCTGGGGCACGGCCGTCGTCGCCGCGACCGCACCGTACGGGCGCCTCTCCGCCGTTCTGATCGTGCTCTCGACGGCCCTGGTGTACGAGACGCACCCCATGGGGGCCACCCCGCCCTACGGGTTCGCCCTCGCCGGACTCGCCGCCGTCCTCGGCACCCTCGCGATCCGACGGACCCCCGTCGTGCCCCCGGGCGTCCGGCTGCCCCGCCGGCGCAGCCCCGAGGACGCGACGGAGCACCAGGACAGCGCGGCTTCCCCGGCTCCCGCCCCGGCCCCGCAGAACACCCCGTGAACAAATCCCCTCGACGCTCCGCAAGATCCTCCGTTACGCTGGGCGGGTCCTGTTGTCTCCGATAGAGGTGGACGTTGCGCATCTGAGGTCCGCGATCATCGCGCGGTACGGCCCTGGCCCGTACACGGTCACGACGCTGTCGGCTCTTCTGCCGCCCGTGACTTCCGCGTGGATGCGACCTCGGTGCTGAGCAGTCCCTCACCTTCGCAGGACTGTTCTCCCCACCACTCTCCGGCCCCCGGCCGGGTCGCCGCGTGCTGTTCGCATACGAAGCCCCTTGTTCCTCCGCTTCCGACTGCGAGAACTCCCATGAGCCATCCCACCGCGCCCGGCGCCTCCGTCGCCGCCTCCAACCTCACCTTCCGGTGGCCCGACGGCACGAACCTCTTCGACGGGCTCTCCCTCACCGTCCCCCGGGGCCGCACCGGTCTGGCCGGGGCCAACGGCGCCGGCAAGTCGACCCTCCTGCGCCTGTTCGCAGGACTCCTGCGCCCCGCGTCGGGGTCCGTCACCGTTGGCGGAAACCTCGCCTACCTGCCCCAGAACATCACCCTGGACACCGGTCTCCGCGTCGACGCCGCTCTCGGTATCGCCGAGCGGCGGGCCGCCCTGCGCGCCATCGAGTCCGGCGACGTACGGGGGGAGCACTTCGAAACCGTCGGCGACGACTGGGACGTCGAGGAACGCACCCTGGCCACCCTCGGCTCCCTGGGGCTCGGCGCCGTCGAACTGGACCGCACCGTCGGGCAGTTGTCCGGCGGCGAGACCGTCCTCCTGCGCCTGGCCGCGCTGCTCCTGGAACGCCCGGACGTCCTCCTCCTCGACGAACCGACCAACAACCTGGACCTGTTCGCCCGCCGCAGGCTCTACGACGCCGTCGACTCCTGGCGCACCGGCATCCTGATCATCGTCAGCCACGACCGGGACCTGCTGGAGCGCGTCGACCGTATCGCCGAACTCCGCTCGGGCTCGGTGAGCTGGTACGGGGGCGGCTGGTCCGCGTACCAGGAGGCCCTCGCCACCCAGCAGGAGGCCGCCGGGCGGATGCTGCGCGCCGCCGACGCGGACGTACGCCGTCAGCAGCGCGAGCTGGAGGAGACCCGGATCAAGGTGGCCCGCCGCCAGCGCCACGACAAGAAGCTGGACGGCCAGCGGAAGGCCCCGCGCATCGTCGCGGGGGAGCGCAAGCGCTCGGCCCAGGAGTCCGGGGACCGGCTGCGCGGACTGCACGAGGACCGCCTCGACGAGGCCCGCGAGCGCAGGGAGGAAGCCGCCGAGGCCATCCGCCGCGACGCCGAGATCAAGGTGAGCCTGCCCCATACCGCGGTGCCCGCGGGTCGCACCGTCCTGACCGTACGGGACCTGAGCCTCCCCTACGGGCGGCTGCGCGAGGGCAGCCTCCATGTGCAGGGACCCGAGCGTATCGGCCTGATCGGCCGCAACGGGGCCGGCAAGACCACCTTCCTGCGCACGCTCACCGGGGAACTGGCGCCGAGCACCGGAGAGGCCAGGGCGGCGGTGCCGTTGAAATTCCTCCCGCAGCGCCTCGACGTCCTCGACGACGCGCTGAGCGTCGCCGACAACGTCGCCCGCACCGCCCCCGGCACCACCGACAACCAGATCCGCTCCCAGCTCGCCCGGTTCCTCTTCAAGGGCGCCCGCGCCGAGCAGCCGGCGGGCACGCTCTCGGGCGGCGAACGCTTCCGGGCCGCGCTCGCGGCGACGATGCTCGCCGCCCCGGCCCCGCAGCTGCTCCTGCTGGACGAGCCGACGAACAACCTCGACCTGGCCAGCGTGCGCCAGCTGACGAGCGCCCTGGAGTCCTACGAGGGGGCGCTGCTCATCGCGAGCCACGATCTGCCGTTCCTGGAATCCGTGGGCATCACCCGGTGGATCCTGCTGGAGGACGAGCTGCGGGAGAGCGACGCGGACGAGATCCGCGAACTGTTCGGGAGCGCGGAAAGTACGCGGGCGGGCACGGTATGACGGGCGTCGACCTGGGCCCCTGCGTCGTCCTGATCACCGGGGTGATGGCCGCGGGCAAGTCCACCGTGGCCCAGCTCCTCGCGGAGAGCCTGCCGCGGGCGGTCCATGTGCGCGGCGACGTCTTCCGCCGCATGATCGTCTCCGGCCGGGCGGAGATGACACCCGACGAGGCCGATGAGGCGCGGCGCCAGCTCGATCTGCGCCAGCGGATCTCCGCGCAGGTGGCCGACGCCTACGCGGACGACGGATGGACGGCCGTCGTCCAGGACATCGTGCTCGGCGAGGACCTGGGGCGCTACGTCGACCGGGTCCGCACCCGCCCGCTGCACGTCGTCGTGCTCGCGCCCTCGCCGGGAACCGTGCGCGAGCGGGAGGAGGGGCGGGGCAAGACCGGGTACGGGGCGTGGACGGTCGAGGCCTTCGACGCGCATCTGCGGAGCGGGACGCCGCGTATCGGGCTGTGGCTGGACACGTCCGGCCAGACGCCCGATGAGACGGTTTCGGCCATCCTCGACGGACTGCGCGGGTGAGCCGCGTGCGGGCCGCCGCGAGGTGACTCGGAGATGCGGGGCGGGTGCGGTGCGGGTGGCGGCGGGCTCTCAGGCCGCCTCGTAGCTGTGGGCCCGCCCGCCCCGCCACTCCACCCAGACCGGGTTGTCGAGGATCCGGTCCGCTTCTTCGAGGCCGGCCTCGCTCAGGAACACGATCACGTCGTGGTCGCTGTGGGCCAGCCCGAGTATCTCGTCCCGGCCTTCGTAGTGCACGGTCACCCGGCGACCGCCCGAGGGGGTCGGACGGTGGATGACGATCGGGGGATTTGCCATGCGTCCACCCTGCGACGCGCCCCGCACCCTCGCATCCCCGGCCGGACCTCTTCGCGAGCGGTCCGACGGCGGCCCGGAAAAGGCCTCCGCACCGCCCCCGGGGGCCGCGGGGGCCCTCAACGCCCGGCGGGCGCGAGTTCCACCGTTGTGGTGACGCGGACCAGGGAAGGGCTGCGCGGGGCGGAGCCGAATCCGAAGGCGACCGGCGGATCGAGCGGGGCGAGCGCGCCCAGGCCCACCCCGTCCAGCACGGCGTCGGCGGCCACGACGGGCCGAAGCCCTCGCGCCCCGTACCACTCGCGCCGCCCCGGGCCCGCGCGGCCCAGGGTGCGTACGCCGGGCATCAGCAACCGGGCAGGTACGTCGCACAGCGCCGCCCAGACCGGGCTGCGGGCGAACGGGGCCGGCACGGCGGACAGCATCAGGCCGAGGGCCGACCGGCGGCCGGTGCGCAGCCGCAGGCGCAGCGGCCCCGCCTCGACGAGCCAGACGGAGTCCCCGGCCGGGGCGACGGCGGTGACGGACACGGGCACCACCTCGATCCGGTCGAAGCGGTAGGTGGCGGCGACGAAGTCCGCGATCCTTTGGGACGGGGCCAGCAGGACCCGTTCGCCGTCCGGATGCTCGACCATGACGTCGCTGAACGCCCCGAACGGCGAACGCGGCCAGTGACCGACCACCAGCCGGGTTCCCGAGGAGGTCCCCACACCGGCGATCCAGCCGTCGAACCGCAGTCGCTCACCCGTCACGACCGCCAGTCTGCCCCGGCACGGCCCCGGATCACTCGAAGCGGGACGTGTCCCCGGCTCCGCGGCGTACGATCTCGGGCTCGTCGCCGGAGAAGTCGATGACCGTGGTCGGCTCGGTGCCGCAGTCGCCCGAGTCGATGACGGCGTCCACCTCGTGGTCGAGCCGCTCCTTGATCTCCCAGCCCTGCGTCAGCGGCTCCTCCTCGTCCGGCAGCAGCAGGGTGCTGGAGAGCAGCGGCTCGCCGAGCTCGGAGACCAGCGCCTGGGTGACGACGTGGTCGGGGATGCGTACCCCGACCGTCTTCTTCTTCGGGTGCAGCAACTGGCGGGGGACCTCCTTCGTCGCGGGGAGGATGAAGGTGTAGCTGCCGGGAGTGGCCGCCTTGACCGCGCGGAACACGTCGTTGTCCACGCGGACGAACTGCGCCAGCTGCGCGAAGTCGTGGCACACCAGCGTGAAGTGGTGCCGGTCGTCGAGATTCCGGATCGACTTGATCCGGTCGATGGCGTCGCGGTTGCCCAACTGGCAGCCCAGGGCGTAGCACGAGTCGGTCGGGTACGCGACGAGCGCACCGGACCGGATGCTGTCGACCACCGTGCCGATGGTGCGGGGCTGGGGATTTGCGGGGTGCACGTCGAAGTACTTGGCCATTCGCCGAGCTTACGCGTTCGGGCAGGACCGGGAGAGCCCTGCGCACGGAAGCGTGAAGGGGCGGACCGCCGCGCGACGGTCCGCCCCTTCTTCCGTTTCGTACGCCGGTGTTCACCGCCGGGCCGGTCAGACCGCGGCGGCTCCCACCAGCTCGTCCAGGACGTCCTCCATGGTCACGAAGCCGATGACCGTGCCCTTGCCTCCGGTGACCGCCGCGAGATGCGTACCGGCGGCACGCATGGCGGTGAGGGTGTCGTCGAGCGGGGTGTCGATCTCGACCCGGATGACGGGGTGGAGGGCGCTCGTCGGCAGCGCCTTGGTGCGCTCCGCGACACCGAGGGCGTCCTTGATGTGGAAGTAGCCCAGCAGCCCGTCGTCCGGGCCGGTGACAGGCAGTCGGGAGAAGCCCGAGGCGACCGCGGCCCGCTCCAGGCCCTGCGGGGTGATGCCCAGGTCGACGGTGACGGTCCGGTTCAGCGGGACCATCACCTCGCCGACCGGCCGGGTCCCGAGCTCCAGGGCGTCCCGCAGCCGCTCGCCGTCGGCCGGGGCCAGCAGCCCGGCGTCGCTGGAGTCCTTCACCAGACGCACGAGCTCGTCGTCGGTGAACACCGACGCGACCTCGTCCTTGGGCTCCACCTTGAGCAGCCGCAGCAGCATGTTGGCGAAGGCGTTGATGCCGAAGATGACCGGGCGCAGCGCCCGGGTCAGGGCCACCAGGGACGGCCCCAGCGCCAGGGCGGTGGCGACGGGGGCGGCCAGCGCGATGTTCTTCGGGATCATCTCGCCGATGAGCATGTGCAGATACGTCGCCAGCGTCAGCGCGATCACGAACGCGATCGGGTGGACCAGCGGTTCGGGCACGCCGACCGCGTCGAACGGCGGCTCCAGCAGATGGGCGATGGCCGGTTCCGCGACGGCGCCCAGCACCAGCGAGGAGATGGTGATGCCGAGCTGCGCGGTCGCCATGGCGGCCGACAGGTGTTCGAGGCCCCACAGGGTGCTCTTGGCCCGACGGCTGCCCCGGACGGCCTGCGGCTCGATCTGGCTGCGGCGGACCGAGATGAGCGCGAACTCCGCGCCCACGAAGAACGCGTTGGTGAGGAGGGTGAGCGCGCCGATGGCGAGCTGAATCGTGGTCATCGGGCGTCCTCCTCCACGAGGGCCAGCGCCGGAGCGGGCGCGGTGATCCGGACCCGGTCGGCCCGGTGGTGCTCGATGTCGAGCACGTCGAACTGCCAGCCGTCGACCTCCACCCGGTCCGCGCGGACGGGGATGCGGGCCAGCTGGTTGGCGAGCAGTCCGGCGAGCGTCTCGTACGGGCCTTCCGGCGCGGTGAAACCGATCCGGTCGAGCTGGTCCAGCCGGATGCTGCCCTCGGCCGCCCAGACCTGGCGGCCGTCGCCGAGCGGCTCGGCCGGTGCGAGGTCGGGGCGCTCATGGGGGTCGTGCTCGTCACGGACCTCGCCGACGACCTCCTCCACGATGTCCTCGACGGTGGCGACCCCCGCCGTACCGCCGTACTCGTCGATCACCACGGCCATCGTCCGGTGCTTGCGCAGCTGCGCGAGCAGCCGGTCGACGGGCAGCGAGTCGGGCACGAGGAGCGGCTCGGTGGCGAGCGCCGTGACCGGGGTCCGGGGCCGCTCCGACTCGTCCAGGGCGAGGATGTCGCGGATGTGGACCGTGCCGATGACCTCGTCCAGGCTGTCCCGGTAGACCGGGAAACGGGACAGGCCGGTGGCCAGCGTGAGGTTGGCGGCGTCGGCCGCGGTGGCGTGCGCCTCCAGCGCCCGGACGTCGACGCGCGGCGTCATGACGTTCTCGGCGGACAGCTCGGCCAGGTGCAGGGTACGGACGAACAGCTCGGCCGAGTCCTGCTCGATGGCGCCCTCGCGGGCGGAGTGCTGGGCGAGCGCGATCAGCTCCTGCGGCGTACGGGCGGAGGCCAGCTCCTCGGCCGGCTCCAGGCCCAGTCGCCGCACGAAGCGGTTCGCGGTGTTGTTGAGGTGCCGGATCAGCGGGCCGAAAGCCGCCGTGAACGCCCGCTGCGGGGTCGAGACGACCTTGGCAACCGTGAGGGGGCTGGAGATCGCCCAGTTCTTCGGGACCAGCTCGCCGACGACCATGAGGACCACGGTGGACACGGCCACACCGAGGAGCGTCGCGACCGTGGACACGGCGCCGGACGGCAGCCCGACTGCCTCCAGCGGGCCGCGCAGCAGCACCGCGAGGGACGGCTCGGCGAGCATGCCGATGACCAGGGAGGTCACGGTGATGCCGAGCTGGGCGCCGGAGAGCTGGAAAGTGAGCCGCTTGGCCGCCTTGAGTGCGCTCTCGGCGCCGCGCTCACCGGCCTTCGCGGCGCGTTCGAGCTCGCTCCGCTCGATGGTCGTGAGCGAGAACTCCGCCGCGACGAACACCGCACAGGCCAGTGTCAGCGCGAGGGCGAGGAGAAGAAGGACCACTTCGCTCACCGTGTCACCTCCGTCCCCTGGTGTGCGGGGTCGGGGATGACACGGTTCGTACTGGGAGGCTCACCCATTGCGGTGCTGCAGCTCCTTCTCTGTTCGGGTCGTCGGGATCGACGGTGGGGGACGGGTGTGAAACCCGTCTGATAGATAGTAAAGGGAACGCAAAGCAATGGGGGGGTGGCGGGTGTCACACGGAGTGCCGCCCGGGGGAAAGCGCCTCGCGGTGGGTGACGGGGCGCGGCTGCGGGCGGTCGGCCGCGATCTTGATGGCCGGAACCGTGCGTAGCGGTCGCGGGCTTGGGAAATCCTTTACCTCCCGGGAGCTTCTGCCCGGCGAGGAGGCTCACGCCCCCCTCGATCGCCCATCCAAAGAAGGAGCGGACGCCGCACATGGTGTTCAAGAAGTTGCTCGGAGCCCTCGGGGTCGGTGGCCCCTCGGTCGACACCGTTCTGCAACCCGGTCCGGCCCTGCCCGGTGGTCCCCTCTCCGGAGAGGTCCGCCTGCGCGGCGGCGGGTCGGACGTGACGGTCGACCGGATCTCCCTTCTCCTCGTCGCCCGGGTCGAGAGGGAGGGCCAGGAGGAAGAGGACGAGGGCACGGTCGTCCTCGAACGGTTCACCGTCGGCGGAGGGTTCCGGCTGGCGGAGGAGGCCGACCACACGGTGCCCTTCTCCGTCACCCTGCCGTGGGAGACGCCCATCACGGAACTCCACGGCCAGCACCTCGGCCCCGTGCTCGGCATCCGGACGGAGCTGGAGATCGCGGGGGCACGCGACAAGGGCGACCTCGACGCGCTCGCGGTGGGACCGCTGCCCGCGCAGGAAGCGATCCTGGAGGCCTTCGGCCAGCTCGGTTACGCCTTCAGCTCCGCGGACCTGGAGCTCGGCCACATCCGCGGCACCGGCCAGCAGCTCCCCTGCTACCAGGAGATCGAGATCCTCCCGCCGGCCGGCCACGCGCAGGCCGTGAACGAGATCGAGGTGACCTTCATCGCCGCACCGGGCGGCCTGGAGGTCGTCATCGAGGCGGACAAGCGCGCCGGGCTCTTCTCCGAAGGCCACGACACGGTTCACCGCTTCACCGCATCCCACCACGCGGCCCCGCAGACCGACTGGAACGCCCAGGTCGACGCCTGGCTGAAGGAGGTCATCGCCGGCCGCGAGGCCCATGGAGCGCCGTCCTCGTACGGTGACGACCACGGCGACCGGCACCGCTCGGGCCCCGGCGCGGGCGCGGTGGTGGCCGGGGTCGCGGCGGGCGTGGCCGTGGGGGTCGTCGGCGGCATGGTCGCGGCCGAGGTAGTCGACGAGATCGGCGACGCCTTCGAGGGCGAGGAGGGCGAGGAGGACGAGGAGGAGGGCTGAACAACCGCAGAGGCCCCGGTCCACCGGGGCCTCTGCGCCTCACCGTGTCCTGCGGTGGTCGTAGGAGATCGTGAGCCACGGCACCACCAGCCCCGACCAGAAGAGAATCTGCGGCCAGGACCGGTCGGTCCACGGGACCTGGGTGATGAGCAGGGCGCACAGCGTCGTGAAGGACGCCTGACCGACGACGACGCGGGCCCACACGTCGCGGCGGATCAGGGAACGCACGTTCAGTCGCACGCCGGTGCGGAGCCGGCGATACGTGCGCCAGGCTCCGAAACCCCAGATCGCCGCCATGCAGCACAGCAGCCAGATCCGCTGGCCCGGCGGCAGGGGCAGTTCGCGCTGGACCGGATCGTCGGCGGTGGCGAACAGGTCGATCGTCACTCCCGCGGCGACGACGCAGGCGATGGCGAGCCAGCGGGTGCCGCGCAGCAGGCGGAAGGTGGCCTTGTCGAGACCGCTGCGCAGCGAGGCGTTCCCGGGCGCCACGGCGAGCGCGTCGGCGTACAGTTCGGTCGCCCGGCGCGGCAGGCTCTTGTCGGGCTCCGCCGCCTTCGCGGTCTGCCGGGCCAACGCCTCGCGATGCGTGGGGTCGATTCGCAGGATCGCGCGCTCGAACTCGTCCGCGTCCTCCTCGGCCCTCGACATCTGCGCGATGAACAGGGCGATCTCGTACGCGTAGACCTCCTCGGGGCCGAGCCGGATCGCCTCCCTGGCCAGGGCCGCGCCTTCCGTGGCCAGGGCGGGCATGTCCTCGCCCGCCAGCTCCGTCTTCCCGGACTCCTGCGCGAAGCGGACCAGAGCCCGCCGGAACACGACATCGGCGAGCATCGCGTAACCACCCCAGAACTCCGGGCTGATGCGGACCGCCTCGCGCAGGGCCTCCTCGGCGGCGGCGATCCCGCCGGGCGTGAACCGGACCGCCTGGGACCGGACGAGGAGCGCGTCGACGTACTCGGGATGACGCTCCAGGGCCTGGTCGGTCGCTTCGAGTGCCTCCTTGAACCGCTGCCGCTTCAGCTCGGTGCGGGCCAGAGCGACCCAGGCGCGGGTGTGGTCGGGGTCGTGCGCGAGCAGCTGGGCGAGAAGGGCCGCCGCGTCCTCGTAGCGGCCGATCTCATGGAGGGCCTCGGCCCGCTGCAGCTCCGCCTGGGCCGTCGTCACAGCTTGCGCCTCTTCTTCAAGTAGGTCACGAGGTCGTCGTACATCCCGCCCTCGTTCGCGAACATCGCCACGTTCCGGGCCGCGGCGAGCCACGGCTCGCTCGAAGGCACCACGACCTTCGCCGCGGCCAGCAGGTCCGGCGTGCCGATCATGCGGATGGTCCCGGTCCTGGCGGAGTCCAGCAGCGCGGTCTCGGCCGCCGTCTCGCAGACATGGGCGAGGTCGGCGCCCGAGAGCCCGTCGGTCGCCTTGACGACGCGGCTGAGGTCGACGCCTTCCACCGGGCGTTCGCGCAGATGGTAGCGGAGGATCGCCTCCCGGGCCTCGGCGTCCGGCGGCAGGACGAGCAGCGTGCGGTCGAGTCGCCCCGGACGGCGCAGGGCGATGTCCATGTCCCAGGGGACATTGGTCGCGGCCAGGACGAACACACCTTCGTTGGCGTCGGAGTCGATGCCGTCCAGCTCGGTCAGGAGCTGGTTGACGGTGTTGCGCATCCCGCTGTTCTGCGTGCGGCTCCGCTTCCCGCCCAGCGCGTCCAGCTCGTCGAGGAACACGACACAGGGCGCCTTGCGCCGGGCGGTGCTGAAGACCTCGTGCATGTTGCGCTCGGAGTTGCCGATCCACATGTCGAGAACGTCGTTCACGGACACGGACAGGAAACTCGCGCCGAGTTCACCCGCGACGGCCCGTGCGATGAACGTCTTTCCGCAGCCGGGCGGACCGTACAGGAGCAGCCCGCCGCGCAGGCTCTTGCCGTAGAGCCTGCGCAGTTCGGGATTGCGCATCGGGGCCAGAAACGCGGCTTCGAGGCGGTCCTTGACCTCACGCATCCCGCCGACGTCCGCGAGGCGAACCGCCCCGGGTCCGGTCACGTCGAAGGCGTCGGCGTCCCCCGGGTCCCCACTCCCGTCCACCGTCAACGCGGACTCCACGAAGCGCGGTTCGACGATACCTTCGACCTCCTCCTCGGCGGCCCGCCAGTTGAACCCCGGGCCGGACGGAGCCACCTCGGGGTCGGGCGCGGGTCCGCCCATCGCCCGCATCAGCAGCTCCCGCACGGCTGCGTCCCCCGGCGCGTGCTGCAGGGCCACCGCCGCCTCGGAGACGGCGGCCTCGTGCGCACCCGAGGTGAGAAGCAGCTCGGCCAGGTGCAGGCGTAGCGGTACGTCGTCGGGAGCGGCTGCGACAGCGCTGCGCAGACTCCGGATCAGCGGGGATTCGTGAGCGGAAAGATCTTCGGGCATCGTCCCTTTGTAAGTGGGCCTCCTGACGGGAGTCCAGGCGGGGTATGGCCATGGGTCACGGCGTCACGCAGGTGCTCAGGCAGTCCGCGGTGTCCCGACCGAGCGCGTCGATCTGCATGATGCCGGCCACCTCGACGTGCCCCGGCGCGGCAGACGGAGGAAGCTGGGGAGCGAAGGCCACCCACCTGGACAAGGAGTCCCATGAACCCTGGAACCCCTCCGCCCGATCCGCGGCACCGGCGCCCCGAAGGCGTCACCGACACGACCGTCGAGGCGCTCGGTGCCCTGTCGAAGGCGCTGGAGACAGCGGAGCGTGCCCGGGGCGCCCTGTACGACTTCCACCAGCTCACCGGGAGCGCGGACCTGGCCCTCGACGATGCCGTACGACTGCTCCGCGCGGCGGGACACGGGCGCCGGGCCGATCAGGTCGAACAGGAGATCCTGGGCCGCAACGTCATTCCCGGGCACTGGACGTTCCAGATCGTCGAGGAGTACAACACCACCTACTACGACGTGTTCCGGGCGATCGAACGGGAGATCAGGCAGGAACTCGCCGAGGGCCGCGACCACCTCTACGAAGCCGAGATGAAGGCGGCACGGCGGACCGAGGGGCATCCGGACCACAGCGCCGACTGACGTGCTGTACCTACGAGTTGACGCATGCCCACCCCGGCGTACGCCCCGCGATCCCGGGCACACGGAGGTCACCGCTCGGAAGGAGCTCCCCATGCTCGGTACAGCTGCCGCAGTCCTGTTCTTCATCGCGTTCCTCATCAACGCGGCCGACATCTCCACCAACGACGTGTTCGCGTCGACCAACGTGATGCTGCTCGGCCTCATGCTCCTCGCCCTCCACGTCGCGGGCGTGGGCGCGGGCACCCGGATCGGCGGCTCGCGCCGACGCTGAACCGTCCCCTCACGGCCCCACCGCCCATGCGACCGGCGGTGGGGCCGATGCCTGGCGTCGGCCGGTACCCCCGGCGCCGTCACCGAACGTAGCCGCACGAGATGCGGAGCGCACCGACTCCGGTGACGCTGGGGCTCCGGTCGCGCACACAACGCCGGTCGCCGACGGAGGACCCACGACGGAGGACACCCCCATGAACCTGTACGACAGCCCGGAGGAGCGAGCCCGCCGCACCCGTGAACGCGCCGAGGAACTGGGCCGCGCCGCCGACCGGGCCACCGACCCCGAGCACCGTCGACGACTGCGGGCCAAAGCCCTGCGGCTGCTCCGCGAGGAGCCCACGCCCGACCCGGGTCGCTAGCCGCGGCCGTACGGGAAAAGCCGATTGCCCGGGCGCCCGCCGCCCGGGTAGCGTCACGCGCCGTGACCCCCACTCTGCGCACCGAGAGGCTCCTGCTGGAGCCGTACGCCCCCGAGGACGAAGAGGACTTCGTCGCCCTGTTCCAGGACACCAGGGTGTCCCGATGGATGGGCGACGGCCCATCATCCGAGGCGGAGGACCGGGCGCTGTTCGGACGTGTCTTCACCAAGGTCTACGCCCAGGATCTCTTCGCCGTCTGGGCCGTCCGCCGCGACGGCCGCCTGGTCGGGCACGCCGAGATCAAGCGGACCGACACCGTCGACGGCCACGAGATCATCTACGCCCTCGCGCCCACGGCGTGGGGCTCCGGCCTGGGCACCGAACTGGCCCGGGCCGTCGTCGCCCACGGCTTCGACAGCCTCGGACTGGACGAGGTCCACGCCACCGTCGCCGCCGCGAACGAGGCCTCGCTGACCCTGCTGGACAGGATGGGCTTCGCGTACGTGAGGGACATCGAGGAGGACGACGGCAGCACCACCCGCGTGCTGACCCTCCGCCGCTGACCTCCGGCGGCCGGTCGCCCGGTGATCGGGATCGCCCGGTCGGTCAGGCCGGTGCCGCCCCCTGCGCCGCCGCCTCCCTGCGTCGTCGCTGCTCCGTGACGTCCGCGACGGGCGCGCCGAGCATCAGCGCCCGTGTGTAGGGGTGCCGGGGCTCGGAGGTGACGCTCCGCGCGTCGCCGCTCTCGACGAGTTCGCCGCCCCGGATCACCGCCACCCGGTGGCTCATGAAGCGGACCACCGTCAGGTCGTGCGTGACGAAGAGATGGGCGACGCCGGACTCCTCCTGGATCTCCAGCAGCGGTTCGAGCACCGTGCGCCGGGTCGTCAGGTCCAGGGCCGACACCGGCTCGTCGCAGATCACCAGCCGGGGCAGCAACGCCAACGCCCGGGCGATGGCGACGCGTTGGCGCTGCCCACCGGAGAACTCCCGGGGCAGCCGGTCCGCCGCGTCGGCCGGCAGACGTACCCGGTCGAGGAGTTCGGCGATCCGGGCGAGCCCGACTGCACGCGGGCCGGCCCGAGGACGGCCCGGCCGATCGTCGTCCTGCCCGAACCGGACTCGCCCACCAGACCGAGCGTCTCGCCCGGCCCGATGTCGAGGGAGACCCCCCTTGGGGATCTCGGCGCGGGGCGCGCGGCGGCCCCGCCCGGGGTAGGAGACGCGCAGGTCGCGGACGCGCAACAGGGCGTCAGGCAGGCCGTCGGAAGCCCCGGTGGCGCCTCGGTCAACGGTGCTGGTCATACGGGGTGCTCCTCGCCTCGCGCGGCTGCCACGGCTCCCGGGCCGACGCGTCCCACGACATCCCCGACGACCGGGTCGCCGGGGTGGAGGCCACCGTCTTCGCCGAATCCATCACGGGCTTCGACGATGTGACGACCCTGCTGGTGCCGCGCCTCCCGTCCGTCGCGGCCGCCGCCTGGACCGGCAGGGCTCCCGACGGGGACGACCACCGCATCCGCCTCGCCCACCACGGCCGGCTCCGGGAGCAGCGAGGACTCGCCTACCTGGCTTCCACCGAGATCTCCCTGGCGGGGGCCACCGACGCGCCCTCGACGCCATGGCGCTTGAGTGCCTCCGCGACGAAACCGCCCGCCTTCATCTCCTCCACGAACGACGCCAGCAGTTCCTGCGCCGCCGCCCCTCGTCCGGCCGGTACCCCCATGGCCTGCTGGATCACCATGAACCGCCCGGGCAGCACCCGTACGCACTCCTCCCGCGCGGCCTCGGCCTCCAGCAACTGCCGGATCCCGGCGGCCACGTCGACCTCGCCCGCCCGCAGGGCCGCGAGCGCGCGCGGGGCGCCCTCCAGCCGGACGACCTCGGCGTGGCGGATCTCGCGGGTGAGGAAGAGGTCGTAGGCGGACCCGGCCCCTACCGAGATCCGGGTGCCGTCGCGGTCCACCTGAAAGTTCTCGGCGATCGGGGCATGCTCCGGCACCAGGTAGCTGCCCTCGATGAGGACGTAGGGGGCGGTGAACCGCAGCCCCTCGCCCCGCGCCGGGTCGACCGCGAAGAACCCGATGTCCGCCCGCTCGGCCCGTACCGCGTCGACCGACAGCGCGGCCCGCTCGAAGGCCACCAGCTCCACGGGCACCCCGAGCCGCCGCCCGAACTCCCGGGCCAGATCGACGGAGACCCCGGCCGGCTCCCCGCTCACCGAATCCCGGTGGGCCAGGATCGGGTTGCCGAGGTTGATCGAGGCACGCAGGGCGCCGCCGGGCGCGAACGCGGCGACCAGGGCGGCGGACGTCGGCTGCTGAGTCATGGAGCCGAGTCTACGGGGGAGCCTCTGGCGGTCGACCGGCGTACGGGACAGGGCTCCCGCCCGACCGGCCCCCCGGAGCTACCAGGGGACCGCACCACGTACTCACGCCCCCACCGTGCCGTCCACCCCTTCCCGCAGCAGGTCCGCGTGACCGTTGTGGCGGCCGTACTCCAGCAGGACGTGCACCATGACCATCCGCAGCGAGACGTCCTTCTCCCAGCGCGGCTGACGCCCCACCAGGTCCAGCGAAGCCGCCTCCCGCTCGATCCGGCGCGAGGTCTCCACCTCCGCCTCCCAGGCGGCGAACGCCTCGGGTCCGGTCGAGGCGCTCGCGTCGTACGCCGCCTGGAAGTCGAACGGCTTCTCCGACCACACCATCGGAGCCTCCTCGTCCTCGAACACCCGCCGGAACCAGGCGCGTTCCACCTCCGCCAGATGCCGGAGCAGAGCCAGCAGCGACAAGGTGGACGGCTCCATCGACCGCTCGCGGAGCTGCTCGTCGCTCAGCCCCGCGCACTTCAGGGCCAGGGTGCCGCGGTGGTAGTCGAGAAAGGCCCGCAGCGTCTCGCGCTCACCGCCCAGGAGCGGGGGCCCGACCCGGTCGTCACTCTTCATGATCATTATCCTCGGTCCGTGGTGCCGGCCGACAGTATGTCCGTCCGGGCGTTCCCCTGGCAGCCGGGTTTCCGCGCAGCCGCCTCTAGGCTGTGGGCCATGGACGTACGAGAACTGCTGCGGCGCTCCGGGGGGCCGGTGACACGCGACCGGATCGCGGACGACCTGGCCGCGCTCGGCCTCGGACCGGGCGACACCGTGATGTTCCATACGCGCCTGTCCGCGATCGGCTATGTCCCGGGCGGCCCCCAGACCGTCATCGACGCCCTCCTCGACGTCGTCGGCCCGACCGGCACGCTGATGGTCGCCTGCAGCTGGAACGACGCCCCGCCGTACGACTTCACCACCTGGCCCGGCGCCTGGCAGGACGCCGTGCGTGCCCACCATCCCGCGTACGACCCAGAAGTGAGCGAGGCCGACCACACGAACGGCCGCCTCCCCGAGGCCCTGCGCCGACGGCCGGGGGCGGTGCGCAGCCGCCACCCCGACGCGAGTCTCGCGGCGCTCGGCCCGTCCGCCGCCGCGCTGATGGCCGACCACCCCTGGGACGACCCGCACGGCCCCGGCAGCCCGCTGGCCCGCCTCGTCGCCCTCGGCGGCCGGGTCCTGCTGCTCGGGGCGCCCGGCGAGACGATGACGCTGCTCCACCTGGCGGAGTCGCTGGCCCAGGCACCCGGCAAGCGGTTCGTGACGTACGAGCAGCCCGTCCGCGTGGACGGCGTCCGGGTCTGGCGCACCTTCCACGACATCGACTCGACGGACGGCGCGTTCGACTACTCCCGTGTCGTGCCCGGGGGGCAGGACCCGTTCGCGGTCATCGTCCGGGCCATGCTCGACGCGGGCATCGGCCGGACCGGCACCGTCGGGGCGGCCGAGAGCCGCCTGTTCGATGCCGGTCCCGCCGTCGACTTCGGCGTCCGCTGGATCGAGGAGCACCTGAACGCCCCCGCGTGACGGTCGGCCAGACTGCTCAGGCCAGCCGCACCTTGACCGTCTGCGTCGCCCCGCGCGTACCGGACAGATAGCCGAAGACGAGGCGCAGCGATGCGCCCGTGGTCGCCGACGTCACCGTTGCCGGCTTCGATACGACCGAGGCGACGGCCCGGTTCCAGGTGAGGGTCAGGCTGGTGCGCGCCCGCATGGGGTCGCTCACGCACACCGTCGCCGTCCCGTCGGCGTGCTCGGTCACCATCACCGAGCACGGGGCGTCCGCCACCAGCGGCCCGACGCTCCCGCCGAACCAGAAGTTGACCGCCGTCAGCCCGAGCGATGGGACCGCAACCCCCTGCTGGTCGTCCGTGTTGGCGAGCACGCGCAGCCAGCCGCTGTCCGCCGCCCGTGCCGCCGTGCGCTGTTCCGACGCGCCGGGCAGGAGCTGGTACGCGTACGTGGCGTCCGACGGGTCCGTGCCGTGGTCGAACCAGAGGGTGAGGTACTTCCGGGAGACCGGATCCGTGGAGCCCGCCCGGTTGATGTCGCGCCAGCGCCCCGTCCGGTTCTCCCGCAGCGCCTTCACGCTCGCCCCGCCCGGGAACACGTAACCGCCGTGCCCGGCCAGGTGCGCCCAGGACGCGCCGGACAGCGTCGCCGACCAAGGGGCGGAGACCGGTTTCGCCGAGCCGTCGACGGTGAACGGGGCGTTGCCCGTCGGCCCCAGATTGCGGTTGTCGACCGTGGTCTCCGCGGCCGTGCCGTCGCGGCCGTGGATGCCCGCGCCCAGACACACCACCGTGTCGTCGAGGAAGAACCACGACTTCTTCGCCATCAGCGTGCTGGACAGGCCCTTGAGGTACTGGCCCACGGCGGCGCGCTTGGTGTCGGTGACCCCGCCGACCCAGTTCACATCCGGGAGCGCTACGCCCCAGTCGCCGCCCGCGCCGTCGGCGAGCACCTTGCGCGAGACCGTGGTGCCGGGCAGCCGGTACGGGTCGACGGTGGGCCAGAACGCGTCGCTGTACTGGCCGTTGGCGAAGGTGTCGCCCCACCAGTAGAGCATTCCGTTCCCGGTGTGCCAGCCGCGCAGGTTCTCGCCGTTGCCGGTCTCGTAGAAGGTGATCCGCCGGTCGGCCATGCTCAGCGACGCCGCCCAGCCGGGACGGCGGTGGGTGGCCCGGGCCATGTCGGGGAAGAGCCGGTGGCCCGCCGGCTCGGCGATCGAGGTGAGGGAGGTGTCGTCCAGGACGCTCTTGATCCGGGCCAGTGCGGTGAGCCCGAGCGAGGGGTTGCTCAACGGCGGGCTGTAGTAGTCGCGTTGCGCCCAGCCCTTGACGAGCGCCCGCCACCGGGCGTTCTCCGCGGCCGAAGCTCCCCGCCCCAGCAGCACGATCGAGGCCATGATGGGGTGCCCGCGCCGGTGGTCGTCGACCTCGCCCCGGCTGATCGCGCGCCCCGCGACGGAGTCCATGACCAGGCCGTTGTAGAGGAACGGGGCCCACGCGTTCTCCACCGCGTCGAACACCACCTGCCGCTTCGGGTCGGTCACCTCCCACGTGGTCCCCTTCAGCAGCGCGAACAGCAGGCCGAGGCCGCCGAGCATCACCGATCCGTAGCTGCCGGTGTAGGGCACGGTGGTGTGCTGGATGAACGAGCCGTCGGCGTACAGCCCGTCGCCCTTCGTCACCAGCGGGAAGACGGGGGAGAGTGCGTCCCGGGCCAGCGCGATCTTCGCCGCGCTCCCGCCGACGACCCCGCGCAGGGCCAGCACCCGGCACAGGTCGACCCGGTTCGCCCCGGTACTGGTCCCGGTGTACGAGGCGACGGCGGAGTCCGGTACGAAATGGTCGACGGCGGCGCAGTAGCGGGCGAGCCGCTCCGCGGTGATCGCGTCGTACATCAGCACGCACACGTCCAGCAGGGCCTGCGGGGCGCCGATCTGCCAGCTGTACCAGTTGCCGTACCGGGTCTGCCCGTCGTTGTAGACCTGGGTGTTGAGGTGTTCCAGGCCGGTGAGCACGGCGTCGCGCAGGTCGGTGTTCCCGGTCAGTCCGGTGCCCTGCTGGCGGTAGGCCTGGGCCATGGTGTTCAGGCGGATGAAGCTGTCGGCCATCCGCCCGGAGAATACGTACGACTCGGCGTCCGTGTCCGGGTCGGGATCCGCGAAGACGGCGTCGGGCCAGAGCGAGCCGTCCGCCGGGGCCATTGTCTTCAGCCACTGCGACGCCTTCGCGCCGAGATCGGCCAGCCGGCTCTTGAAGGGCTCGGCGGTCGGGCTGAACCCCTCACCGAGGATCAGCGCGCTCCATGTCGTGCGGAGCGCGGTGTACGGGTCGTCCTCGGGGGCGGCGGATGCGGCGCCGGGCGTGGCGAGCATCAGCGCTCCGCCGCCCGCGGCGGTGAGCGCCGCGGAGGTGGCCAGGAAGGTACGGCGGGACCAGGCAGAAGTCATGGGAGAGCTCCGGGTCGGTGACGTGTCTCCGGCGGGAACCCGGCGCGCGGTGCATGGGCAGACACTGAACCGACCCCGGGATCCGACTGTTCTGAGCGGGCGGGCACTTTCTAGCAGCCGCCTGACGACTCGCTCAATGACTTTGGCTGAATTGATCGTATCGATCGGTTCTCCGGGCGTGTACGTCACTCTCGGGCAGGAACCGGCGTGCGCCCGTCGCACGGGGCAAAACTCCGCTCGGATCGTTTCGAGCGGATGCGATCGATATGGTTGAGAGCCCAGCCGTCTCCGAGTCCAGGGGGATCCATGCGACTGCACGTCGACCAGCGCCACGAGCGGGTGCTCGAACTCGTCCGCGAGCGCGGCAGCCTGCGCGTCGCCGAACTCGCCGAGGAGCTCGGCATGTCCGCCGTCACCCTGCGCCGGGACGTCGAGGCGCTGGCGGCCCAGGGTCTGGTGGAGCGGATGCACGGCGCGGTGGTGTGGCCATCCGGGCAGTCCCGGCCCGCCCCGGCCCCCGCACCCTCCGCCGAAGGGCTGGTGG
>NZ_QWFA01000087.1 GCF_003501885.1 Streptomyces globisporus
GGGAGGGGGCGGGGAACACGTCGGGGCGGGCTGGGCGCGCCCGGAGGTGGCTCACGAGGTGACCTGGGCCGGCAGTTCGGGTTCGGCCCGGATCCCGCCCGGCGCCGCGGCCAGCGTCAGGACCATGGTCAGCCCGCCGCCCGGGGTGTCCTCGGCGTCCAGCGTGCCGCCCATGGCCTCGGCGAAGCCCCGGGAGACGGCTAGGCCGAGCCCCACCCCGGCGCCGCGCGGGGCGTCCCCGTACCGCTGGAAGGGCTCGAATATGCGCTCCTTGGCCTCGTCGGGGACGCCCCGGCCCCGGTCCACCACCCGCAGCTCGACCCGGCCGCCGAGCGCGCTGGCGGCCACGGCGACGGGCTCCCGGCCCGGGTTGTACTTGACGGCGTTCTCGACGATGTTGGCGACGACCCGCTCCAGCAGCCCGGGGTCGACGGCGACCATCGGCAGCGTCTCGGGGATGTCGAGGTCGACGCTGCCCTCGGGGACGCCGCCGAGCGCCATGGGGACCACCTCGTCGAGGTCGATCTCGCGGATCAGGGGCGTCACGGTGCCGGTCTGGAGGCGGGACATGTCCAGCAGGTTGCCGACGAGGTGGTCCAGCCGGTCCGCGCCGTCCTCGATGCCTTCCAGCAGCTCCGCCTCGTCCTCGTCGGACCAGGCGACGTCGTCGGAGCGCAGCGAGCTGACGGCGGCCTTGATGGCGGCCAGCGGGGTGCGCAGGTCGTGGCTGACGGCGGCGAGCAAAGCGGTCCTGATCCGGTTGCCCTCGGCGAGTCGGCGGGCCTGCTCGGCCTCCCCGACCAGGCGCTGGCGGTCCAGGACGACGGCGGCCTGGGCGGCGAACGCGCCGAGCACCCGGCGGTCCTCGGCGGGCAGCACCCGGCCGGAGAGCGCCAGGGCCAGGTTGTCGCCGACCGGCATGTCCACGTCGGCGTCGTCGGGCCGGGTGACGGGGGCCGGTCCGACGGATCCGGCGCAGGTCCACGGCTCGACGTCGCTGCTGCGCTCCAGCAGGGCGACGGATTCCATGGCGAAGGTCTCACGGACCCGTTCCAGCAGGGCGTCCAGGGCGGTCTCACCGCGCAGCACGCTGCCGGCGAGGAAGGAGAGGATCTCCGACTCGGCGCGCAGCCGGGCGGCCTGGTGGGTGCGCCGGGCCGCGAGGTCGACCACGGAGGAGACCGCCACCGCCACCGCGAAGAAGATCACGATGGCGACGAGGTTCTCCGGGTCCTGGACGGTCAGGGTGTGGGTGGGCGGGGTGAACCAGTAGTTCAGCAGCAGGCTGCCGACGGCCGCCGAGGCGAGCGCGGGTCTCAGCCCGCCGAGCAGGGCGGCGGCCACCGTCAGGAAGAGGAAGAGCAGGACGTCGTTGGCGAGGCCCGGTGCGTCTTCCATCGAGCGCAGGACGACCGCGAGCAGCACGGGGCCGACGACGCCCACGAGCCAGCCCCAGATGATCCGGGCGCGGCCGAGCCGTGCACCGCGGGCGATGGGCAGACCGCGCCCCTTGGCGACCTCGTCGTGGGTGACGATGTGGACGTCGAGGTCGGGCCCGGACTCGCGGGCGACGGTCGCGCCGACCCCGGGGCCGTAGATGTACTGCCAGGTCTTGCGGCGGCTGGAGCCCAGCACGATCTGCGTGGCGTTGACGCCGCGGGCGAACTCCAGCAGGGCGGCCGGTATGTCGTCGCCGATGACATGGTGGAAGGTGCCGCCGAGGTCCTCGACCAGGGTCCGCTGGACGGTCAGCTCCTTCGGGGAGGCGGAGGTCAGGCCGTCGCTGCGGGCGATGTAGACGGCGAGGATCTCGCTGCCGGAGCCCTTGGCGGCCATCCGGGAGGCGCGGCGGATGAGGGTGCGGCCCTCGGGCCCGCCGGTCAGCCCGACGACGATGCGTTCGCGGGCCTGCCAGGTGGTGCGGATGTTGTGCTCGCCCCGGTACTGCTGGAGGTACTCGTCGACCCGGTCGGCGGTCCACAGCAGGGCCAGCTCGCGCAGGGCGGTGAGGTTGCCGGGGCGGAAGTAGTTCGAGAGGGCGGCGTCCATCTTGTCGGGCTGGTAGATGTTGCCGTGCGCCATCCGGCGGCGCAGCGCCTGGGGCGACATGTCGACCAGCTCGATCTGGTCGGCCCGGCGGACCACCTCGTCGGGGACGGTCTCGCGCTGCCGGACGCCGGTGATCGACTCGACGACGTCGCCGAGTGACTCCAGGTGCTGGATGTTGACCGTGGATATGACGTCGATCCCGGCCTTGAGCAGCTCCTCGACGTCCTGCCAGCGCTTGGCGTTGCGGGAGCCGGGGACGTTGGTGTGGGCCAGCTCGTCGACCAGGGCCACGGCCGGGGCGCGCTCCAGGACGGCGTCGACGTCCATCTCGGTGAAGACGGCGCCGCGGTAGCTGATCTCGCTGCGCCGGACCTGCTCCAGGCCGTGCAGCAGCACCTCGGTGCGCGGCCGGGCGTGGTGCTCCACGAAGGCCACCACGCAGTCGGTGCCGCGCTCGACCCGGCGGTGCGCCTCGGAGAGCATCGCGTACGTCTTGCCGACGCCCGGTGCCGCGCCCAGGTAGATCCGGAGTATGCCGCGTCCCATGGCCCCATTGTCTTCTTCCGTCCGGCCGTGTCCTGCGGAGGGCCGGTGGCGCGCCCGGTGCGGCTGCCGCCTTCGACGCTACTCCGCCCCGGGCCGTGGTTCGGTCCCGGGAGTGCAGGTGAGGGGCGTATTGACGGAACTCTGATGCGCGCCGGGAGAGCCGGAAGGACGGGGCCGAAGGCTCAGGCGTGTTGGACGATATGGCCGTCGCTCAGCTCCAGGACCCGGTCGGCGAGGCCCAGCAGCTGGGGGTCGTGGGTGGCGACGAGGGCGGTGACGTTCTCGCTGCGGACGACCGCGCGGAGCAGTTCCATCACAGCGAGCCCGGTCTCGGCGTCGAGCTGTCCGGTGGGCTCGTCGGCGATCAGCAGGGCGGGGCGGTTGGCGAGGGCGCGGGCGATGGCGACGCGCTGCTGCTGGCCGCCGGAGAGCTCGCCGGGGCGCTGCTCGGCGTGGTCGGCGAGGCCGACGAGGGAGAGCAGCAGGGCGACCCGTTCGTCGCGCTCGGCCGGGTCGGCCTTGCGCAGCCGCAGCGGTACGCCGACGTTCTCGGCGGCGGTCAGGATCGGGATGAGGCCGAAGGACTGGAAGATGAAGCCGACCCGGTCCCGGCGCAGCTCCAGCAGCCCCTTCTCGCCGAGGCCCGCCAGCTCGGTGCCGTCGACGGTGATCCGACCGCTGTCGGGGGTGTCCAGGCCGCCGACCAGGTTGAGCAGGGTGGTCTTGCCGGAGCCGGAGCGGCCCTTGAGCGCGACCAGCTCGCCGCGCGGGATCTCGAAGGAGACGCCGCGCAGAGCGTGCACGGCCGCCGCTCCGCTCCCGTACGAGCGGTGCAGGTCCTCGACGGTGACCATCGCGCTGCGGGCCGGGTCCTCGGCGAGGGCCGTGCCGGACTGCCCGCTGGTGCTCTCGGTCATGCTGCTCCCCCGTCGTACGTACGTGGCCCGCGTCGTCGCCCGCCAAGTATGTGTGTACGGCACACGGCCGGGCAATGGCCGGGGCCGGTACGGACGACGGCCGGTGGGCCGCACCCGGGAAGGGGTGCGGCCCACCGGCCGTGCGGTGTCCGCTAGCGGACCTCGGTGATCTCGGGGCCGCGCTGGAGCTGGCCCATGCCGCCGGAGAACCGGGAGCTCTCCTGGTCCTCCTGCTGCACGCCCTCGGGCACCATCTGGGCGTCGTTGGGGAGCTTGAGGACGATCGGGTCGCGGGGGGCCATCGGGCCGTCGCCGCGGACGACCACGGTGTCCCGGAAGATCGTCTCCAGCAGTCCGGCGGCCTCCGGCTGGACGGCGCCCTGGCCGGAGATCACTCCGCGCAGGAACCAGCGGGGGCCGTCGACGCCGACGAAGCGCACGAGCTGCACCCCGCCCGTGCCGTCCGGGAGCTGTACGGGGACCTGCGCGCGCAGCTCCCAGCCCAGCGGGCCCTCGACCTCGTCGATGATGCCGCCCTGCTGGGTGATGCCCGAGGCGATCTCGTCGCGGACCTCGCCCCAGATGCCCTCCTTCTTGGGGGCGGCGAAGGCCTGCAGCTGGACCGCGCTGTCGCGCAGCACCACGGTGGCGGCGACGATCGCGTCCCCGGCCACCTCGACGCGCAGTTCCATGCCCTCGACCCCGGGGACGAAGATGCCGCCCAGGTCGACCCGGCCCTCGCCGGGCTGGGAGACCTCGGAGCTGTCCCAGGGTCCGTCCGGTCGGGGGGCCGGCGGAAGATTCATCCGACGGGTGCCTCCGGCGGCAGCGTCGCCGCTCCCGGGCTCGTCGGCGACCTGCTCGGCCTCGCGCACCTCGTCCGCCGCGTCCTCGGCGGAACCACTCTTCTTGCGACGTCCGAACACGTCACTGTCCTTCCCGGTCGGATACGACCGAAGCGTAGCTGTTCCCACCATGGGTGATCCCGCCCTCGGCGCCGTCCACCGACGCGTGGCCGCCGGTGGACCCGAAGCCCCCTTCGGCCCGCGCCGAGCCGGGAAGTTCCGCCACCTCGTGGAAGCGCACCTTCTCGACCTGCTGGACAACCAGTTGGGCAATCCGGTCGAACCGTTCGAATCGCACGCTCTCGCGTGGATCGAGGTTGACCACGATCACCTTGATCTCCCCACGGTACCCGGCATCAACCGTCCCTGGGGCATTCACGAGGGCCACTCCGCAGCGGGCTGCGAGGCCGGAGCGCGGGTGCACGAACGCGGCGTACCCGTCGGGCAGGGCGATCGAGACCCCGGTGGGCAGCACCACGCGTTCGCCGGGGGCGAGTTCGGCGGCCTCGGTGGTCACCAGGTCGGCCCCGGCGTCGCCCGGGTGCCCGTACGCCGGAATCGGCACATCCGGGTCGGTCCGGCGGATCAGTACGTCGACGGGACTGCGGGTCACGGGTTCACCTCGAAGGCGCGGGCGCGCCGGACCTGGTCGGGGTCGGACATGGCCGCCTGGATCTCGGCGGGCCTGCCGTTGTCGATGAAGTGGTCGACCTTGACCTCGATGAAGAGGGCGTCGGCCCGGACCGCGACGGGGCCTTCGGGGCCGCCGATCCGGCCGGTGGCGGTGGAGTAGATCTTCCGCCCGTGCACGGCGGTGATCCGGGCGTCGAGGTGGAGCACGGTGTCCACGGGGACGGGGCGGACGAAGTCGGTCTCCAGCCGTCCGGTCACCGCGATCGTGCGCAGCAGCCAGTTCAGCGAGCCGAGGGTCTCGTCCAGCGCCGTGGCGAGCACCCCGCCGTGGGCCAGGCCGGGTGCGCCCTGGTGGGCGGGCTGCACGGTGAACTCGGCGGTGACGCTGACGCCTTCGCCGGCCCGCGCCATCAGGTGCAGTCCGTGCGGCTGTCCCCCGCCGCAGCCGAAGCAGTGTTCGTAGTGCGCTCCGAGAAGCTCGCCGGGGGCGGGCGCGTCGGGGTGCCGGACCGGCGCGACGGCGTCGGCCGGGGGTGTCAGAGCTGCTGATGTTCCACTCACAGGCGCAGACCTTACCCGCGCGGCGGTGTGCCGGTCGCGCCGTGCCAAGCTTGGTGCCATGCAGCCTTCCGCACCGCCCTTCGACGAACGTCTCACCGCGCCCCGCTCCTGGTGGTTCATCGCCTTCGGGGTCGGTGTCGCCTGTGCTCTGATGCTGCTGCCGCTGGGCACCCTGCCGATGCTCGCGGGGCTGGTCGGCGGGACGGCCGCGGCGGCCCTCGTGGTGAGCGGTTACGGCTCCGCCCGGATCCGGGTGGTGGCGGGGTCGCTCGTCGCCGGCGAGGCCCGGATCCCGCTGTCGGCGCTCGGCGAGCCCGAGGTGCTGGACGCGGAGGAGGCGCGGGCCTGGCGCACGCACAAGGCGGACGCCCGCGCGTTCATGCTGCTGCGCGGCTATGTGGAGACGGCGGTGCGGGTGGAGGTCACGGACCCCGAGGACCCGACTCCGTACGTCTATCTCTCCACCCGGGACCCGCGGGGCCTCGCGGCGGCGCTGAGCACCGTACCGACGGCCTGAGCCACTCGCCCGGACGGGACGGGGGCTCTCAGGGGCCCTCGATCTCCTTGGGCAGCTCGGCCGGGTTCAGCGGCTGCTCCAGCGGCGGCAGCGCGGGCAGCCGGTCCCAGGGGATCCGGTCCTTGCGCAGGTCGTCCCTGACCCGGTCGGCGAGCTTGCGGGTGTCGCGGCGGTTCATCGTGGCGCCGACGGCGGCGCCGATCATGAACGGGATCAGGTTGGGCAGATTGCGCGCCATGCGCTTCATGATCTGCTGGCGCAGCTCACGCTTCATCTGGCCGCCGAGGGCGGCGTTGAGCGTGGTGGGCCGGGTGACGTCGATGCCGCGCTCCTCCGTCCACGACGTGAGATACGCGGTGCTGCGCTGGCCGAGATTGCCCGGGGGACGGCGGCCGTAGACCTCGTGGAGCTCGGCGACGAGCTTCATCTCGATCGCGGCGACGCCGGTGACCTCCGCCGCCAGCTCGGCGAGCATCGCGGGCGGTACGGGCATCATCGCGGCGGCCCCGATGCCGGCGCCCACGGTCGCGGTGCCCCGGCAGGCTCCCGTGACCAGCTTGTCGGCCAGCTCCTCGGGCCCGAGCCCGGGGAACTGCCTGCGCAGGGTGGCGAGGTCGCGCACCGGCACGCGCGGAGCCGTGTCGATGATGCGGTCGGCCAGCTGTGCGGCCAGTGCCTTCGCGCTCTCCCCGCTCTTGCGTACGCCCCGTTTCACTGCGTGCAGGCGGCCCCCGGCCTGGGGCTCCGCCCGGTCCTGCTGTTCCTGCTGCGCGGCCAGGTCCGGCAGTGCTGCCGACCCGGCCACTTCGAGCGAGGCCGAACGGCCTCGCTCGTCGTCGGAACCGCCGGAGTGGTCCGGCGGGGCGGCGGACCGCTCGGCAGACGCGTGACCGCCTTCTGCCGGGCCTGTGCCGCCGGTACCGTCCTGTGGTGCCTGCTGGCCGTGCCGACGCCAGGGGCGCCGCTTCCGGAACGGTGTCTCGCCTGCCACGGCCGACTCGACCTCAGTCGCAGTCGCGGCAGATGGGCTGACCGTTCTTCTCGCGGGCCAGCTGGCTGCGGTGGTGCACCAGGAAGCAGCTCATGCAGGTGAACTCGTCGGCCTGCTTGGGCAGCACCCGGACGGCCAGCTCCTCGTTGGAGAGGTCCGCGCCGGGCAGCTCCAGGCCCTCGGCGGCGTCGAACTCGTCGACGTCGACGGCGGAGGCCGTCTTGTCGCTCCGACGCGCCTTGAGCTCTTCGAGGCTGTCCTGGTCCACGTCGTCGTCGGTCTTGCGTGGGGTGTCGTAATCCGTTGCCATGTCGCTCTCCCCCTCTTGGGTGTCTAGGTGTCTCAGCGCACGTAACGCGTGAGAGGCCGGACTTGTGCCCGACCTGAGGCGGAGATTTTGCCTCACATCAAGGTCTGTTACTCAATCGACACCCAACCGGCCGCCTCGGCGAGGCTCGGCTTGGGTGGCGATGGGGACCGTACACGGTCCCGACTGCGCAGTTCACGGGCGCCACCCCGTGTACTTCCCGTGATAACGATCCCCGAAAACCCGGACGATTACCGGCTTTCCGACAGACTCGTGATCACGGAGAGTGGATGACCGGAAAATCGACCGTGTGATCGATCACACACGACCCGCCCGGGAACGGGTCCTGAAAATTCCGCCCAAAGCGAACATGAAGATTCGGTGCAGAGTCACATCGTGCAGCCTCTCAGACCGGCAGAGTGACACGCATCACGAGACCACCGCCCTCGCGGGGCTCCGCGATGATACGGCCTCCGTGGGCCCGCGCGACGGACCGCGCGATCGACAGGCCGAGCCCGACCCCCTTGTCGCTGCCCGTGCGCTCCGTACGCAGCCTCCTGAAGGGCTCGAAGAGGTTGTCGATCTCGTACGCCGGGACCACCGGGCCGGTGTTGGAGACGACGAGCAGGGCCTGCCCGTCCCGCACCTCGGTGGTGACCTCCACCCAGCCGTCCTCGGGCACGTTGTAGCGCACGGCGTTCTGCACGAGGTTCAGCGCGATCCGCTCCAGCAGGACCCCGTTGCCCTGCACCGTGGCCGATGCCCGCTCACCGCGGATCTCGACCTTCCTGGCGAGCGCCTCCGCCCGGGTCTGGTCGATGGCGCGCTCGGCGACCTCCGCCAGGTCGACCGGTTTGCGCTCGACGATCTGGTTGTCGCTGCGGGCCAGCAGCAGCAGGCCCTCGACCAGCTGCTCGCTGCGCTCGTTGGTGGCCAGGAGGGTCTTGCCGAGCTGATGGAGCTCCGGCGGGGCCTCCGGGTCGGAGATGTGGACCTCCAGCAGGGTGCGGTTGATCGCCAGCGGGGTGCGCAGCTCGTGCGAGGCGTTGCCGACGAACCGCTGCTGTGCGGTGAAGGCCCGCTCCAGCCGGTCCAGCATGTCGTCGAAGGTGTCCGCCAGCTCCTTCAGCTCGTCGTCGGGGCCGTCCAGCTCGATCCGCCGGGTCAGGTCGGTGCCGGCCACCCGGCGCGCGGTCCGGGTGATCCGGCCGAGCGGGGACAGGACGCGTCCGGCCATGGCGTATCCGAAGGCGAAGGCCATCACGCTGAGGCCGACCAGGGCGAGGAGCGAGCGGTTGAGCAGAGTGTCCAGGGCCGCCTTGCGCTGGTTGTTGACGCAGGCGTTCGTCGCGGCGTTGAAGGCGTCCGGACTGGCGTTCGTGGGCAGGGTGCAGATCTCGCTGGTGACCTTGCCGCTGACGATCTCGAACGGCAGCTCGCTGCCGACGTGGAGCGCCTGCGCGGCCAGCATGTAGATGATCGACAGCAGCACGATGCCCGCGATCAGGAACATCCCGCCGTACAGCAGGGTGAGTCGTATCCGGATGGTCGGGCGCAGCCAGGGGTACGGGGGGTCCGGCTGCTTGGGCTCCCAGGTGGGCTTCGGTGGCGCCGCGGGCGGCTCCGGTGTGGTGGCCATGGTCCTCAGATCCGGTATCCGGAGCCCGGCACGGTGACGATGACGGGCGGTTCGCCGAGCTTGCGGCGGAGCGTCATCACCGTGACCCGCACCACATTGGTGAAGGGGTCGGTGTTCTCGTCCCAGGCCTTCTCCAGCAGCTGCTCGGCCGAGACGACCGCGCCCTCGCTGCGCATGAGGACCTCCAGCACCGCGAACTCCTTCGGGGCGAGCTGGATCTCCACCTCGTCGCGGAAGACCTCGCGACGGTTCGGGTCGAGCTTGATGCCGGCGCGCTCCAGGACGGGCGGCAGTGCCACCGTCGTACGACGGCCCAGCGCGCGGACCCGGGCGGTCAGCTCGCTGAAGGCGAAGGGCTTGGGCAGATAGTCGTCGGCGCCCAGCTCCAGGCCCTCGACCCGGTCGCTGACGTCGCCGGAGGCGGTGAGCATGAGCACCCGGGTGGGCATGCCGAGTTCGACGATCTTGCGGCAGACGTCGTCCCCGTGCACCACCGGGAGGTCCCGGTCCAGCACGACGACGTCGTAGTCGTTGACCCCGATACGCTCCAGGGCCGCGCCACCGTCGTAGACGACGTCGACGGCCATGGCCTCCCTGCGCAGTCCGGTGGCCACCGCATCGGCGAGCAGCTGCTCGTCCTCGACGACGAGTACGCGCACGGCGCAGTCCTTCCTTCGGTCCTTCGTCGGGTTCACAGAGCGAGCGGCCCACGCGGGGGCCGCTCGGACACGGACAGCCGGGCCGACCGTGTGCCTCCATCCTGCCCTCAACGCGCATAAACCGGCGGTAAGACGGCGGCGGGCCGAACGTTCCCGCGGCCTTCCGCGGGGAAACCGGCGGTTTCCCGGGCCAGTTGAGGTTTCTCTGAGCCGCGGTATGGGGAAGAGGGGTTCACACCCGCGATCACGCCTGTCCCGTGGCCTGCCACGGTCCGCCCCTTTTCCCCGGAGCGGCGGCGCGATCACCCGCTCCTCCGGCTCCCCGGCCGGGGGTATCCCGGGCACACCCCCGTGCCACCGACCCACGATGAGGGGGCGCATCATGGACGCTTTCACCGCAGGTCTGCTGCAACGCATCAAGACGACCGAGTCCGACCTCACGCGGGCGCGCGAGGACGGCGACGACTTCCTCGCGGATGTCGAGCAGGGCGAGCTGGACGATCTGCACCGCCTCGCCGCCGAGCACGGCGTACAGGTCGGCGCCGTCGGCGCCTGAGCCGTACGCCAGAGGGCCCCGGATGCTGTCCAGGCATCCGGGGCCCTCTGCTGTGCCGTCGGGCTCCCAGAGCCCCACCAGGGGCTTCGGGTCAGTCGTGCCAGGCGCCCAGCTCGTCGAGTGCGGCCTGCAGCGGCTCGAAGACGCCGGGGGTGGCGGCCACCGTCAGGTCGCCGTCGGCGGGCAGCCCCGGGCGGCCGCCGGTCAGCGCACCCGCCTCCCGGGCGATGAGGTCGCCCGCGGCCAGGTCCCAGGGGTGCAGGCCGCGCTCGTAGTAGCCGTCGAGACGGCCCGCCGCCACATCGCAGAGGTCGACGGCGGCCGAACCGCTGCGCCGGATGTCGCGGAGCCTGGGGATGAGCCGCTGGGCGACGTCCGCCTGGTGGGCGCGGACGTGGGCGACGTAGTTGAAGCCGGTCGAGACGAGTGCCTGGTCCAGGGGCGCGGTGGGCCGGCAGCGCAGCGCTTCGCCGTTCGCGAACGCACCGCCGCCGAGGACCGCCTGGTACGTCTCCCGGCGCATCGGGGCCTCGACGACGCCCACGACCCGCTCGCCGTCGCGCTCGGCGGCGATGGAGACCGCCCAGGTCGGCAGGCCGTAGAGGTAGTTCACCGTGCCGTCGAGCGGGTCGATGACCCAGCGGATGCCGGTGGAGCCCGGGGAGCTGGCGCCCTCCTCGCCGAGAAAGCCGTCGTCCGGGCGGAAGTCGGTGAGGTAGCCGGTGATCAGCTTCTCGGCGGCGATGTCCATCTCGGTGACCACGTCGATGGGGCTGGACTTGGTCGCGGCCACCCCCAGGTCGGCGGGGCGGCCGTCGCGCAGCAGGGCTCCGGCGCGGCGGGCGGCTTCGAGAGCGAGGTCGAGCAGTTCGGACAGGGCGGGGTCGGTCACGGTGCTCCCAGGTGATCGGTGCGCACGGTCGGGTGGTCGTACGGGCTACACGTACGGGCTGTCGGCGCCCGCGGCGGCCGGCTTCGGGGCCCTGGCGGGGCAGCAGCCGACGGGACAGAGGTCGTGGGAGGGCCCCAGCGACCCCAGCGCGCAGCGCTCGACCGCCCGGCCGCGCTCGCTCGCGGCACGCTCCAGGACCAGGTCCCGTACGGCGGCGGCGAAGCGCGGGTCGTCGCCCACCGTGGCGGAGCGGCGGACCGGCAGACCGAGCTCGGCGGCCTTGGCGGTGGCCTCGGTGTCCAGGTCGTACAGCACCTCCATGTGGTCCGAGACGAAGCCGATGGGCGCCATCACGACGGCGGGGACGCCCTCGCCGTGCAGGGTCTCCAGGTGGTCGCAGATGTCGGGTTCCAGCCACGGGATGTGCGGGGCGCCGCTGCGGGACTGGTAGACGAGCTGCCAGGGGTGCTCGACGCCGGTCTCGGCGCGCACCGCCTCGATGATCAGCCGCGCCACGTCGAGGTGCTCGGCCACGTAGGCGCCGCCCTCGCCGTGGGCCTCCTCCGGGCCCGAGGCGTCGGCGGCGGAGGTCGGGATGGAGTGGGTGGTGAACGCGATGTGCGCGCCCGCGCGGACGTCCTCGGGGAGGTCGGCGAGCGAGGCGAGCACGCCGTCGGCCATGGGGCCGACGAACCCGGGGTGGTTGAAGTAGTGGCGGAGCTTGTCGACCCGGGGCACATCGAGGCCCTCGGCCTCCAGGGCGGCCAGCGACTCGGCGAGGTTCTCGCGGTACTGGCGGCAGCCCGAGTAGGAGGCGTAGGCGCTGGTGGCGAGGACGGCGATCCGGCGGTGCCCGTCGGCCGTCATCTCGCGCAGCACGTCGGTCAGGTACGGGGCCCAGTTGCGGTTGCCCCAGTAGATCGGCAGGTCGACGCCGTGGTCGGCGAAGTCCTTGCGCAGCGCCTCCAGCAGGGCGCGGTTCTGCGCGTTGATCGGGCTGACCCCGCCGAACAGGAAGTAGTGCTGACCGACCTCCTTGAGGCGTTCCTCGGGGATGCCGCGGCCGCGGGTCACGTTCGCCAGGAACGGGACCACGTCGTCCGGGCCCTCGGGACCGCCGAAGGAGAGCAGCAGCAGGGCGTCGTAGGGAGCGGCATCGCGCAGATCGGACATGCCGTCGATCCTGCCACCCGTCCCCGGCGGGGTGGCAACCGACATCCGACGGCCCGTCGGGAAGGCGTGGAACGGCGGGTGGGGAACCCGGCCGGTACCGGGCCCCCGGTCCGCCCGGAATCCGGTGTCCGGGGCGTCCGCCCGCCCGTAAGCTGTATGGGCCAGCTATACGCCTGACAGGCATGACCGGAGTACCCCCTTGCCCAGCCCCTACCGCGCCATCTTCTCCGCCCCCGGTACCAAGGGGTTCTCCGCCGCAGGCTTCCTCGGCCGGATGCCGCTGTCCATGATGGGCATCGGCGTCGTCACGATGATCTCCCAGCTCACCGGCCGCTACGGACTGGCCGGGGCGCTGTCGGCGACCCTGGCGATGTCGGCCGCGGTCTGCGGCCCCCAGGTCTCCCGGCTGGTCGACCGCTACGGGCAGCGCCGGGTGCTGCGCCCGGTCACGCTGGTCGCGGTGGCCGCGGTGGCGGGTCTGCTGGTCTGCGCCCAGCAGGGGGCGCCGGAGTGGACGCTGTTCGTCTTCTCGGTGGGCGCGGGATGTGTGCCGAGCGTGGGGTCGATGGTCCGGTCCCGCTGGGCGGAGATCTACCGGGGCTCGGGCCGCGATCTGCACACCGCGTACTCGTGGGAGTCGATCGTCGACGAGGTGTGCTTCATCTTCGGCCCGATCATCTCCATCGGCCTCTCCACCGCGTGGTTCCCCGAGGCCGGACCGCTGATCGCCGCCGCCTTCCTGCTGGTCGGCGTCTTCTGGCTGACCGCGCAGCGCGCGACCGAGCCGATGCCGCACCCGAAGTCGCAGCACACCGGGGGCTCGGCGCTGCGTTCGCGGGGGCTCCAGGTCCTGGTGGCCACCTTCGTGGCGACCGGTGCGATCTTCGGGGGCGTGGACGTGGTGACCGTGGCCTTCGCCGAGGAGCGCGGCCACAAGGCCGCTGCCTCCCTGGTGCTGGCCGTCTACGCGCTCGGCTCGTGTCTCGCGGGGGCCGTGTTCGGGCTGCTGCACCTGAAGGGGAACCCCGCGGCCAGGTGGCTGGTGGGTGTCTGCGCGATGGCCGTGAGTATGATCCCCCTCCTACTGGCCGGGAACCTTCCGTTGCTGGCCGTGGCGCTCTTTGTCGCGGGTCTCGCCATCGCACCGACGATGGTCACCACCATGGCCCTCGTCGAAGCGCACGTACCGCGCACCAAGCTGACCGAGGGCATGACCTGGACCAGTACCGGGCTCGCGGTCGGAGTGGCGCTCGGCTCCTCGGCCGCCGGCTGGGTGGTCGACGCCGCCGGGGCGAAGGCGGGGTACGCGGTGCCCGTCGTGGCGGGAGCGCTCGCGGCGGCGGTGGCGTTCCTGGGATATCGCCGGCTGGCCGGGCCGGCTGCGACGGGAGGGCGCGGGGAAGATGACCGACACCTACGCACGGACGACGAGCGCGTGGCGTAACTGGGCGGGCACCGTCACCGCCCGGCCCGCCCGCACCGAGTCACCCGCGTCCGTGGACGAACTCGCGGACGTGGTGCGCCGGGCGCACGCGGACGGCCTGAAGGTGAAGCCGGTCGGTTCGGGCCACTCCTTCACGGCGGCGGCCGCCACCGACGGGGTGCTGATACGCCCCGATCTGCTCACCGGGATCCGGGGCATCGACCGTGAGGCGATGACCGTGACGGTGGAGGCGGGCACTCCGCTCAAGCGGCTCAACACCGCACTCGCCCGCGAGGGCCTGTCGCTCACGAACATGGGCGACATCATGGAGCAGACGATCGCCGGGGCGACCTCCACCGGCACGCACGGCACGGGCCGCGAATCGGCCTCCATATCCGCGCAGATCCGGGCGCTGGAGCTGGTCACCGCCGACGGCACGGTTCTGGTCTGCTCGGCCGAGGAGAACCCGGAGATCTTCGCCGCCGCCCGGGTCGGGATCGGCGCCCTCGGGGTGATCACCGCCGTCACCCTCGCCGTGGAGCCGATCTTCCTGCTGACCGCCCGCGAGGAGCCGATGGGCTTCGACCGGGTCACCGAGGAGTTCGACGAGTTCGTGGCCGAGAACGAGCACTTCGAGTTCTACTGGTTCCCGCACACCGGGAACTGCAACACCAAGCGCAACAACCGCAGCGCCGGTCCGGCCGCCCCGCCCGGCCGGGTGAGCAGCTGGATCGACGACGAGCTGCTGTCCAACGGGGTCTTCCAGGTGGCCTGTTCGCTCGGCCGCGCGGTCCCGGCGACGATCCCCTCGATCGCCAAGCTCTCCAGCCGGGCGCTGTCGGCGCGTACGTACACCGACATCCCGTACAAGGTGTTCACCAGCCCGCGCCGGGTGCGGTTCGTGGAGATGGAGTACGCCGTTCCGCGCGAGCAGGCGGTGACGGCGCTGCGGGAGCTGAAGGCCATGGTCGAGCGGTCACCGCTGAAGATCAGCTTCCCGGTCGAGGTGCGCACCGCTCCGGCCGACGACATGGCCCTGTCGACCGCCTCGGGCCGGGACAGCGCGTACATCGCCGTGCACCTCTACAAGGGCACGCCCCACCGCTCGTACTTCACCGCGGTCGAGCGGATCATGACGGCGCACGCCGGCCGGCCGCACTGGGGCAAGATCCACACCCGGGACGCGGCCTACCTGACGGAGGTCTACCCGCGCTTCGGTGAGTTCACCGCGCTGCGCGACCGGCTGGACCCGGACCGGCTGTTCGGCAACGACTATCTGCGGCGCGTGCTCGGCGACTGAGTCCGGGCAGCCACTGCTACGACGTCGGCCCCGGCCCCCGCTCAATGGCGAGGGGCCGGGGCCGGAGTGTTCCGCCGGTACGTCCGTCACTCGGCGTCGGCGCCGGGCGGGCCCTGCTCGCCCTGCCCGGGGGCGACGCCCGTGCCGGTCGAGGGTTCGCCGGTACCGGTGTCGCCGGGGTTCGACGGAGTCGGCTGCGTCGGCTCGGGCGTGGGCTCGCCGGCGGATCCGGAGGGCGTCGGGGCGGTGGTGGGCCCGGTGGTCGGGTTCTCACCGCCCGGGCTCCTGCCCGGGTCCGGGCTCGTGCCGCTGCCGTCGCCGCCGTCCGTGGCGGGGGCGGAGCCGGTGCCGTCGCCCGGGGTCGGAGACTGCTCGTCCGCTCCCCCGTCCCTGCCGGTGTCCCCGGAGGGGGTGGGGTCCGCGGGCCCGGTGTCCCGGTCGCCGCCGCCGCGCACGACGGAGCTGAGGGTGGTGCCCTGGCCGCCGCTGAGGTCGTTGCCCGAGATCAGCTCGAACGCGGTGATCCCGGCCATGGAGACGGCGAAGACCGCGGCGGCCGCCAGCGCGGGGCGCTTCCATCCGCGCAGGCGGGTGCCGTGGGTGACGCCCTCGCCGAACGCGTCGTCGGGGGCGGCGGCCGGGTGCGATCCGGCCTGCGGGAGCGTCTGCGTACGGTCGTCGGCGCGCGGGATCATCTGCGTACGGTCGGCATCGGCTCCGGCGGGCGGGACGCGGAGCATCCGGGTCCGCTCGTCGCCGAGGTTCAGCAGCTGCGTCCGGTCCGTGTCGAGCGGCCTCAGCACCTGCGTGCTCTCCGCGTCCGGGATCACCTCCGGGACCGTGCCCGGGCCGACCGTGGGCAGCACCGTGGTGGCGTCGTCCACAGGCTGCCCCGTCGTCTCAGGTTCCGCCCGCTGTGCGGCGGCTCTGCGCCCGGCGGGCGTCGTCTCCTTGGTGTGCACGGTCACCTGGCGGCCCTCCGGGTGGGTCACCTGGACCGTCACCTCACGGATCTGCTCGCCGGTGCGGCGGAAGAAGTGCTGGAAGACCGAGCCGCCGCAGGTGGCGACGACGCTCATCACGCCCGCGCCGGCGATCGTGCCGTACACGCCCAACTGCGAGGCCAGCACCGCTGCCGCGACGGCCGCCACGGCGCTCCCGGCGACCTGCGGGAGACTCAGATCTATGCGCCTTTCCTTGGGTTCTGCGTCACTTTCCGGCTTCTGAACCATTACCAGCCCCTGCTTGACATCTCTCCCACCATGCAACAGGAAGGGACAAATGAGCGAAGTGGATAGTTCCGATTCTGGTGATTGTGTGAAGCACAACACGCATCAGGGGCATTTCGCGGAGAACTGGGTACCTCAACTCCCGCAGCCGGTGAGAACTTCGGCGGCGCGCCGGTCCACCCCGGTGGCCCGAATGGAGTACTGTGACGAGCCCTGGGGCGGACTCCGACGTGGGAATCCGCAGCTACCGGAGGGGGCCGACGGCGGCACCCTAGGCGGGCGCACCAGGGCGAGCGCCCGACACGCCGGGCAATTTGGCAAGGTTGTGGCAGGCTGCACCCGGGCAGGTCACACTCGACTAGCGGAAGCAGCGACGCACGTGACGTCGGCAGGCACCACCCGGGAGGTCCCCATGCCCGAACTGCGTGTCGTGGCCGTCTCCAACGACGGCACACGACTGGTGCTCAAGGCTGCGGACAGCACGGAGTACACGCTTCCGATCGATGAGCGGCTGCGCGCCGCCGTGCGCAACGACCGCGCCCGGCTCGGCCAGATCGAGATCGAGGTGGAGAGCCACCTCCGGCCCCGCGACATCCAGGCCCGCATACGGGCCGGTGCCTCCGCTGAGGAGGTCGCCCAGTTCGCGGGCATCCCCGTCGACCGTGTACGCCGCTTCGAGGGCCCCGTGCTCGCGGAGCGTGCCTTCATGGCCGAACGGGCCCGGAAGACTCCTGTGCGCCGTCCCGGCGAGAACACCGGCCCCCAGCTCGGCGAGGCGGTGCAGGAACGTCTCCTGTTGCGCGGCGCCGACAAGGAAACCGTCCAGTGGGACTCGTGGCGTCGTGACGACGGCACCTGGGAAGTCCTGCTCGTCTACCGGGTCGCGGGCGAACCGCACTCGGCGAGCTGGACGTACGACCCGCCGAGGCGGCTGGTCCAGGCGCTGGACGACGAGGCGCGCTCGCTGATCGGCGAGACCGACGACGTCGCCGCGCCGGAGCCCAGTTTCCCGTTCGTGCCCCGGATCGCCCGGCTGCCGCGCGACCGGCCGCTGGACCGGAGCCTCGACCGGCAGACCGAGCGCGAACGCCCGCTGGACCGGGCCCTGGACCGGCAGATCGAGCGGCCCGCGCCGGTCACCGAGCCCGAGGAGTACGTGAGCAGCGCGTCGGCCGGTGAGCGTGACTCGCTGACCAGCCTGCTGGAGGCGGTACCGAGCTTCCGGGGCGACATGGTCGTGCCCGAGCGGCCCACGCAGCCCGAGCCGCCCGCGCTGGAACCGGCGGAGGAGGCGGAGGCGGACGAGCCGCCGGCCGCCGCCGCTTCGGCCGGTGCCGGGTCGGCGTACGCGGATGTGCTGATGCCCCGGGCGGTGGCCGGTCATCGCGACCGGCTGACCGGGACGACGGACCGTCAGGCGGAGGCGGACGGGGTCCGGCCGGGCCGCCGGGCCGCCGTGCCGAGCTGGGACGAGATCGTCTTCGGCACCCGGCGCAAGAAGCAGGACTGACCGGGGATGACCACCGGTGGGGGCGGGGGCCGTACGCGATGGCGTACGGCCCCCGCTCCTTCGCCGTGGTCCGGCGCGCGGACGGGCGCGGGCGGGACCGGCCGGACCCGCCCTGCGGGGTTACCGGGGCTCGGGCCCCGTGGCGACCGGCCGGGAGGGGTCCGAGGACCACTCGGACCAGGAGCCCGGGTACAGGACACCGGTGAAGCCGGCGATCTCCAGGGCCAGCACCTCGTGCGCGCCGGAGACCCCGGATCCGCAGTAGACGCCCACGCCCTCGGTGCTGCCTTCCGCGCCCAGCCCGGCAAACCGTGCGGCCAGCTGCTCGGCCGGGAGGTAGCGCCCGTCCGCGTCGACGTTCTGCGTGGTCGGCGCGGAGACGGCCCCGGGGATATGGCCGCCGACGCGGTCGATCGGCTCCACATCGCCCCGGTAGCGCTCGGCCGCCCGCGCGTCCAGCAGCAGACCCGAGCGGGCGAAGGCCGCCGCACTTTCCGCGTCCAGGGTCGGCAGGGCCCCCGGCTTCGGCCGGAAATCGCCCTCGGCGGGGTGCGGGATCTCCGTGGTGAGGTCGCCGGTCCAGGCGGCGAGCCCGCCGTCGAGGACCCGTACGTCTCCGTGCCCGGTCCAGCGCAGCAGCCACCAGGCGCGGGCCGCCGCCCAGCCCTGCCCCCCGTCGTACACCACGACGGGGGTGTCCTGACCGACCCCGGCCCGGCGCATCACGGCACCGAAGGCCTCCGGGTCCGGGAGGGGGTGGCGGCCGCCGTCGCCCGCCGGTCCCGCCAGTTCCGTATCGAGGTCGACGTAGACCGCGCCGGGCAGATGACCGGCCTCGTAGTCGGGGCGGCCGTTCGGGCCGCCGAGCTGCCAGCGGACGTCCAGGAGCACCGGCGGTCGCGACCCGGCCGACTCGCTCGCGCATTCGGATGCGGTGATGATGGGCTTCATGGGTGCCATCCTCGCGCAGCGGGGCCGGCACCCGTAACAGCATCGGACGGGACGGCCGGCGGTAGTCCGGCCGTCCTCCGTCGAGAACCCGGACGACGCGGCGCGGCCGGTGCGCCTCCCGCGCCGGGGGGTGCAAGCATCTGCACGGGGCACGCGGACCGCGTCCTGACCCGGGACGGCGCCGCTGTCCCGTTCCCCCGCACGGCCACCACAACGGTCCGAGGAGAGAGAAGACGATGACCGAGGCCCCCGCCCGGCGCACGCCCGGAACACCTTGCTGGGTGAGTCTGATCGTGCACGGCCTGACCGCGACCCAGGAGTTCTACGGAGCCCTGTTCGACTGGGAGTTCCGGCCGGGCCCTGAACAACTGGGCCCCTACGTCCGCGGGCTGCTGCACGGCGAGGAGGTCGCGGGCATCGGCCAGCTGCCGCCCGACCGGCATCTCCCCATCGCCTGGACCACCTACCTCGCCACGGACGACGCCGACGTCACCGCGGAGGCCATCCGCTCCTGCGGCGGGACGGTCGCGGTCGGCCCACTGGACGCGGGCGAGGCCGGGCGGCTCGCCATCGCCTCGGACCCGAGCGGGGCGGTCTTCGGCATCTGGCAGGGCTCGGAGCACATCGGCACGATGACGGCGGGCGTACCCGGCACCCCCGTCTGGAACGAGCTGGTGACCCGGGAGACGTCGATGGTCGCGAAGTTCTACCAGACGGTCTTCGGTTACGAGACGGAGGCGGTGCTCTCCGCCGACTTCGACTACCAGACACTGCACCTGGACAACGTGGCGGTGGCGGCCCTGCACGGGGTCGGCCACGCGCTGCCGCGCGACCGGGGGCCGCACTGGATGACGTACTTCGAGGTAGCCGACACCGACCGGGCCGCGGCCCGGGTGGTGGAGCTGGGCGGGCGCGTCCTGCAGCCGCCGCGCGAGGGGGTGAGCGGCAGGCTGGCGACGGTCGCGGACCCGGAAGGGGCCGTGTTCACGGTCATCAGGTCGACCGGCAGCGGCTCCACCGAGAGCCCTTAGACGGGCAGGCCCCGGGTCACACGGCACGGTCCTCGAAACGGTGCACGACGATCCAGTAGTCGTCGTCCTCCTCGGTGAGGGCGCACAGCCGGCGGCCGTCCGGGGACATCGCGATGACCACGGAGCCCGCCCCGGGTACGAGGGCGGCGGAGAGCGCGGTGTGCGCGGTGCGGCGCACCCGGTCCCAGCCGTGATCGGCTTCCCGGACCAGGAAGCAGCCCTCGTCATCGATGACGGCAGCGGTCCGCGCGTGCTCCAGCCACAGCCGGTCGGCCTCCGCCGCCGCTCCCGGCGCCGAGCGCGCCACCGTAGCCCGGGGGGCCACCTCGACGTTGACGACGGCCTTGAAGGCCTGCGCGTACGAGGGCAGCTCATCGGCGACGCCCTGCGCCACGACCTCCAGCCCGGCCTTCGCCGGCAGCGGCGCCGACGCGCCCCCGCTCCGTTCGTCCGTCATGCCCGGCCACCGTTCTCGTAGGACAAGCCCTCGGGCCCCTCGGCCTGCCGCGTGCAGCGGAACCGTGAAGCCTCAGTCCGACGACACCGGCAGGACGTCGGGCGAGAGCGCGCCCGCGCGGGCGGTCTCCGCGGTGGTGCGGCGGCGGTGGTGGCGCCGGCACAGCACCTCGTAACCGACCTCGCCCGCCTGCCGGTTGACGTCGCCGACAACGACCTGGGCGCCCTCGACGACCATCTCGCCGTCCACCGTCCGGGCGTTGTGCGTGGCACGGGCCCCGCACCAGCACAGGGCCTCGACCTGAAGGGCCTCTATGCGGTCGGCCAGTTCGATCAGCCGCTGGGAGCCCGGGAACAGCTTGGTGCGGAAGTCCGTGGTGATACCGAAGGCGAAGACGTCGAGCTTCAGATCGTCGACCACGCGGGCCAGTTGGTCGATCTGGTCCGGGGCGAGGAACTGCGCCTCGTCCACGATCACGTAGTCGACCCGGCCGCCCCGGCTGACCCGGTCCACGATGTGCGCGTACAGATCCATGCCCTCCTCGGCCTCGACGGCGTCCGTCACCAGGCCGAGCCGGGAGGAGAGCTTGCCCTCCCCCGCGCGGTCGTCGCGGGTGAAGATCACGCCCTGGAGGCCGCGGGCCGAGCGGTTGTGACCGATCTGCAGGGCCAGCGTGCTCTTTCCGCAGTCCATGGTTCCGGAGAAGAACACCAGCTCGGGCATGAGGGGTCGAGCACCTTTCGGAGGGGGTCGGCGGGAGAGAAGGGGTTACGAGCGTACTTCGAGGAGCGGGACGAGCTGTTCCACGGGGGTCAGGGAGCCGTGCACGCCCGCCATCGCCGACTCGTGCGGCTCGTTGACGGAGGCCGTGATGATCACGTCGTCGTGGGCGGCGGCGACCACGTCGCCGATCCGCCCGTACACCCGCTCGTCGATCGTCGGGCCGAACCAGCCGGCCGCGATGGCCTCGTCCCGGCTCGCGATCCAGAACTGCTCGCCGAGGACCTCGCGCCAGACGGCCAGGACGTCGGCCTGGGCGCCGGGGACCGCGTAGACGTGGCGGGCGCGGCCCTCGCCGCCGAGGAGGGCGACGCCCGCGCTCAGCTCCCAGTCCTCGTCGAAGTCGATCCGGGACTGCTCGTCGAACGGGATGTCGATCATGCCGTGGTCGGCGGTGATGTAGAGCGCGGAGCGCGGCGGGAGCTGCTCGGCGAGGCGTCGGGCGAGCCCGTCGACGTACATCAGCTGGCCGCGCCAGGCGTCGGAGTCGGTGCCGAAGCGGTGGCCCTTGCCGTCGACCTCGCTGTAGTACGTGTAGACGAGCGAGCGGTCGCCGGCCGCCAGGCGCTGGGCGGCGACGTCCATCCGGTCCTCGCCGGAGAGCCGGCCGAGGAAGGAGCCGCCGCTGAGCGCGATCTTGGTGAGGGGGGTCTGCTCGAACATCGGCGCGGAGACCTGCGCGGTGTGGACGCCCACGGCGTCGGCGAGCTGGAAGACCGTGGGGTACGGCTGCCAGGCCTTCGGCTCGGTCCACGGCTTCCAGCGAAGCTGGTTCATCAGCTCGCCGGTCTGCGGGTTGCGCGCGGTGTAGCCGGGAAGGCCGTGCTCGCCGGGCGGCAGCCCCGTACCGACGGAGGCGAGCGAGGTCGCGGTGGTGGACGGGAAGCCCGCGGTGAGCGGGCGGCCGGTGCCCCCGCGCGAGGTGGGGAGCAGGGAGTGCAGGAAGGGGGCCTCGTCCGGGTGGGCCTTGATCTGCTCCCAGCCGAGGCCGTCGATCAGGAAGACGCAGTTGCGGTCGGCCGGGGTCAGCTCGGGGATCGCGGCAGTGAAGCCCGGCACCTCCAGTCCGGCGGCGAGCGTCGGCAGCAGGTCCGCGAGCGAACCCCTGCCGTACTCGGGCACGGGCGCGGTGTCGAGGGCCAGCGGCTCGGGGTCCTGCCAGGCGGGCTGGGCCATCAGCGGCCACTCGCCGCGGTGGCGGCCGTGGCCTCGGAGAGCGCCTGGGCGAAGGCGAGGGTCTGGCGCACGGCGTCGGGGCCGTCGCCGGCCTCGCTGACCCGCAGGCTCAGGTCGTCGGCGGTGGAGCTGCCCGTGTAGCCGTGGTCGGCCTCGCAGTTGGAGTCGCCGCAGGCGGCGGGCTCCAGGTCGATCCGGGAGACCGCGCCCCAGCCGATGGTCAGGACGACCTCGCGGGGCAGGGTGCCCGGGACGTACTTCTCCGGGTTGGCCACCACCCGGCTGACGACGACGGAGGAGATCCGCTCCAGCTTCACCGACTCGGTGGATGTGGTGGCGTACGGCGTCGGGGAGCTGGTGTCGGCGGCCTGTTCGTCGGTGTGGCTGACGATGAACCGGTGCTCGGTCAGGACGAGGACGGTCACATGACGGCGCACCTCGTTGGAGTCGAACGTGGTCTCCTGGTGGACCAGGTACGAAGCGACCGGCTCCCCGCCGACGGCGGCCTCCACCGCCTCGGCCACGAGGGCCGGGTAGTAGCCGCTGCGCTCGATCGCCGCGCGCAGCCCCTTGGTCGTCGTACCGGTCTTTGCCATGAGCACCATCCTACGGCGGGCCGGTGACTGCCGGGGACGCCCCCGTGGCCACCGGCCGGTGGGTCTCAGTAGTTCGGCAGGCGGCGGGGGCCGACGTCGCTCCGGGCGGGCGGCGGGGCGAGCCGGACGCTCGCGCCGAGCACGGTGAGTCCCTGCGGGGCCACGACGACGGGTTCGAGCGCGACGGAGACCACCTCCGGGTGGTCGTCGACCAGCCGGGACAGCCGCAGCAGCAGCTCTTCGAGCGCGGCCGTGTCGACCGGGGCCGAGCCGCGCCAGCCGAACAGCACCGGAGCCGCCCGGATGGACCGGATCAGCTCGGCGGCGTCCCGGTCGGTGGCGGGGACCAGCCGGTGCGCGGTGTCGCCTAGCAGTTCGGAGGGCGCTCCCGCGAGGCCGAAGGAGAGGATCGCCCCGGCGGCCGCGTCGATGGAGGCCCGCACGACCGTGTCGACGCCGCGCGGGGCCATCGCCTGGACGACGGGGAGCAGTTCGGCCGGCTTGCCGAGGAGGTCGGTGAGCTCACCGTAGGCCCGGCGCAGCGCTTCCTCGTCGGCGACGTCGAGGCGGACCCCGCCGAGGTCGGCGCGGTGGCGCAGGTGGGGCGCGGTGGTCTTGAGAGCCACCGGGTAGCCGAGCCGGGCCGCCGCGGCGACGGCCGCCTCCGGGTCGGGGGCGGGCAGGGTCTCAAG
>NZ_QWFA01000088.1 GCF_003501885.1 Streptomyces globisporus
GGACCAGGGACGGGATCTGGTAGCAGAGGGACTTTCCGCCGCCGGTGGGCATGAGCACGACCGCGTCGCCGCCCGCCACCACGTGCTCGATGATCGCGCCCTGCTCGCCGCGGAACGACTCGTACCCGAAGACGCGGTGCAGCGTCCGCCGCGCCTCGCTCTCGCCTCCCGCGCCGGTGTCGGTCACCGTCCCGGTGGTCTCGTCCATGCTCACGCCCAATGCTCTGTCCCCCGAGGGTCCGCTCGCCCGGCCCTGTCCCGTCCTGCTCTCGTCCCCGTCCACGATAGGCGGAGCCAACGACAACGCCGGACGGTCTGTGGATAACCGACCGTCCGGCGCTGCTGTCGCTCATGCTGCGGGGCTTCCCGCGCGGGCTACCGCACGAAGACCCCCGCCTGGCTCGCCAGGTCCAGGAAGTACTGCGGGGCCAGGCCCAGCACCAGGGTGACGGCGACGCCGACCGCGATCGTCGTCATGGTCAGCGGGGACGGGACGGCGACCGTGGGGCCGTCCGCCTTCGGCTCGCTGAAGAACATCAGGACGATCACGCGGATGTAGAAGAACGCCGCGACGGCCGACGAGAGCACACCGACGACGACCAGTGCCCCGGCCCCGCCCTCCGCCGCCGCCTTGAACACCGCGAACTTGCCGGAGAACCCTGAGGTCAGCGGGATCCCCGCGAAGGCCAGCAGGAACACCGCGAAGACCGCCGCGACCAGCGGCGAGCGGCGGCCGAGCCCGGCCCACTTCGACAGGTGGGTGGCCTCGCCGCCCGCGTCCCGCACCAGCGTGACCACGGCGAACGCGCCGACCGTCACGAAGGAGTAGGCCAGCAGGTAGAAGAGGACCGAGGAGATGCCCTCCGGGTTGGCCGCGATGACGCCCGCGAGGATGAAGCCCGCGTGCGCGATCGAGGAGTAGGCAAGCAGACGCTTGATGTCGGTCTGGGTGATCGCGACGATCGCCCCGCCCAGCATCGTGACGATCGCCACCGCCCACATGACCGGCCGCAGGTCCCAGGTGAGGCCCGGCAGCGCCACGTACAGCAGGCGCAGCAGCGCACCGAACGCGGCGACCTTCGTGGCCGCCGCCATGAAGCCGGTGACCGGGGTCGGGGCGCCCTGGTAGACGTCCGGGGTCCACATGTGGAACGGGACGGCGCCGACCTTGAAGAGCAGGCCGGTCAGGATCATCGCGCCGCCGATGAGCAGCAGCGCGTCGTTGCCCATGGTGTCGGCGAGGGCGGGGTCGATCTCCAGGACCGAGCCGTCGACGACGTTGGCGATCGCGGCGTACGAGAGGGAGCCCGCGTAGCCGTAGATGAGGGCGATCCCGAAGAGGAGGAACGCCGAGGAGAACGCGCCGAGCAGGAAGTACTTCACGGCCGCCTCCTGCGACATCAGCCGCTTGCGGCGGGCGACGGCGCACAGGAGGTAGAGCGGGAGCGAGAAGACTTCCAGCGCGATGAAGAGGGTCAGCAGGTCGTTGGCGGCCGGGAAGACCAGCAGCCCCGCCACCGAGAAGAGCAGCAGCGGGAAGACCTCGGTGGTGGTGAACCCGGCCCGGATCGCGGCCTTCTCGCCCTCACCGCCCGGTACGGCCCCGGGCTGGGCGGCGAACGAGTCGACCCGGTTTCCGTCGCTGCTGGGATCGAGGCGGCGTTCGGCGAAGGTGAACACCGCCACCATGGCGACCAGGAGAATGGTGCCTTGCAGGAACAGGGTGGGGCCGTCGATCGCGATGGCGCCCATGGCCGCGATCTGCGCCTTCGTGGTGCCGTATCCCCCTGCGGCGAGGCCGACGATCGCGGCGAACGAGGCGGCGACCGCCACCACGGTCAGGAAGAGCTGGGTGTGGTAGCGGGCCCGGCGCGGCACGAAGGCCTCGACCAGGATGCCCAGGACGGCGGCGACCACGATGATCAGGACCGGCATCAGCTGGGTGTACTCGATCTTCGGCGCCGTGAACGAGTCGCCCGGCGCCGCCGCTGTCACCCCGCTCGCCGTCGTCCACAGGCTGTGGACAGCTGTTGCGCTCACTTGGCGGCCTCCACCTCGGGCTGGGGGTCCTTCTTCTGTACGTCGGACATGGTGTGCTCCACCGCCGGGTTGACGACCTCGGTGAGCGGCTTCGGGAAGACGCCCAGGAAGATCAGCACGGCGATCAGCGGAACCGCGACCGCCAGCTCACGGGCCCGGAGGTCCGGCATGGAGCGGACCGATTCCTGCACCGGGCCGGTCATCGTGCGCTGGTAGAGGACCAGGACGTAGAGCGCGGCGAGCACGATGCCGGAGGTGGCGATGATGCCGGCCACCGGATACGCGCTGAACGTGCCGACCAGGACCAGGAACTCGCTGACGAACGGAGCGAGTCCGGGCAGCGACAGGGTGGCGAGCCCGCCGATGAGGAACGTCCCGGCCAGCACGGGGGCGACCTTCTGCACCCCGCCGTAGTCCGCGATGAGCCGCGAGCCGCGCCGGGTGATCAGGAAGCCCGCGACCAGCAGCAGGGCGGCCGTGGAGATGCCGTGGTTGACCATGTAGAGCGTGGCGCCCGACTGGCCCTGGCTGGTCATCGCGAAGATGCCCAGGATGATGAAGCCGAAGTGCGAGATCGAGGCGTAGGCGATGAGCCGCTTGATGTCGCGCTGGCCGACCGCGAGGAGCGCCCCGTACACGATGGAGATCAGCGCCAGGGTGATGACCACCGGCGTCGCCCACTTGCTGGCCTCCGGGAAGAGCCCGAGGCAGAAGCGGAGCATCGCGAACGTGCCGACCTTGTCGACGATCGCGGTGATCAGCACGGCGACCGGGGCGGTCGCCTCGCCCATCGCGTTGGGCAGCCAGGTGTGCAGCGGCCACAGCGGGGCCTTCACCGCGAAGGCGAAGAAGAACCCGAGGAACAGCCACCGCTCGGTGCTGGTCGCCATCTCCAGGGAGCCGTTGGCGCGGGCCTCGGCGATCTCCAAGAGCGAGAAGCTCCCCGCGACCACGTAGAGGCCGATGACCGCGGCCAGCATGATCAGACCGCCGGCCAGGTTGTAGAGGAGGAACTTGACCGCCGCGTACGACCGCTGGGTCGCGGCGCTCTCGTCGCTGCCCGCGTGGGCCCGGTCGCCGAAGCCGCCGATGAGGAAGTACATCGGGATGAGCATGGCTTCGAACAGGATGTAGAAGAGGAAGACGTCCGTCGCGACGAACGACAGGATCACCATGGCCTCGACCATGAGAATCAGGGCGAAGAAGCCCTGCGTCGGACGCCAGCGCGTGGACTTCGTCTCCAGGGGGTCCGCGTCGTGCCAGGCGGCGACGATGACGAACGGGATCAGCAGCGCGGTGAGACCGAGGAGCGCCACCCCGATGCCGTCGACGCCCAGTTCGTAGCGGACGCCGAAGTCGGCGATCCAGGCCCGCGACTCGGTGAGCTGGTAGCGGTCGCCGCCCGGCTCGAAGCGGAGGAAGACGACGGCCGCCAGGACGAGCGTGCCGAGCGAGAAGAGCAGCGCGAGCCATTTGGCCGCGGTGCGCCGTGCGGCGGGGACGGCGGCGGTGGCGATCGCGCCGATCGCCGGGAGCGCCGCCGTCGCGGTCAGGAGGGGAAAGGACATGTGATCAGACCGCCCTCATCAGCAGGGTCGCGGCGATGACGACCGCCGCACCGCCGAACATCGAGACCGCGTAGGTGCGGGCATAGCCGTTCTGGAGCTTGCGCATCCGGCCGGAGAGCCCGCCGACCGAAGCGGCCGTACCGTTGACGACGCCGTCGACCAGGGAGTGGTCCACGTAGACCAGCGAGCGGGTGAGGTGCTCGCCGCCGCGGACCAGGACCACGTGGTTGAAGTCGTCCTGGAGGAGATCGCGGCGGGCGGCCCGGGTGAGGACCGAGCCGCGCGGGGCGAGCACCGGGACGGGCTTGCGGCCGTACATGGCCCAGGCGATGCCGACGCCGATGACCAGGGCCACCACGGTGGCTCCGGTGACCGTGGCCGCGCTCAGCGGGGAGTGGCCGTGGTCGTAACCGGTGACCGGCTCCAGCCAGTTGACGAACCGGTCGCCGATCGCGAAGAACCCGCCCGCGAAGACCGAGCCGAAGGCCAGCACGATCATCGGGATGGTCATCGACTTCGGGGACTCGTGCGGATGCGGCTCGTGCCCGTCCGCGTCCGGCTGCCAGCGCTTCTCGCCGAAGAACGTCATCAGCATCACGCGCGTCATGTAGAACGCGGTGATCGCGGCGCCCAGGAGGGCGACCGAGCCGAGGATCCAGCCCTCGGTGCCGCCCTTGGCGAAGGCAGCCTCGATGATCTTGTCCTTGGAGAAGAAGCCGGACAGGCCGGGGAAGCCGATGATGGCCAGATAGCCGAGCCCGAAGGTGATGAAGGTGACCGGCATGTACTTCCGCAGGCCGCCGTACTTGCGCATGTCGACCTCGTCGTTCATGCCGTGCATGACGGAGCCCGCGCCGAGGAAGAGCCCGGCCTTGAAGAAGCCGTGGGTCACCAGGTGCATGATCGCGAAGATGTAGCCGATGGGGCCGAGGCCCGCGGCGAGGATCATGTACCCGATCTGCGACATCGTGGATCCGGCGAGCGCCTTCTTGATGTCGTCCTTCGCGCAACCGACGATCGCACCGAAGATCAGCGTGACCGCACCGACGATGACGACGACCAGCTGGGCGTCCGGGGCGGCGTTGAAGATCGCGCCGGAGCGGACGATCAGATAGACACCGGCGGTGACCATGGTCGCGGCGTGGATGAGGGCGGAGACCGGGGTCGGGCCCTCCATCGCGTCACCGAGCCAGGACTGCAGCGGCACCTGGGCCGACTTGCCGCAGGCGGCCAGCAGCAGCATCAGGCCGATGGCCGTCAGCTTGCCCTGGCTCGTCTCGTCCGCCGACTCCAGCACCGGCCCGAAGGCGAAGGTGCCGAAGGTGGTGAACATCAGCATGATGGCGATCGACAGGCCCATGTCGCCGACCCGGTTGACCAGGAAGGCCTTCTTCGCGGCGGTGGCCGCGGTGGGCTTGTGCTGCCAGAAGCCGATGAGCAGGAACGACGCCAGACCGACGCCCTCCCACCCGACGTACAGCAGCAGGTAGTTGTCGGCGATGACCAGGATGAGCATCGCCGCGAGGAACAGGTTGAGATAGCCGAAGAAGCGGCGCCTGCGCTCGTCGTGCTCCATGTAGCCGATGGAGTAGATGTGGATCAGCGTGCCCACACCGGTGATGAGCAGGACGAACGTCATCGACAACTGGTCGAGCTGGAAGGCGATGTCGGCCTGGAAGCCTTCCACCGGGATCCAGCTGAACAGGTGCTGGTGCAGGGCCCGGTCCTCGGCGCCCTTCCCCAGCATGTCGGTGAAGAGGATCAGTCCGACGACGAACGAGGCGGCGGCGAGCGCGGTACCGAGCCAGTGGCCGGTCTTGTCCAGCCGACGGCCGCCGCAGAGCAGGACCGCCGCTCCGAGCAGGGGCGCCGCGACGAGCAGCGCAATCAGGTTCTCCACGTTTCCGACCCCTTACAGCTTCATCAGGCTGGCGTCGTCGACCGAGGCCGAGTGGCGGGAGCGGAACAACGACACGATGATCGCGAGTCCGACGACGACTTCCGCGGCGGCGACGACCATCGTGAAGAACGCCACGATCTGCCCGTCGAGGTTGCCGTGCATCCGGGAGAACGTGACGAGCGCCAGATTGCACGCGTTGAGCATCAGCTCGATGCACATGAACAGCACGATCACGTTCCGCCGGATCAGCACTCCGGAGGCGCCGATCGCGAACAGCAGGGCCGCGAGATAGAGGTAATTGACCGGGTTCACTGGGCGGCCTCCGAATTCTCCGCCGCGGACGCGGGGCCTGCCCCGCGTGTCACGGCGTCCGCGTCCTCACGTCCGAGCCGCTCCCCGGAGCGCTGTTCCAGGGCCTTGAGATCGGCGAGGGCCTCCTGTGAGACGTCCCGGATCTGACCGCGCTTCCGCAGCGTCTGCATGACGGTCAGCTCGGCCGGCGTGCCGTCGGGGAGCAGACCGGGGATGTCCACCGCGTTGTGCCGGGCGTAGACGCCGGGTGCGGGGAGCGGCGGGAGGTGCTTGCCCTCGCGCACGCGCTGCTCGGCCAGCTCCCGCTGGGTCTTGGCCCGTTCGGTGCGCTCGCGGTGCGTCAGCACCATCGCCCCCACGGATGCGGTGATCAGCAGGGCGCCGGTGATCTCGAAGGCGAAGACGTACTTGGTGAAGATGAGGTTGGCGAGTCCCTCGACGTTTCCGCCGTGGCGCGCATTGGCCGCGCCCAGCCCGTTGAACGTGGAGAGTGAGGCGTTGCCGATGCCGGCGATCAGCAGGATGCCGAAGCCGAGGGCGCATCCGGCCGCCAGCCAGCGCTGCCCCTTGAGGGTCTCCTTCAGGGAGTCCTCCGCGGTGACACCGACGAGCATGACGACGAAGAGGAACAGCATCATGATCGCGCCGGTGTAGACGATGACCTGGACGACGCCGAGGAAATACGCCCCGTTGGCGAGATAGAACACGGCCAGGACGACCATGGTCCCGGCCAGCGACAGGGCGCTGTGCACGGCCTTCTTCATGAGGACCGTGGAGAGCGCACCGATCACGGCGACGGTGCCCAGGACCCAGAACTGGATGGCCTCGCCGGTGGAGGTGGTGGTGGCTGCGGCCAGCGCGTTCACGCGTCCACCCCCTTGTCCTGCCGGGCGTCGGCGGCCCGGGTGGATTCGATGGGGTCCTCGTCGGCCTTGTCGCTCTCGCCCTTGGACACGGCCGTCTGGCGGACGGTGCCGGGGGCGGCCTCGGTGACCACGCCCCGGTAGTAGTCCTGTTCGTCCATGCCGGGGTAGATCGCGTGCGGGCTGTCGACCATGCCCTCCTGCAGCCCCGCGAGCAGCTCGTCCTTGGTGTAGATGAGGCTCTCGCGGGTGGTGTTGGCCAGTTCGAACTCGTTCGTCATCGTCAGCGCCCGGGTGGGGCAGGCCTCGATGCAGAGTCCGCACAGGATGCAGCGGGCGTAGTTGATCTGGTAGACGCGGCCGTAGCGCTCGCCCGGGGAGTAGCGCTCCTCCTCGGTGTTGTCCGCGCCCTCCACGTAGATCGCGTCTGCGGGACACGCCCAGGCGCACAGCTCGCAGCCGACGCACTTCTCCAGGCCGTCCGGGTGACGGTTGAGCTGGTGGCGGCCGTGGAAGCGGGGCGCCGTCGTCTTCGGCGTCTCCGGATACTGCTCGGTGAGCCGCTTCTTGAACATGGCCTTGAAGGTCACGCCGAAGCCGGCCACGGGGTTCTGGAACTTCTCCTCCGCCGCTCCCGATTCGCCCGAGGACCCAGCGGACCCCGTTGAGCCCGTGAGTTCTGGTTTCTCAGACACCGCCGGCCTCCTTTCCGTCACTCGCGTTTCCGTCACTCTGAGTATCCGACCCACCACTGACAACGAGCTCCCGCTCCCGCCGTGGCCTGCGCCGGGGCACCGGTGGCAGGGTCTGACCGGGCAGCGGCGGCACCGGGTACCCGCCCGCCATCGGGTCGAAGGCGGGCTCGGGTCCGGCCGCTTCCGTCTCGGCCCGCCTCCGCCGGTCGCGGAACATGTCGACGACGAACGAGATCAGCAGGATCGCGATCACGGCCGCGCCGACGTACAGCACGATCCGGGAGAAGTCGTAGCCCTCGTTGCGCAGCGCGCGGACGGTGGCGACGAGCATCAGCCAGACCACGGAGACCGGGATGAGGACCTTCCAGCCGAGCTTCATCAGCTGGTCGTAGCGGACCCGGGGCAGGGTGCCGCGCAGCCAGATGAAGAAGAAGATCAGTGCCTGGAGCTTGAGGAAGAACCAGAGCATCGGCCACCAGCCGTGGTTCGCCCCCTCCCAGAACGCGGAGACCGGGAACGGAGCGCGCCAGCCGCCGAGGAACAGCGTCACCGCGATCATCGACACGGTGACCATGTGGATGTACTCGGCGAGCATGAACATCGCGAACTTGATCGAGCTGTACTCGGTGTTGAAGCCGCCGACCAGGTCGCCCTCGGACTCCGGCATGTCGAACGGCGCCCGGCTGGCCTCACCGACCATGGTCACCATGTAGATGAGGAAGGAGACCGGAAGCAGGATGATGTACCAGCGGTCCGCCTGCGCCTCCACGATCGTCGAGGTCGACATCGAGCCGGAGTAGAGGAAGACCGAGGCGAAGGCGGCGCCCATCGCGATCTCATAGCTGATCATCTGGGCACAGCTGCGGATTCCGCCGAGCAGCGGGTACGTCGAGCCCGACGACCAGCCGCCGAGGACGAATCCGTACACGCCGACCGCGCCGACCGCGAGGATGTACAGCGCGGCGATGGGCAGGTCGGTCAGCTGCATCGTGGTGCGGGTGCCGAAGATGGAGATCTCGTTGCCCGCGGGCCCGAACGGGATGACGGCGATCGCCATGAAGGCGGGGATCGCCGCGAGGATCGGGGCGAGGATGTAGACCGCCTTGTCCGAGCCCTTGACGACCACGTCCTCCTTCAGCATCAGCTTGACGCCGTCGGCGAGCGACTGGAGCAGCCCCCAGGGGCCGTGCCGGTTGGGGCCGATGCGCAGCTGCATCCAGGCGACGACCTTGCGCTCCCAGACGATCGAGAAGAGCACGATCAGCATCAGGAACGCGAAGCAGAAGACCGCCTTGACGGCGACGAGCCACCAGGGGTCGGTGCCGAACATCGAGAGATCCTCGGCGGCGAGGACGACGCCCTCGGGCGCCGTCGTGAGTGCGGCGAGGCCAGTCACGCTCGTACCTCCGACGGTTCGACGGGAGCGCCCGGTGCGGCGGCGGGACCGATCCGCACGAGGCCGCCCGGGTTCACTCCGGTATCGGCGGGGATGCCGCGTCCCACCGAGTTCAGCGGCACCCAGACCACCCGGTCCGGCATATCGGTGACCTGGAGGGGCAGTTCGACGGTGCCAACGGGGCCGGTGACGGCGAGCAGGTCGCCGTCCTTGACGCCGGTCTCGGCGGCGGTGACCGCCGAGAGCCGGGCGACGGACGCGTGCCGGGTTCCGGCGAGTGCGGTGTCGCCCTCCTGGAGCCGGCCGAGGTCGAGCAGCATGCGGTGGCCCGCGAGGACCGCCTCGCCGTCGCCGGGCCGGGGCAGCGGCTGCGCCCCCTCGCGCGGGTCGTCCGCGTGGCCGCCCTCCCAGCCGCCGAGCCGGTCCAGCTCGCGGCGGGCGGCGGTCAGGTCCGGGAGCGCGAAGTGCACGTCCATGGCGTCGGCCAGCATGTGCAGCACCCGGGAGTCGGTCGGCGCGAGCGTCCGGGGCATCTGCTCGGGCTTCAGGGCCGCCTGGAACATCCGGACCCGGCCCTCCCAGTTGAGGAAGGTGCCGGACTTCTCGGCGACGGCGGCGACCGGGAAGACCACGTCCGCCCGGGCGGTGACCGCGCTCGGCCGCAGCTCCAGGGAGACCAGGAAGCCGACCTCGTTCAGCGCCTGGAGGGCCCGGTCGGGGTCGGGCAGGTCCTCGACGCCGACCCCGGCGACGAGCAGCGCGCCCAGTTCGCCGGTGGCCGCGGCCTCGACGATCTGGCCGGTGTCGCGGCCGTACCGGGAGGGCAGTTCGGCCAGTCGCCACAGCTCCGCGACCTCGTCGCGGGCGCGCGGGTCGGTGGCCGGGCGGCCGCCGGGCAGCAGCGAGGGGAGCGCGCCGGCCTCGATCGCGCCCCGGTCGCCCGCCCGGCGCGGAATCCACACCAGGCGTGCACCGGTGGCGGTGGCGGTACGGATCGCGGCGGACAGTGCCCCGGGCACGCCCGCGAGCCGCTCGCCGACGATGATCAGCGCGTGCTCACCGCGCAACGCCTCGGCGGCCGCGGCCCCTTCGGCCTCCAGGCCGACGCCGCCCGCGAGCGCGTCGAGCCACTCGGTCTCGGTGCCGGGGGCGGCGGGGAGCAGGGTGCCGCCCGCCTTCTCCAGGCCCCGGGTGGCGTGCGAGGCGAGCGCGAAGGTCTTCTGGCCGCGCTTGCGGTGGGCCTTGCGCAGCCTGAGGAAGACGCCGGGGGCCTCCTCCTCGGACTCGAACCCGACGAGGAGGACCGCGGGGGCCTTCTCCAGCGCGGTGTACGTGACGCCTTCGCCGTCGAGGTCCCGGCCGCGTCCGGCGACGCGGGCGGCCAGGAAGTCGGCCTCCTCGGCGCTGTGGACGCGGGAGCGGAAGTCGATGTCGTTGGTGTCGAGGGCGACCCGGGCGAACTTGCTGTACGCGTAGGAGTCCTCGACGGTCAGCCGGCCGCCGGTCAGCACGCCGGTACGGCCGCGGGCGGCGAGGAGTCCGGCCGCCGCGGCTTCCAGCGCCTCGGGCCAGCTCGCCGGTTCCAGCTCGCCGTCGGCGTTGCGGACCAGCGGGGTGGTGAGGCGGTCGCGCTGCTGGGCGTAGCGGAAGCCGAACCTCCCCTTGTCGCAGATCCACTCCTCGTTGACCTCGGGCTCGTTGGCCGCGAGGCGGCGCATGACCTTGCCGCGCCGGTGGTCGGTACGCATCCCGCAGCCGCCGGAGCACTGCTCGCACACCGAGGGGGTGGAGACCAGGTCGAAGGGGCGGGAGCGGAACCGGTACGCCGCCGAGGTCAGCGCGCCGACCGGGCAGATCTGGATGGTGTTGCCGGAGAAGTACGACTCGAAGGGGTCGCCCTCGCCGGTGCCGACCTGCTGGAGCGCGCCGCGCTCGATCAGCTCGATCATCGGGTCACCCGCCACCTGGTTGGAGAACCGGGTGCAGCGCGCGCAGAGCACGCACCGCTCGCGGTCCAGCAGCACCTGGGTGGAGATCGGGACGGGCTTCTCGAAGGTCCGCTTCTTCCCCTCGAAGCGGGAGTCGGCGCCGCCGTGCGACATCGCCTGGTTCTGGAGCGGGCACTCGCCGCCCTTGTCGCAGACGGGGCAGTCCAGCGGGTGGTTGATCAGCAGCAGCTCCATCACGCCCTTCTGCGCCTTCTCGGCGACAGGAGAGGTGATCTGCGACTTGACGACCATGCCGTCGGTGCAGGTGATGGTGCAGGAGGCCATCGGCTTGCGCTGGCCCTCGACCTCGACGATGCACTGGCGGCAGGCACCGGCCGGATCGAGGAGCGGGTGGTCGCAGAAGCGCGGGATCTCGATGCCGAGGAGTTCGGCGGCGCGGATGACCAGGGTCCCCTTGGGGACGCTGATCTCGATGCCGTCGATGGTCAGCGTGACCAGGTCCTCGGGCGGAACCGCCGCCTCGCCGCCCCCGGAGGGCGCACTCGTGGTGACTGTCATGCGTTCACCCCCCGGTGAGCGTTCTTGCCGTCGGTGTTCTTGTCGTCGGCCCAGGCCGTGGACCGGGCGGGGTCGAAGGGGCAGCCCTTGCCGGTGATGTGCTGCTCGTACTCCTCGCGGAAGTACTTGAGCGAGGAGAAGATCGGCGAGGCCGCGCCGTCGCCGAGCGCGCAGAACGACTTGCCGTTGATGTTGTCGGCGATGTCGTTGAGCTTGTCGAGGTCGGCCATCTCGCCCTTGCCGGCCTCGATGTCGCGGAGCAACTGGACCAGCCAGTACGTCCCTTCGCGGCAGGGCGTGCACTTGCCGCAGGACTCGTGGGCGTAGAACTCGGTCCAGCGGGTGACGGCCCGCACGACGCAGGTCGTCTCGTCGAAGCACTGGAGCGCCTTGGTGCCGAGCATGGATCCGGCGGCGCCGACGCCCTCGTAGTCGAGGGGGACGTCGAGGTGCTCCTCGGTGAACATCGGGGTGGAGGAGCCGCCCGGAGTCCAGAACTTCAGCCGGTGCCCGGCCCGCATCCCGCCGCTCATGTCGAGGAGCTGGCGGAGCGTGATGCCGAGCGGGGCCTCGTACTGGCCGGGGCTGGTGACGTGGCCGCTGAGCGAGTAGAGCGTGAAGCCCGGGGACTTCTCGCTGCCCATCGACTTGAACCAGTCCTTGCCCTTGTTCAAAATCGCGGGAACCGACGCGATGGACTCGACGTTGTTCACCACAGTGGGACAGGCGTACAGACCGGCGACCGCAGGGAAGGGGGGGCGCAGTCGGGGCTGGCCACGCCGTCCCTCGAGAGAGTCGAGCAGCGCGGTTTCCTCGCCACAGATGTACGCACCCGCACCCGCGTGCACCGTGAGTTCCAGATCGAGTCCTGAACCCAGGATGTTCGTCCCCAGATAGCCCGCCTCGTACGCCTCTCGTACGGCCTCGTGCAGTCGTCGCAGCACGGGGACGACCTCACCGCGCAAGTAGATGAACGCGTGCGACGAACGGATCGCGTAACAGGCGATCACAATGCCCTCGATGAGGCTGTGCGGGTTCGCGAAGAGGAGCGGGATGTCCTTGCAGGTCCCCGGCTCCGACTCGTCGGCGTTGACAACCAGATAGTGCGGTTTGCCATCGCCCTGCGGGATGAACTGCCACTTCATCCCGGTGGGGAAGCCCGCGCCACCGCGGCCGCGCAGACCGGAGTCCTTGACGTACGCGATGAGATCATCGGGCGCCATGGCCAGCGCTTTGCGCAGCCCCTCGTAGCCCTCGTGGCGGCGGTAGGTGTCCAGCGTCCAGGACTCGGGCTGGTCCCAGAAGGAGGAGAGGACGGGGGCGAGCAGCTTCTCGGGGCTCGTCCCGTTGTGGTCGATCTCGGCGGCCAAGGTCATCACTCCCCCTCCTCGGCTGCGGGCCCGGCCGGGTGCTCCGGGTCGGAGGCCGAGGTCTGCTGCGGTGCGTCGTGCGAGCTGAGGTGCTCGGACGGCGAAGGGTCGTGCGGCTGCCCGTCCTGGGGCTGTCCGGCGCGCGGAGAGACCACGCGCGCCTTGGGGAGCGCCTCGCCCTTGGCGAGCTTCAGCCCGATCAGGGAGGCGGGGCCCGCGCCGCCGGTGGCCTCGACGGCGCCGGGGCGCTCGTCGGGGAAGCCGGCGAGGATGCGGGCGGTCTCCTTGTACGAGCAGAGGGGGGCGCCCCGGGTCGGCTCGACGGTCCGGCCGGCGATCAGGTCGTCGACGAGCCGTGTGGCGCTCTCGGGCGTCTGGTTGTCGAAGAACTCCCAGTTGACCATCACGACGGGCGCGAAGTCGCAGGCGGCGTTGCACTCGATGTGTTCGAGGGTGACCTTGCCGTCCTCGGTGGTCTCGTTGTTGCCGACCCCGAGGTGCTCCTTGAGCGTGTCGAAGATGGCGTCGCCGCCCATGACCGCGCACAGGGTGTTGGTGCAGACGCCGACCTGGTAGTCGCCGCTCGGCCTGCGCCGGTACATGGAGTAGAAGGTGGAGACGGCGGTGACCTCGGCGGTGGTGAGGTCGAGCGTCTCGGCGCAGAAGGCGATGCCCGTACGGGAGACGTATCCCTCCTCGGACTGCACGAGGTGCAGCAGTGGCAGCAGGGCGGAGCGGCTGCCGGGGTAGCGGGCGATCACCTCCTCGGCGTCCGCGTCGAGCCGGGCGCGCACCTCGGCCGGGTAGGGGGTGGCGGGGAGCTGCGGCATCCCCAGACTGACGTCTTGGCGTGAGGTGGTCACCGGTCGACGCCTCCCATCACGGGGTCGATGGACGCGACGGCGACGATGACGTCGGCGACCTGGCCGCCTTCGCACATCGCCGCCATGGCCTGCAGGTTGGTGAAGGACGGGTCGCGGAAGTGGACCCGGTAGGGGCGGGTGCCGCCGTCGGAGACGACGTGCACGCCGAGTTCGCCCTTGGGGGACTCGACGGCGGTGTACGTCTGTCCGGCGGGGACCCGGAAGCCCTCGGTCACCAGCTTGAAGTGGTGGATCAGGGCTTCCATGGAGGTGCCCATGATGTTGCGGATGTGGTCGAGCGAGTTGCCGAGACCGTCGGGACCGAGCGCGAGCTGGGCGGGCCAGGCGATCTTCTTGTCGGCGACCATGACCGGCCCCGGCTCCAGGCGCTCGATGCACTGCTCGATGATCCGCAGCGACTGGCGCATCTCCTCCAGCCGGATGAGGAAGCGTCCGTAGGAGTCGCAGGTGTCGGCGGTGGGGACCTCGAAGTCGTACGTCTCGTAGCCGCAGTACGGGTCGGTCTTGCGCAGGTCGTGCGGGAGGCCGGCGGAGCGCAGCACCGGGCCGGTGGCGCCGAGGGCCATGCAACCGGTGAGGTCGAGGTAGCCGACGTCCTGCATACGGGCCTTGAAGATGGGGTTGCCGGTGGCGAGCTTGTCGTACTCCGGCAGGTTCTTCTTCATGGTCTTGATGAACTCGCGCAGCTGGTCGACCGCGCCCGGGGGCAGGTCCTGAGCGAGGCCGCCGGGGCGGACGAACGCGTGGTTCATGCGCAGTCCGGTGAACAGCTCGAAGAGGTCGAGAACCAGTTCACGATCGCGGAAGCCGTAGATCATGATCGTGGTCGCGCCGAGCTCCATGCCGCCGGTGGCGATGCAGACCAGGTGCGAGGAGAGCCGGTTGAGCTCCATCAGCAGCACGCGCAGGACGGTGGCCCGATCGGGGATCTGGTCCTCGATGCCGAGGAGCTTCTCGACGCCCAGGCAGTACGCCGTCTCGTTGAAGAACGGCGTCAGGTAGTCCATGCGCGTGACGAAGGTGGTGCCCTGTGTCCAGTTGCGGAATTCGAGGTTCTTCTCGATGCCGGTGTGGAGGTAGCCGATGCCGCAGCGGGCCTCGGTGACGGTCTCGCCGTCGATCTCCAGGATGAGGCGGAGCACGCCGTGCGTGGACGGGTGCTGGGGGCCCATGTTGACGATGATGCGTTCGTCGTCGGACTTCACGGCGGATTCGACGACCTCGTCCCAGTCGCCGCCGGTGACCGTATATACGGTCCCCTCGGTCGTGGCACGGGGTGTTGCGTGGGGAGTGGTCATCAGGAGTACGACCTCCGCTGGTCCGGAGCCGGGATCTGGGCGCCCTTGTACTCGACGGCGATGCCGCCGAGCGGGTAGTCCTTGCGCTGCGGGAAGCCCTGCCAGTCGTCCGGCATCATGATCCGGGTCAGGGCGGGGTGCCCGTCGAAGATGAGCCCGAAGAAGTCGTACGCCTCGCGCTCGTGCCAGTCGTTGGTCGGGTAGACCTGGACGAGCGACGGGATGTGCGGGTCGCTGTCCGGGGCGGACACCTCCAGCCGGATGATCCGGCCGTGGGTGAGCGAGCGCAGGTGGTAGACGGCGTGCAGCTCGCGGCCCTTGTCGCCCGGGAAGTGGACGCCGCTGACGCCCGTGCAGAGCTCGAAGCGCAGGGCGGGGTCGTCGCGCAGGGTGCGGGCGACCTGGACCAGGTGTTCGCGGGCGATGTGGAAGGTCAGCTCGTCGCGGTCGACGACGGTCTTCTCGATGGCGTTGGCGGGGAGCAGGTCCTGTTCCTCCAGGGCCCCTTCGAGCTCGTCGGCCACCTCGTCGAACCAGCCGCCGTAGGGCCGGGAGGCGGCTCCCGGCAGGGTGACGGTGCGGATGAGGCCGCCGTAGCCGGAGGTGTCGCCGCCGTTGTTCGCGCCGAACATGCCCTTGCGCACGCGGATGACCTCGCCGCCGGTGTCGCGCGGCGCGGGTACGGCGTTGCCGTTTCGCTCGTCGCCGTTGGCGTTGGGGTTCTCGGTCACCGCAGCAGCCCCTTCATCTCGATCAGGGGCAGCGCCTTGAGGGCCGCTTCCTCCGCCTCGCGGGCGGCCTCCTCCGCGTTGACCCCGAGCTTGGAGCCCTGGATCTTCTGGTGGAGCTTGAGGATGGCGTCCAGCAGCATCTCGGGGCGGGGCGGACAACCCGGCAAATAGATATCCACCGGCACAATGTGATCAACACCCTGCACAATGGCGTAATTGTTGAACATACCGCCCGATGACGCGCAAACCCCCATGGAGATGACCCACTTGGGATTCGGCATCTGGTCGTAGACCTGCCGCAGGACGGGCGCCATCTTCTGGCTCACCCGGCCCGCGACGATCATCAGGTCCGCCTGGCGCGGCGATCCGCGGAAGACCTCCATCCCGAACCGGGCCAGGTCGTAGCGGCCCGCGCCGGTCGTCATCATCTCGATGGCGCAGCAGGCCAGTCCGAACGTGGCCGGGAAGACCGAGGCCTTCCGCACCCAGCCCGCGGCCTGCTCGACCGTGGTCAGGACGAAGCCGCTCGGCAGTTTCTCTTCGAGTCCCATGGTGTGCCCCTCAGCCCCTCAGTCCCATTCCAGACCGCCGCGACGCCACACATACGCGTAGGCGACGAAGACGGTGAGCACGAAGAGCAGCATCTCCACGAGCCCGAAGATCCCCAGGGCGTCGAAGGAAACCGCCCAGGGATAGAGGAAGACGATCTCGATGTCGAAGACGATGAAAAGCATCGCCGTCAGGTAGTACTTGATGGGAAAGCGGCCGCCTCCGGCCGGAGTCGGGGTGGGTTCGATACCGCACTCGTACGCTTCGAGCTTTGCCCGGTTGTAGCGCTTGGGGCCGATTAGCGTGGCCATGACCACGGAGAAGATCGCAAACCCTGCCCCGAGGGCGCCGAGCACGAGGATGGGCGCGTAGGCATTCACGCTCCTCGCTCCTTCCAGTCGTCCTTGACCTTTGGACCGCATCGGGCGACCGGCTCGCCACCTCACCAAGATCGTGCACATGTGAGGCAGTTCACAAGCCCGACTGCCCCGCATCCTATGCCCGGTCCCCTGTGATCTGCGACACGGGGTACGACAACGACTTTGTGATCTCCACCACCTGACGAAGGATCATGAAGTCGTATGAGCAGTGATCTTCGTACGCGAAGCGGCCGAGTGATCACGAGACGTGACATTCGATGGCGTTACTGCTGGTCAAAGAGGTGTCGCGCTATCAATGGAAGGGCTGTACAAGCAAATTGGCGGTGGACGGCCCGAGGGTGATAAGGGCACCGGTCGACTTCGGCGCTCACCCGGACGAGGGGCGACGGGGACCGAAGGGGACATGTGCGCGCATTCACGAACTTCCGGAAGGAGCGCTTCCCGAGCCGGAGGGGGCCCGGAGGTCACCCGCCGCCGACGGACCCGCCCACGCGCAACGCGGGCGCGAGGGTTGCCCGCCCCGGCATCCTCATACTGTGACCTGCGCCACTCGCCCCCTCGCGCCAGGAAACCGGGCTTGGCCATCGGTGTGAACGGATGGTAAGCGACGGGCAATTCGGGCGTATTACCGAAAGGCAGTGATCACGGGCCTGATCGCGACTGCCCGTTTTGCCCGTTACGGCGTCAATAAAGGCGCTCAGAAAGCGGATTCACAGATTCCGAACGTAACTGTGTCGCAACACACGTTTCTTGATGGGACCCCTACAGCCCTGATAGCGCTAGTACCCATGTCCCACACCGCTCACATACCCAGCCACCGGAAGCCCCGTCAGCGCGCCTCGAAGTCGGCACTGCGAGCCGGAGTTGCCGGTGGCTTCCTCAGCACCATCGCGGTCGCGGGTGCCGCCGGTCCGGCCCAGGCCGAGCCGGTGACCCAGACGATCGAGATGCCCACGATCACGGACGGCCTCTCCACCGCTGTCGCCGCCTCCGCTCAGGCCACGCAGCAGGTCGCCCTCGACCTGGAGACGCAGGCCAGCGAGGACGCCGCCGCCGAGAAGGCCGCGAAGACGGCCAAGAAGGCCCACGCCGAGGCCGTTCGCAAGGCCGAGGCCAAGAAGAAGGCCGAAGCCGCCGCCAAGGCCGAGGCGGAGGCCGAGGAGCGTGCCGAGCGCGCCTCCCGGACCTCCGAGCGCACGACGCTCAGCGCCTCCTCCGGCTCCTCGGACTCCGGCAGCTCCGCCTCCGCCCCGTCCTCCTCCTCGAACGTGAGCGGTTCCGCCGCCTCCATCGTGGCGTTCGCCAAGGCCCAGGTCGGCGACGCGTACGTCTCCGGCGGCACCGGCCCGAACGCGTGGGACTGCTCGGGCCTCGTCCAGGCCGCCTACCGCACGGCGGGCATCGACCTGCCGCGCGTCTCCCAGTCCCAGTCGACCGCCGGCACCCAGGTCTCCCTGGACAACCTCCAGCCCGGCGACATCCTCTACTGGGGCGGCGCGGGCAGCGCGTACCACGTGGCGATCTACGTCGGTGGCGGCGAGTTCGTCGGTGCGCAGAACTCCAGCACCGGCACGGTGCAGCGCTCCCTGGACTACGACCGGCCGACCGGCGCGGTCCGCGTTCTCTGATTCACAAGCGGGTCCCCGGGTGTTCTCCCGGCGATCCGCGGCGCCTCCGGGCGCTCCGGTTCACCGCTGAGAGCCGCCGCTCCCCCGCTCGGGGGCGGCGGCTCTTCGCCGTGGTCGCGGCGACGAGCAGCGCCGCCGCCATCAGCAGGGCGCTCACTCCGACCGGCGCCCGGTGGCCGAACCCCGCGTCCAGGGCCAGCCCGCCCGCCCACGGGCCCACCGTCGCCCCCAGGTTGAACGCGGTCGTCGAGAAGGCACCGGCCAGCGTCGGGGCTTCGGGGGCGAGGCCCAGGACCCGGGTGATCAGGGCGGTGCCCGTACCGAACGCGAGCAGACCGAGCAGCGGGACCAGGGCCAGGGCGAGCACGGGGCTGCCCGCCGTCAGCGCCAGCGCCGACCAGCCGACGGTCAGAGCGGCCATGCCCGTGGCGACGACGGCGACCGGGTGGGCGTCCGCGTACCGGCCGGCCGCCGTGACCCCGGCGAACGCCCCCGCCCCGAAGAGCGCCAGGGCCACCGGCACCCACCCCGCGCCCAGGCCCGTCTCCCGGGTGAGGAGCGGCTCCAGGTAGGAGAACGTGCAGAAGGTCGCCCCCTGCACCAGGGCCATCGTGAGCAGGACCGGCCGCAGCCGGGGGCCGGTCAGGACGCGCAGTTCGTCCCGTACGGACACGGGATCGGCACCCACGTCCGTACCGCCCCGGCCGCCCGGGACGCTGCGCAGGACCGCGAGGAAGGCGGGCAGCGAGACGATCGCGACCGCCCAGAAGGCCGACCGCCACCCCCACCGCTCCCCCAGGACAGCGCCGGCCGGTACGCCCACCACGCAGGCGATCGTCACGCCGCCGACCACCACGGCGGTGGCCCGGCCCTTCAGCCGGTCGGGGACCATCGCGACGGCGGTGCTCAGCGCGACCGCCCAGAACCCCGCGTTGGCGAGGGCCCCGACGAAACGGGTCGCCAGGAGAACCCCGTAGCCGGGGGTGAGAGCGCCGACGGCGTGGGCGGCGACGAACACCGCGAGGAAGAGGAGCAGGGCGCGGCGGCGCGGCCAGGTGCGGCCGGCCAGCGCCATGACGGGTGCGCCGAGGACCATGCCGACGGCGAACGCGGAGGTGAGGAGGCCGGCGGCGGAGAGGGAGACGTCGAGGTCGGCGGCGATGCCGGAGAGAAGCCCGGACAGCATGAACTCGGAGGTGCCCTGGGCGAAGACCGCGAGCCCGAGGACGTAAACGGCGAATGGCATGGGTGAGGAGCCCCTTGGACGGAACCGTCGGGTGGACAGACAGACCGTGTGCGGGGATACGGGCCGCGCGGACGGCCGCGCCGGAGGTCCGGCGGGGCGGCGCGAAGAAGTGCCCGGCGGTGATCGGCCGGTGGCACGGACTCCGCGTACGGCGGTGCTTCAGCACGTACGCGCGAGGGAACGGCCCGCACCCGCGGTGATCCGGCGGGCGTGGGAACCGTGACGGAGGGACCGGTGACCCGGGAGGGGTCAGCCGGCGGAGCTCAGCACGGACACGGCCACCGGCGCACCGGTGGCCGGAGTCTGTCCGACTCGGGGCTGGCCATGGGACGGGATCCTACCGGCGGCGGGGGCGGCGGTTCGAGCGTTCCTGCTCCCTGGCCGAGGTCGTGGGCGCGGGGACCGCGTCGTACGCGGCGTCGAAGTCCTCGTCGTCGTCCGGCGCGGTCAGGTCCACGGCGAAGCGGGGCTCCAGGAAGAGGTCCTGGTGCTGGGGCAGGGAAGCGGTGGTCATGGCTGTCTGTCCTTGGGGTCGAGCAGCGCTGTAGCGGCTTGTTCCGTGCCCCGCCGGCCTGCGTTCGATAAGAGGATGCGATATGAGGGTGCGTCAAAGAGTGTGGCACGCACCGCGTGCCGCCACGGGTGGGCGGGGGCGGGCGTGGGCCGGCCCTGGCCACCGATGGGGCCCGGCAGGCGCGCAAATCATCGCACACGATCACCCTTGGGGCTGAGGATTAACTCCCGGCGGGATGCGGAGGGCCGGGTTTCGGGCGTCGTCCGGTGGTGTCAGAGGACGACACGGAAGTGGGTGGTCAGCCGCCGGTCCTCGCCCAGGATGTGAAATGCCAGGCCGGGCGGCTGGTCCCGGTCGGCCGGCCGGTCGCCCTCCCAGGGCAGGCGCAGGGTCCAGGTGACGGCGGGGCCGACGATCAGGGGGCGGCCCGCGAAGGTCGAGGCGGCGGCCGTGTGGGCGTGCCCGGTGAGGACGGCGACGACCCGCGGGTGGGCGTCGAGCAGGGCGGCGAGCCGCTCGGGCTCCTGGAGCATCCCGGCGTCCGGCAGCGGGTGGTGGAGTTCGACGGGCGGCTGGTGGAAGGCGATCAGCGCGGGGACGCCGTCCGGGAGCGCGCCGAGCGTGATGTCGATCCAGGCGAGCGTCTCCGCGTCGAGGCGCCCCTCGTCCCGTCCCGGAATGGTGGCATCACACATGAGGATGGCGGTTCCGGCGATGTGGTGGACCCGGTTGACGGGGGTGGTGTCCGGGGCCTCGCCGAGGAACGCCTTGCGGTAGGCGGGGCGGGCGTCGTGGTTCCCGGGGCACGCGAGGACGGGGAACGGCGCGTCCAGCAGGCGTACGGCCTCCTCGTACTCGGCCTCCGCCGCGTGGTCGGCGATGTCCCCGGTGACCAGCAGCGCGTCGACCGGGCGGGGCAGGGCCCGCAGGTACTCCATGACGCGGTCGGCCCGGTCCCTGGCGCGGTCGCTGCCGTCCAGATGCAGATCGCTGATCTGAGCAAGCAACATGAGCAGCACTCCCCCGGCTAACGCTTATTCGCTTTCTTTCATTAGGACCCTAGGCTGGAGAGCGCAGACGTTCAAGAGACCCGGAAGGAGTGGGCGATGACCGAGCGTCCTGTGATGGCACTGGCGAGCACCATCCGCCACGACGGGGACGGCGGAGTCCTCGACGACCTGGAAACGGTCCGGGGAGCGCGTCGCTGGCTTCAGCACCAGCCCGGCATCCTGGCCACCGTCACGGCCACCGGGGACCTGGTCCTCGACGAGGAGTTGAGAGAGGCGGTCGTCGACGTACGGCGCGCCGTCCGGGCCCTGTTCGCACGGGTGGTCAGCCCGGCCCCGCCGAGCCCGGCCGACGCCCACCGCCTGCTGCCCGTCGACGAGGCCATGAGACTGCTCAACGCGGCGGCGGCCCGGGAGCCGGTGGCTCCCCAACTGCGCTGGCCCGCCGAAGGGCCGCCCACGGCAGGCCTGTTGTCGGCCGAGGGCGACCCGGGCGTACGGCTGGTCGCGGCCCTGGCACGCGACGCCGTGGACTTCCTGAGCGGGCCGCAGCGCGAGCACCTGCGCGCCTGCCGCGCGCCACGCTGCGTCCGGTACTTCGTCAAGAGCCACGGCAGGCAGGAGTGGTGCAAGCCGTCCTGCGGCAACCGGGCGCGGGTGGCCCGCCACTACGAGCGGGCGCGTGCGGCGGCGGGCTCCCCCGGCCTCAGGCCTTCGGCGCCACCTTCGACAGGCCGTTGATGATGCGGTCCATCGCGTCGCCGCCCTGCGGGTCGGTCAGGTTGGCGAGCATCTTGAGCGTGAACTTCATCAGCAGCGGGTGGGTCAGGCCGCGCTGGGTGGCGACCTTCATGACCTTCGGGTTGCCGATCAGCTTCACGAAGGCGCGGCCCATCGTGTAGTAGCCGCCGTAGGTCTCCTTGAGGACCTTCGGGTAGTTGTTCAGGGCCAGTTCGCGCTGGGCGGGGGTGGCGCGGGCGTGGGCCTGGACGATGACGTCGGCCGCGATCTGGCCGGACTCCATGGCGTACGCGATGCCCTCGCCGTTGAACGGGTTGACCATGCCGCCCGCGTCGCCGACGAGGAGGAGGCCCTTGGTGTAGTGCGGCTGGCGGTTGAAGGCCATGGGGAGGGCCGCGCCCCGGATGGGCATCGTCATGTTCTCGGGGGTGTAGCCCCAGTCCTCCGGCATCGAGGCGCACCAGGCCTTGAGGACCTCGCGCCAGTCCAGCTCCTTGAAGGCGGAGGAGGAGTTGAGGATACCGAGGCCGACATTGGAGGTGCCGTCGCCCATGCCGAAGATCCAGCCGTAGCCGGGCAGCAGGCGGTCCTCGGCGCCGCGCCGGTCCCACAGCTCCAGCCAGGACTCCAGGTAGTCGTCGTCGTGGCGGGGCGAGGTGAAGTACGTGCGGACGGCGACGCCCATCGGGCGGTCGTCGCGGCGGTGCAGGCCCATCGCGAGGGAGAGGCGGGTGGAGTTGCCGTCGGCGGCGACGACGAGCGGGGCGTGGAAGGTGACCGGGGTCTTCTCCTCACCGATCTTCGCCTCGACGCCGGTGATCCGGCCCGTGCGCTCGTCGCGGATGGGCGCACCGACGTTGCAGCGCTCGTGGAGGCGGGCGCCCGCCTTCTGCGCCTGGCGGGCCAGCTGCTCGTCGAAGTCGTCGCGTTTACGGACCAGCCCGTAGTCCGGGTAGGAGGCGAGGTCCGGCCAGTCGAGCTGGAGGCGGACGCCGCCGCCGATGATGCGCAGGCCCTTGTTGCGCAGCCAGCCGGCCTCCTCGGAGATGTCGATCCCCATGGCGACAAGCTGTTTCGTGGCGCGGGGCGTGAGCCCGTCGCCGCAGACCTTCTCCCGGGGGAAGGCCGTCTTTTCCAGCAGCAGGACGTCGAGTCCGGCCTTGGCGAGGTAGTACGCGGTCGTGGAGCCGGCAGGGCCCGCTCCGACGACGATGACATCCGCGCTGTGCTCGGAGAGGGGCTCGGTCACGGTCGGATCTCCCGAAGACTCGAATTCGCGTGCCGCGCGGCACATGTCCCGTGCAGTCTATGGGGGCCTGCGAACCAACCCTCCGAAGGGCTCCCTCATGTCGATCGCGCCTGCCACGCCCCACGCTTCGGCCCCCGCCGTACGCCTCCGTGTTCCGACCGACGAAGACGCCCTGACCTGGTACCGGGTCTTCGACGACCCCGAGGTGATGGAGTTCTTCGGCGGTCGGCGGGCCGACTTCTCCGTGTACGAGGAGCTCACCGCCCGCCAGCGCCGCCACGACGCCCAGCTCGGCTACTGCCTGTGGACGCTCATGGACGAGGCGGACACCGTGCTCGGCTTCACCGGGGCGCAGCCGTGGCCGCACACGCATTACGGACCGGTCGGCGCGATCGAGATCGGCTGGCGCCTGGGGCGTACGGCGTGGGGGCGCGGGTACGCCACCGCCGCCGCCCGCGCCGCGTTGGAGCGGGTGCGGGCGGCCGGGGTGGACGAGGTGGTCGCGATGATCCACTCCCGTAACGCACGGTCGATGGCGGTCGCGGATCGGCTCGGGATGCGGCGGGCCGAGTCGTACGAGACCCCCCGCGGCGCGGAGGCCGTCTGCTTCCGGCTGGAGTTGTGAGACCGAACGCCAGGTCCTAGGTGTATTGACCACGAGCGTTGTTGACGCTGGGCAGGTCTTGATCCGCCGTCAGGCGCGGGTGGCCCGGTGCAGGGCCACCACGCCGCCGGTCAGGTTGCGCCATGCGACCTTCGACCAGCCCGCCTTCTGGAGCAGTGCGGCGAGGGCGGGCTGGTCGGGCCAGTCGCGGATGGACTCGGCGAGGTAGACGTACGCGTCCGGGTTGGACGACACCGCGCGGGCGGCCGGCGGGATCGCCCGCATCAGGTACTCCGTGTAGACCGTGCGGAACGGGGCCCAGGTCGGCTGGGAGAACTCGCAGATCACGACCCGGCCGCCGGGCTTCGTCACCCGGTACAGCTCGCGCAGCGCCACATCGGTGTCCTGGATGTTGCGCAGCCCGAAGGAGATCGTGACGGTGTCGAACGTCTCGTCCTTGAACGGCAGCTTCATCCCGTCGCCCGCCGTGAACGGCATCCACGGGTGGCGTTCCTTGCCGACCTTGAGCATGCCGAGCGAGAAGTCGCACGGCACGACGTAGGCACCCGCCTTGACGAAGGGCTGCGAGGAGGTCGCCGTACCGGCCGCCAGGTCGAGGATCTTCTGCGCGGGGCGGGCGTCGACCGCCGCCGCGACCGCCTTGCGCCACAGCCGGGCCTGGCCGAGCGAGATCACGTCGTTGGTCAGGTCGTAGTTGGCCGCCACACCGTCGAACATCGAGGCGACTTCGTGCGGCTGCTTTTCCAGGGAGGCTCGGGTCACCCTTCCATTCAAGCAGCCNGATGTCGCCCGCCCGCCCGGGGACCCGTGGTCGGGCGGGCGCACACACCGGCTCGAACTGATCTTCACTTCTCTTCAACCTTTTCGGCACACGGGTGCTCTGTAACGGGTGGGAGTCGAGGAGAGCGAGAGAGGAGGGCGGATGCCGGCAGGGGCTCAGCCCGCCATGGCGGACGGCGAGCGCGCCGCGTTCGAGGCGTACGCCAGGACCGGGCAGCGCCGGCTGTACCGGACGGCCTACCTGCTGTGCGGAGACACCGAGGGTGCGCAGGACCTGACACAGACGACGCTCGCCAAGCTGTTCCAGCACTGGCGCAGGGCGAGCCGGGCGGACAACCTCGACGCCTACGCCAAGACCGTGCTGGTGCGCACCTTCGTGGCCGAACGCCGCCGCTCCGTACGGGATCTGCTCGCCCACAACCGCAACGCGCCCCGCCCGCACCCCAATCCCGCGCCGGGCGCCGACCTCCGGGTCACTCTGCTCGGCCTTCTCGCCGAACTTCCGCCCCGGGCACGGGCGATGGTCGTCCTGCGCTACTGGGACGACCTGAGCGTGGAAACCGTGGCGTCGCTGCTGCGGTGCAGTGAGTCCACGGTGAAGAGCCAGTGCTCGCGTTCGCTCGTCCGCCTGCGCGCCCGGATGGGCGACGTCCAGCTCTACTCCACCGGAAGCTGAGGGCCGGTCATGACCCCTGAACCGTACGAGCACCTGCCGCGCCGCACGCGTGACGACAAGCGGGTCCGGGACGAGGACCTGTTCCGGGACGCCCTGCACCGGACCGTCGGCGCCCTCACCCTCCAGCCCGATCTGGTGTCCGACGCCGTCCGGGAGGGCCACCGGCGGCGGGCCAGGAGCCGGGGGTATGCGGTCGCGGGCGCGTTCGTCGCGGTGACCGGGCTGACCCTGGGCCTCTCCGTGCTCGGCCCCCGGCTGTTGCCAGGGCCGGACACGGGTCCCGCCGCCGGTGGCCCTCCCGGACGGCGTCGGACACCAGAT
>NZ_QWFA01000089.1 GCF_003501885.1 Streptomyces globisporus
CAGCTACCCCACCCCGCCCGCGCCGCAGCCCAACGGCTACGGCTACCCCCAGGCCCCGCAGCCGGGGTACGGCTACCCGCAGGCGCCCGCGGGCCAGCACGGTCAGCCCGGGATGCCGCAGCAGCCGTACGGCTACCCGACCCAGCCGATGCAGCCGCAGTACGGGGGCCCGCAGCCGGGCGGCAGCGGCGGCAAGAAGTTCTCCACCCAGATGCAGATCATCGTCGCCGCAGCCGTCGCCGTGGTCCTGATCATCGGCGCCGGGGTCATCTACTCCACCACCAGCGGTGACGGTGGCAAGGACGAGGCCTCCTCCTCCGGCTCCACCGGCGGAGAGGGCAAGGGCGGCGAGGGCAGCGGACTGGCCGGCGGCAGCGAGAAGGTGCCCGCCAACACCAAGTCCAAGGTCGCCTTCCAGGTGCCGCAGCCGGTGGTCAAGGACATCGTCACGGTCCAGGGCTCCTGGCTCACCGACAAGGCGTACGTGAAGTCCGGGATCAACGAGATCAACGGCTACGACCGCGACAAGGGCACCAAGCTCTGGTCCTTCCCGCTGCCCGGCGAGATGTGCACGGCGTCCCGGCACGTGAGCAAGGACTACAAGACGGCCATCGTCTTCCAGGAGACGAAGCCGACCAAGGAGAACAAGTACCCGGCGTGCAACCAGGTCGGCGTGATCGACCTGGCCGCCGGGAAGCTCCTGTGGAGCAAGAGCGTCACCTCCGCCACCGGCGGTGACCGGCCGGTCAGTTTCGACGAGGTCACGCTCAGCGGGACCACCGTCGCCGCGGGCGGCACCTCCGGCGGCGCGGCCTTCAAGCTGGCCGACGGCGCCGAACTCTGGAAGCCGAAGACCGGCGCGGACGGCTGCTACGACCGCGGTTACGCGGGCGGCGAGGCCCTCGCCGTGGTCCGCAAGTGCGGGACGTACGACAGCCCGCAGCTCACCGTGCAGGCGCTGAACCCGACGACCGGCGCACCGCTGTCCTCGTACCAGATGCCCGCCGGCGTCGAGTACGCGCACATCGTCTCCACCAAGCCGCTGGTGGTGGCGGCCGACGTCGGCGACACCGCCGGCGACGGCAGCGGCATCTCCGACTTCTTCTCCATCGACGCGGCGACCGGCAAGCTGAAGGTCCGTATCCCCGCCGACGCGGAGAAGTACGCGGGCGACTGCGACTCGACCGAAGTCGAGAAGTGCCAGAACATGGCCGTCGGCAACAACCGGCTCTACCTGCCGACCGAGCGCCACGACGGGACCAGCGAGTACGGCGACACGAACGAGGTCGTCGCCTTCGACCTGGACACCGGAAAGCTCCTCGGCGGCCGGGCGGACGCGGGCGACCGCCACATCCTGACCCCGCTCCGGATGGACGGCACCAGCATCATCGCCTACAAGGAGGCCCCCTACGACAAGGGCGGCCAGGTCGTCTCCATCGACGGCGAGACCTTCAAGCAGACCACGCTGATGGAGAACCCGGACGACGAGGCCATCCGCAAGGCGGAGAAGCGCTTCAACATCGGCTCGGCCGAACTCCTCTACTCCGAGGGGCAGTTCTACATGGCCGCCACGTCGGTCCACAAGCCGAGCACCGTCACCCCCGACGAGAAGGTCTACCTCGTCGTCGCCTACGGCACCGACTGATCACCCTGCCCCTCCCGGGCGACAACAGGCCCCGCCGGTCGATCTCCCGACCGGCGGGGCCGATCGTTTTCCGCCCCAATCGCGCGTGACGTGATCACCTGGCGCAGGTCAACGAAGGCCGAAGGGCCCGGAATTCGGCAATCCCGGGGACTTCTCCCACGTAAGCGCCGCGCGGCGTCGGGCGAGCGTGTACCTTGCCGGGTCAGGAGTCCGGGGGGCCGGGCGTACAGGGCTTTTGGGGGCTGAGGACCGATGGGCGTGCGGCTCATGGTGGTCGATGATCACCGTCTGCTCGCCGAGGCACTCGCCTCGGCGCTGAAACTCCGCGGGCACCGGGTGCTCGCGGCGGCCGCGCCGACCTCCGGCGCCGCGGAACTGGTCGTCAGCAGGGCCCCGGAGGTCTGTCTGTTCGGTACGGCCTCGCCCGCCGCCCCCGGTGTCTTCGACCCGATCACGCGCATCGGCCAGGAGCGCCCGCAGGTGGCGGTGGTGGTCCTCGGTCCGGTGCCCAGCCCACGCGGGATCGCCGCGGCGTTCGCCGCCGGGGCCGCGGGGTACGTCCGGCACGACGAGCGCATCGAGGGCGTCGAGCGGGCCATGCTCAAGGCGCGGGCGGGGGAGAGCGCCATCGCCCCGCAGCTGCTGCGGGGGGCCTTCGCCGAGCTGCTCAACCCGGCGGCCCAGCCCGACGACGAGGGGCGGCGGCTGCTGAGGATGCTGACCCCGCGCGAGGCCGAGGTGCTGGTGCGGGTCGCCGAGGGCGAGGGCACCCGGCTGATCGCGGCCGGGATGGACATCGCCCCGAGCACCGCCCGCACCCACGTCCAGCGGGTCCTGATGAAGCTCGGGGTCGGCTCCCGGCTGGAGGCGGCCGCCCTCGCCGCCCGCACCGGACTGCTGGAGCGCGCCGCGGCGAACGGCGCTGCGTCGCAGGGCCCGTACGCCCCCGAGGGAACGCCGCGCGGTACGCAACAGGGGCCGTACGTTCCCGGACAGCGCGGGTGACGTACGGCCCCTGAGCGTGGGCCGGGCGGCGACGGATCAGCCCGCGTCGGACCCCGGCTCCCGCTCCGGCTCCGCTTCCGGGGCCGCCGGGGCCTCGGCCGGGCGCAGCTTCATCCAGACCAGGAAGAACAGGCCGAGCGCCAGCATGGCGAGGCCGGTCCACAAGTTGATGTGGACGCCCTCGGCCTTCTCCAGGTCGGCGTCGGACGGGCTGAGTCCGGCGATGGTGACGATCACTCCGTAGACCACGAACAGGCCGCCGATGATCCGCCGGATGTCGAAGAGACGGGCCGCGGTCGCGGACTTGCGCTCCAGCTCGGAGACTTCCTTGTGCAGGTCGGACATGGTGAGTGCCTCCGATCAGAACGAGTAGGGGATGTAGCACGCGGCGGCGAGCACGATCGCGCCCCAGCCGAGCAGCGCCGGCTTGCGGTACCAGGCCTTGTCGGCCTCCTCCAGCTCCTCGTCGGGGCTCGGCGACTCGGTCCCGTACACCAGACCGGCCAGCTCCGCCTCGGGCTTCGGCGCGGTGAAGAGGGTGACGACGACCATGACGACGGCTCCGGCGACGAAGCCGACGATCGCGGAGACGAAGTTGGCGCCCTGGTCGGAGGGGATGTCGATGATCCCGCCCTTGTAGATCCAGAAGTAGTTGATCATCGCGGCCGCGGTGCCCGCGACCAGGCCCCAGACACCGGACTTCATCGAGGCGCGCTTCCAGAACATGCCGATGATGAAGACGACGAACATCGGGACGTTGAAGAACGAGAACAGCGTCTGGAGGTAGCTCATGATGTTCGAGAAGCTGGCGGCGATGAACGCCGTGCCGATCGAGGCCAGCACACCGATCGCCGTGATCAGCCGCCCGAAGCGCAGGTAGTACGTGTCCGGCTTGTCCTTCACCACGTACCGCTGCCAGATGTCGGTGGTGAACACCGTGTTGAACGAGGACACGTTGGCCGCCATGCCCGCCATGAACGCGGCGAGCAGACCGGTCACGGCGATGCCGAGGACACCGTTGGGCAGTAGTTCCTGCATCAGCAGGGGTATCGCGTCGTTGTAGGTCAGGTCGGAGTCCGGGGTGCCGATCTTGGGCACGATCACGGCGGCGACCAGGCCCGGGATCATCACCGCGAAGACGATGAAGATCTTCGGGAAGGCGGCGATCAGCGGGGTGCGCTTGGCGGCGGACAGGTTCTTCGCGGACAGCGCGCGCTGCACCTCGGCGAAGTTCGTCGTCCAGTAGCCGAAGGACAGCACGAAGCCGAGGCCGAGGATGATCGTCAGCCAGTTGGCGCCCAGCGGGTTGGGGTCACCGATGCCGGTGCCGCCCCAGGCGGTCATGAAGTCCCCGCCGTGCTGCTTGGTCAGCGAGTCGCTCATGGCGTCCCAGCCGCCGACGCGCTTCAGGCCGAGGACGGTGAGGGGGATCAGCGCGGCGAGGATGACGAAGAACTGGAGCACTTCGTTGTAGATCGCCGAGGAGAGCCCGCCGATCGTGATGTAGACCAGCACGAACAGGCCCGCGACGACGATCGCGACCCACTGCGGCCAGCCGAGGAGCGCCTCGACGACGATCGACAGGGCGTAGAGGTTGACGCCGGCGATGAGGATCGCCGCGAACGCGAAGAGCACGGAGCTCAGCAGGTGCGCGGACTTGTCGAACCGCTGGAGCAGGAACTCCGGCACGGAGCGCACCTTGGAGCGGTAGTAGAACGGCATCATCACCAGGCCGAGGAAGACCATGGCGGGGATGGCGCCGATCCAGTACCAGTGCACCACCGCGACGCCGTACTGCGCGCCGGTGGCCGCCATGCCGAGGATCTCGGTGGCGCCGAGGTTCGCCGCGACGAAGGCGAGCCCGGTCACCCAGGCGGGCAGGGACCGTCCGGAGAGGAAGAAGTCGAGGCTCGTCCTGACGCTGGCACGGGCCATGAAGCCGATGCCGAGGACGACGACGAAGTAGATCGCCAGGATGGCGTAGTCGAGCCCGTTCGTGGGGAGCCGAAGCCCTTCGGCCAGTGTCTGCATGGGGGGTACTCGCTTCGTATCGCGAACTTAACCCGACGGAACTTACGCCGTCATGTTCGAGAAATGAACAGTCTCGTTGGGGTTCTTTGTTCGATCGTGATCGAGTGCGGGTGAATGTCCGGGTATGTGACCTGGGCCTCGGCGTTGCGTCCATCGCGCCGTTCGGTGCGCCCCGGCATTGACGGAAGTGTTTGCTTGTGATTTGTTATGTGCGATTATGTTGGAGGGATCGGGTGGAGGACCCTGGTGAAGAAGACGGTGACGACCCTCGCCGACGGCCGTGAGCTGATCTACTACGACGCCGCGGAGGACACCGTCCGCGACGCCGTCGACCAGCGCCCCCTGGACCCGGTCTCGACCTCGTCCGAGATCCGCCGAGATCCGCTGCTCGGCGACGCGGTCGCCATCGCCTCGCACCGCCAGGCCCGCACCTACCACCCGCCGGCCGACGCCTGCCCGCTCTGCCCCTCCCGGGAGGGCCGGCACAGCGAGATCCCCGACGACCACTACGACGTCGCGGTCTTCGAGAACCGCTTCCCCTCGCTCGCCGGTGATTCCGGCCGCTGCGAGGTCGTCTGCTTCACCTCCGACCACGACGCGTCCTTCGCCGACCTCACCGAGGAACAGGCCGCGCTCGTCCTCGCCGCCTGGACCGACCGCACCGCCGCCCTCGCGGCCCTCGGCCAGGTCGCCCAGGTCTTCTGCTTCGAGAACCGCGGCGCCGAGATCGGCGTCACCCTCGGCCATCCGCACGGCCAGATCTACGGCTACCCCTTCGTCACCCCGCGCACCGCGCTGATGCTCCGCTCGGCCGCCCGGCACCGCGAGGAGACCGGCACCAACCTCTTCGACGAGGTCGTCGCCCGCGAGGAGAAGGACGGCTCACGCGTCGTCCTCGCCACCGACCACTGGATCGCCTTCGTCCCCTACGCGGCGCACTGGCCCTACGAGGTCCACCTGTACCCGCGCCGTCGCGTCCCCGACCTGCGGGAGCTGGACGAGGGCGCGCGGACAGAGTTCCCACAGGTCTATCTGGAACTCTTGAGGCGCTTCGACCGGATCTTCGGCCCCGGCGAGCCGCCGACCCCGTACATCTCCGCCTGGCACCAGGCGCCGTTCGTGGCCGACGGCCGGGAGGGCTTCGCCCTGCACCTGGAGCTTTTCACCATTCGCCGGACCTCCGGCAAGCTGAAGTTCCTCGCGGGGTCCGAGTCCGGCATGAGCGTGTTCATCAACGACGTGCCGCCGGAGGCCGCGGCCGAGCGACTGCGAGAGGTAGCGAGCCAGTGAGCACTCCCCGGAACATCCCCGCCGACCCCAAGAAGTACCTGGTCACCGGCGGCGCCGGATACGTCGGCAGCGTCGTCGCCCAGCACCTGCTGGAGGCCGGGCACACCGTGACCGTCCTCGACGACCTGTCCACCGGCTTCCGCGAGGGCGTCCCGGCCGGGGCCGCGTTCATCGAGGGCCGCATCCAGGACGCCGCCCGCCATCTGGACCCCTCCTACGACGGCGTCCTGCACTTCGCCGCCTTCTCCCAGGTCGGCGAGTCCGTCGTGAACCCCGAGAAGTACTGGGTCAACAACGTCGGCGGCACCACCGCCCTGCTCGCCGCCATGCGCGAACACGGCGTCCGCACCCTCGTGTTCTCCTCCACCGCCGCCACCTACGGCGAACCGGTCTCCAGCCCCATCACCGAGACCGACCCCACTGCCCCCACCAGCCCCTACGGCGCGTCCAAGCTCGCCGTCGACCACATGATCAGCGGCGAGGCCACCGCCCACGGCCTGGCCGCCGTCTCCCTTCGCTACTTCAACGTGGCCGGGGCGTACGGCAGTTGCGGCGAGCGGCACGACCCCGAATCCCACCTCATCCCGCTCGTCCTCCAAGTCGCCCTCGGCAAGCGCGAGTCGATCAACGTCTACGGCGACGACTACCCCACCCCCGACGGCACCTGCGTCCGCGACTACATCCACGTCGCCGACCTCGCCGAGGCCCACCTGCTGGCCCTGACCGCCGCCGCCCCGGGCGAGCACCTGATCTGCAACCTCGGCAACGGCAACGGCTTCTCGGTCCGCGAGGTCATCGAGACCGTCCGCAAGGTCACCGGCCACCCGGTCCCCGAGACCGCCGCCCCCCGCCGCAGCGGCGACCCGGCCGTCCTCGTCGCCTCCGCCGCCACCGCCACCGAGCGCCTCGGCTGGCAGCCCTCCCGCGCCGATCTGGCCGGAATCATCGCCGACGCCTGGCAGTTCGCCCGCCGAGAGGACACGACCACCCCATGACCCAGCACGCCGAACCGACCGTGACCGCCGCCGAAGGACACCGGGCCGACCCCGCCGTCACCTTCGCCGAGCTGTACGGCAGCGAGCCCGAGGGCATCTGGGCCGCACCCGGACGAGTGAACCTGATCGGCGAGTACACCGACTTCAACGACGGCTTCGTCATGCCGTTCGCCCTCCCGCACACCGCCGTCGCCGCCGTCTCCCGCCGCACCGACGGCGTCCTGCGCCTCTACTCCACCGACGTCCCCGGCGGCGTCGTCTCGCTGCGCGTCGACGAACTCGCCCCGCACTCCGGCCACGGCTGGGCCGCCTACCCCGCCGGGGTCCTCTGGGCGCTGCGCGAGGCCGGGCACCCGGTCACCGGGGCGGACATCGCGCTGACCTCCACCGTGCCCACCGGCGCCGGGCTCTCCTCGTCCGCCGCCCTCGAAGTCGTCACCGCGCTCGCCCTGAACGACCTCTTCGAACTGGGCCTGAGCGCCGCCGAACTCGCCGTCATCGGCCGCCGCGCCGAGAACGACTTCGTCGGCGTGCCCAGCGGGATCATGGACCAGATGGCCTCGGCCTGCTGCATCGAGGGCCACGCCCTCCACCTGGACACCCGGGACCTCTCCCGGCGCCAGGTCCCCTTCGATCCGGCCTCCCGGGGGCTGACGCTCCTGGTCGTCGACACCCGGGTCAAGCACGCGCTCGGCGACGGGGCGTACGCGGAGCGCCGGGCCGGCTGCGAGGAGGGCGCCCGGCTGCTCGGCATACCGATGCTGCGCGATCTGCCGTACGAGAACCTCGCCACGGCGCTCACCGCCCTCGCCGACGCCGGGGCGGACGAGTCCGTCATCCGTTACGTACGCCATGTCGTCAGCGACAACCGCCGGGTCGAGGAGATCATCGCCCTGCTCGACGCGGGCGACGTCCGCGCCGCGGGCCCCGTCCTGAACGAGGGCCACCTCTCGCTCCGCGACGATCTGCGGGTTTCCTGCCCCGAGTTGGACCTCGTGGTCGAGGCGGCTCATGCGGCCGGGGCGCTCGGTGCGCGGATGACCGGGGGCGGCTTCGGCGGCTCGGCGGTCGTCCTGGTGGAGGAGGCGGCGGCCGGCACGGTGGCCGAGGCGGTCAGCGAGGCGTTCGCGGCGGCCGGACACGCGGCCCCGGAGATCTTCGACGCCGTCCCGTCCGCGGGGGCGCGCCGACTGCGCTGAGCCTGTTCCGGTGTCCCGCGCTCACAGGTCCTTGACCAGGATGAACTCGGTGACTCCGGGCGGGTAGTCGGCGACCCGGCCGATCTCCTCGTACCCCTGTCCGCGGTAGAAGCCGGGGGCCTGGAAATCCCAGGTCTCCAGCCGCGAGCGGGTGCAGGCGCGCTCGGTGCGGGCGGTCCGTTCGGCCTCGGCGAGCAGGCGCGCGCCGAGGCCGAGGCCCCGGTGCGGGGCGTCGACCCAGAGCAGATCGACGTGCAGCCAGTACGCCCAGGTCCGCCCGGTCAGCCCGCCGGCCAGGGCCCCGTGCTCGTCCAACGCCCACACCTCCAGCGGGACTTCGTGCTCGGCGGAGGTGGAGAGCAGCCCACGCAGGCCGGCCGATGCGGCGACGTTGTCCTCGTGCAGACGCCCGCTCAGCAGAATGCGACGTTCTTTGTCTACTTCTGTCTCAAGACGGAACATGAAGCACACCCTAAACACCTGAGGTAACCAGTTCGTCGAATCGCCTTCCCCCCGTGGCCCCCGCCCGTACGCTGATGCTCAGCACCGGTGGGGGCCGGTGTCGATTCAGGGGAGCGAGAAAGCCGGGTACGGCGTCCGGGGCGGCGCGGCAGGCGGTTCGACGACGGCGGTCGTCGGCACGGCAGGCCGCAGTGCCCCGCACGCCGTACCCGCAGCTGTCCGCCCCCACCGATGGGGGTTCTGTGGCGCGTATCCGGGTTCTCGTGGTGGACGACCACCGCATCTTCGCCGAGTCGCTCGCGGCCGCCCTCGCGGCCGAACCGGACGTCGACGTCTCCGCCGCGGGCAGCGGCCCGGCCGCGCTGCGCGCCCTGGAGCGCGCGGCCGCCGAGGGGCGCGGTTACGACGTGCTCCTGGTCGACGCCGAGCTGGGCGCCCTGACGAACGGCGAGCCGGCCGCCGTCCCCGCGCCCCGCCAGGAGGAGACGGCCGCCGTCGACGGCATCGCGCTGGTCGCCGGGGTCCGCGCGGCCCGGCCCGCCGTGCGGTCGGTGGTGCTCGCCGAGAAGGACGACCCGCGCGCGGCCGCCCGGGCGCTCCAGGCGGGGGCCTCGGGCTGGGTGGCCAAGGACTGTTCGCTGCAACGGCTGCTGTCGGTGATCCGGGGCGTGCTGCGCGACGAGACGCATCTGCCGCCCGCCCTGCTCACCGGCGTCCTGCGGGAGCTGACCGCCGCCCGTAAGCACCGCAGCGACAGCGAGCGGCTGGTGGAGTCGCTGACGCCCCGGGAGCGCGAGGTGCTGCGCTGCATGGTGGCGGGCCTGGGCCGCAAGGCCGTCGCGGAGCGGCTGTTCCTGTCCCCGCACACGGTGCGTACCCATATGCAGAACGTGCTGGGCAAGCTCGGGGTGCACTCGACGCTGGCGGCGGTGGCGCTGGCCCGCCGGGCGGGGGTGGGCCCGGCCGACCCGGGGATGGGCCCGCTAGGGGATGTTGTCGAACGGGGCGGTCAACTGGCGCAGTAGTCCGGCCAGTTCGCCGCGCTGGGTGCGGGACAGCTCGCCGAGGATGGCGCGCTCCTGGTCGAGCAGCCCGGCCAGCGACTGGTCGGCCTTGTCGCGGCCCTCGGCCGTGAGCCGGACGAGGACGCCGCGCCGGTCGTTCGGGTCGGGCAGCCGCTCGACGAGGTTCTTCTTGGTGAGCCGGTCGATGCGGTTGGTCATCGTGCCCGAGGTGACCAGGGTCTGGGTGAGGAGCTGCCCGGGGGAGAGCTGGTACGGGGCGCCGGCCCGGCGCAGCGACGTGAGCACGTCGAACTCCCACGGCTCCAGGTTGTGCTCGGAGAAGGCTATGCGGCGGGCCCGGTCGAGGTGGCGTGCCAGGCGGGAGACGCGACTGAGCACCTCGAGTGGTTCCACGTCGAGGTCGGGGCGCTCGCGGCGCCATGCAGCGACCAGTCGGTCGACCTCGTCCTCCATGTCGATCAGTGTAGAGGTTCCCTCGACATGAAGTCTCTTGAATTCAAGTGTCTTGACATCAAGAGAATTGTGGCGTGATCCTGTTCCCATGACCTCACGCGACCAGCCCGCCTGGGATCCGCAGCAGTACCTGCGCCACGCGGATCACCGGACCCGCCCCTTCCAGGACCTCCTGGCCCGTATCGGCGACCTCCCGGGCCACCCCGCACCCCGTATCGCCGACCTCGGGTGCGGCGCGGGCAACGTCACCACGCTCCTCGCCGACCGCTGGCCCGAGGCCAGGATCACCGGCTACGACACCTCGCGCGAGATGCTCGCCGAGGCCGCCGCCCACGCCCGTCCGCCCCTGCTCGACTTCGCCGAGGCCGACGCCGCGACCTGGGAGCCCACCGAGACGTACGGCCTGATCGTCTCCACCTCCGCACTCCAGTGGATCCCCGGCCACGCCGAGCACTTCCCCCGCTGGCTCGACGCCCTCGCCCCCGGCGGCACCCTCGCCTTCCAGGTCCCCTGCAACTTCACCGCCCCCAGCCACACGCTCCTGGCCGGCCTCCGCGAATCCGACCGCTGGCGCCCTCTGCTCCACGGCGTCGGCGACCGCACCGCCTCGGTCCTGGACCCCACCGACTACCTCACCCGCCTCCGCGACCTCGGCTGCACGGCCGACGTCTGGGAGACCACCTACCTCCAGACCCTGCACGGCGACGACGCGGTCCTCGACTGGGTCAAGGGCACCGCCCTGCGCCCCGTCCTCACCGCGCTGGCCGACGACCCGGCCGCCCGCGACGCGTTCCTCGTCGCCTACCGCGACCTGCTCCGCGAGGCCTACCCGCCGGGCCCGTACGGCACGGTCTTCCCGTTCCGCCGCATCTTCGCCGTAGCCCGCAAGGAGAAGTGATGACCGCTGGGGGCCTCACCGCCGTCGACCACGTCCAGCTCGCCGCCCCGCCCGGCTCCGAGGACGCCCTGCGCACCTTCTACGCCGACGCCCTGGGCATGACCGAGATCCCCAAACCCCCGGTGCTCGCCGCCCGCGGCGGCTGCTGGTTCGCCGCCGGACCGGTCCAGCTCCACCTGGGCATCGAGGAGGACTTCCGCCCCGCGAAGAAGGCCCACCCAGGCCTGCGCGTCACCGCCATCGAGGCGTACGCGGCCCGCCTGGAGTCCCACGGCGTGGCCGTCACCTGGGACGACAACCTCCCCGGCCACCGCCGCTTCTACGCCCACGACCCGGCCGGCAACCGTCTGGAGTTCCTGGAGCCGGACGCGTAACCCGGCGGCTCTACAGCGCTGCGAGCGCCTCCGCCGAGATGTCGACGTCCACCGGGAACGGCACGCCCGTCTTCAGCCGGTCGTGATGGATCCCGGTCAGCGCGTACGCCTTCGTCACCGGGTCCAGCTCATAGACCCGCACGACGGGGTGCTGGTCGGTGCCGGTCATCTCGACCAGCCAGAAGTGCGGGATGCCGGCGGTCGCGTACTTGTGCGGCTTGGCCTCACGGTCGCGGGCCTCGGAGTCGGGGGAGACGACTTCTACGGCGAGGAGGACGTCGGCGGCCTGGTACCGCGTCACGTCGAGCCCGGTGATCGCCTCGGTCCGCACGACGGAGACATCCGGCTCCGGAGCGTTCCGCCGATCCAGCACTACGGTCATCTCCCGGCGCACCCTCACCTCCGGGGGCGCCGTACTGCGCAGTCCTGTCATCAGCAGATCGATCATCGTGCTGTGAAAGTCCCGCTGCGGACTCACGAAAACCAGGCTTCCGTCGATCAGCTCGGTGTGCGGCGGGAGATCGGGCAGTGTGAACAGATCGTCCACGGTGTATCCGTCCTGCGGGGGCACCGGCCAGCGGGAGCTGTGCGCGGTGGTCGGCTCGGCGGTCATGGTTCCTCCCATGGACGAATCCTCTGCCCTCCCGACCACACTACGGCGGGAAATCCGCACGCGTCATCACAGCGGGTGACGACGTGCGGAAGGGTTACGCGATCAGCTCTTCCGGTGTCCTATCAGCCGCGGCTTCGACTCCAGGTTCTCCAGCCCGTGCCAGCAGAGGTTCACCAGATGGGCGGCCACCTCCGCCTTCTTCGGCTTGCGCACGTCCAGCCACCACTGGCCCGTCAGCGCCACCATCCCCACCAGCGCCTGCGCGTAGAGCGGGGCCAGCTTCGGGTCGAAGCCGCGGGCCTTGAACTCCAGGCCCAGAATGTCCTCCACCTGCGTGGCGATATCACTGATCAGCGACGCGAACGTGCCCGTCGACTGCGCCACCGGCGAATCCCGCACCAGGATCCGGAAACCGTCCGTGTACGACTCGATGTAGTCCAGCAGCGCGAACGCCGCCTGCTCCAGCAGCTCGCGCGGATGGCCCGCCGTGAGCGCCCCCGTCACCATGTCCAGCAGCTGGCGCATCTCGCGGTCGACCACCACTGCGTACAGGCCCTCCTTGCCGCCGAAGTGCTCGTACACCACCGGCTTGGACACCCCGGCGCGCGCCGCGATCTCCTCCACCGACGTGCCCTCGAAGCCCTTGTCGGCGAACAGGGCGCGCCCGATGTCCAGCAGCTGCTCGCGGCGCTCCTTGCCCGTCATCCGGACCCGCCGGGCCCGGCGGGAGGGGGATGTCCTGCTCTTGTCGCTGCTCGTGCTGGGGTCGGTGGCCACGTCGTCAATCATGCCGCGTCGGCCGGGGCGGACGTGCGCCGGGAGTCGATCCGCGCGGCATCCGGCCACCGCACGTCATAAGCCCAGCCCAGCTTCTCGAACCAGCGGATCAGCCGGGCGCTGGAGTCGATCTGTCCCCGCATCACCCCGTGCCGGGCGCTCGTCGGGTCCGCGTGGTGCAGGTTGTGCCAGGACTCGCCGCACGACAGCACCGCCAGCCACCACACGTTGCCCGACCGGTCACGCGACTTGAACGGCCGCTTGCCCACCGCGTGGCAGATCGAGTTGATCGACCAGGTCACGTGGTGCAGCAGGGCGACCCGTACCAGCGAACCCCAGAAGAACGCCGTCGCCGCACCCCACCACGACATCGTCACCAGACCGCCCACCAGTGGCGGGATCGCCAGCGAGACGATCGTGAAGGTCAGGAAGTGGCGCGAGACCGCCCGGATCGCCGGGTCCTTGATCAGATCGGGGGCGTACTTCTGCTGCGGGGTCTGCTCCTCGTCGAACATCCACGCGATGTGCGCCCACCACAGCCCCTTCATCAGGGCCGGCAGGCTCTCCCCGAACCGCCACGGCGAATGCGGGTCGCCCTCAGCGTCCGAGAACCGGTGGTGCTTGCGGTGATCGGCCACCCACCGCACCAGCGGCCCCTCCACAGCCAGCGAGCCCATCACTGCCAGCGCGATCCGCAACGGCCGCTTCGCCTTGAACGAACCGTGCGTGAAATACCGGTGGAAGCCGATCGTGATCCCGTGACAGCCGATGAAGTACATCGCCACCAGCAGACCGATGTCGAGCCAGCTCACCCCCCACCCCCACGCCAGCGGCACCGCCGCGACCAGCGCCACGAACGGCACCACGATGAACGCCAGCAGCGCGAACTGCTCGATCGACCGCTTGCTGTCGCCGCCCAGCGTGGCGGAGGGCAGCGCGGTCGCCGTCGCCCCGGGAGGCTCGGTCTCGTCGATCGCAGGAGGAGTGCTCGGCATGGGGGGATACCTCTGAGGGTGAGGGAGAAGGCTCGGACGGCCGTGGCTACGGTTCCGTAACCTACGGCTTGGTAAGTATGGCAGTGACGGGCCCCACAACACGAGAGGCCGCTCCAGCCCGTCCCACGCGGTAACCCGCCTGCCCCCGGGGTAGGGGGTAACCGCCCGGGTGTCCCGGGCGGCAGCCGCGACGCCTCGGGCCAACGGACACGCCGCCTGCGACGACACCTATCCTGGGAGGGTCGGACAGCGCGGTCCGCACCCGCTCGTCGGGGCGTGGCGACAGCACCGCTGCCAGCCGCAGGGCCCCGGACCCCGCCACCCGCTCCCACCGCCACGCAACGGGGGGACGGCGAAGCGAACGCACCTCCTCATTCACTGCAAGGAGCCGCACACTGTGAGCAGTGCCGACCAGACCCCTGCCGCCAGCCCCGCGCTGCGCGCCGACATCCGCCGCCTCGGCGACCTCCTCGGCGAGACCCTCGTACGCCAGGAGGGCCAGGAACTCCTCGACCTCGTCGAACGAGTACGCGCCCTGACCCGCACCGACGGCGAAGCCGCCGCCGAGCTCCTCGGCGAGACGGAGCTGGAGACCGCCGCACAGCTCGTGCGCGCCTTCTCCACCTACTTCCACCTCGCCAACGTCACCGAGCAGGTCCACCGCGCCCACGAGATGCGCGACCGCCGCTCGGCCGAGGGCGGCCTCCTGGCCCGCACCGCCGACCGCCTCAAGGACGCCGACCCCGAGCACCTGCGCGAGACGGTCAAGAACCTCAACGTCCGGCCCGTCTTCACCGCCCACCCCACCGAGGCCGCCCGCCGCTCCGTCCTCAACAAGCTGCGCCGCATCGCCGAGCTGCTGGAGACCCCGGTCATCGAGGCCGACCGCCGCCGCCTCGACCTCCGCCTCGCCGAGAACATCGACCTCATCTGGCAGACCGACGAACTCCGCGTCGTCCGCCCGGAGCCCGCCGACGAGGCCCGCAACGCCATCTACTACCTCGACGAACTGCACGCAGGCGCCGTCGGCGACGTCCTGGAGGACCTCGCCGCCGAGCTGGACCGCGTCGGCGTCGAACTCCCCGCCGGGACCCGCCCCCTCACCTTCGGCACCTGGATCGGCGGCGACCGCGACGGCAACCCCAACGTGACACCCGCCGTCACCTGGGACGTCCTGATCCTCCAGCACGAGCACGGCATCACCGACGCCCTGGAGATGATCGACTACCTCCGCGGCCTCCTCTCCAACTCCATCCGCTACGCCGGAGCCACCGAGGAACTCCTCACCTCCCTCCAGGCCGACCTGGAGCGCCTCCCCGGCATCAGCCCCCGCTACAAGCGGCTGAACGCCGAGGAGCCCTACCGTCTCAAGGCCACCTGCATCCGGCAGAAGCTCGTCAACACCCGCGAGCGCCTCGCCGAGGGCACCCCCCACCGCCCCGGCTGCGACTACCTCGGCACCGCCGAGCTCATCGCCGACCTGGAGCTGATCCAGACCTCCCTGCGCGCGCACCGCGGCGGCCTCTTCGCCGACGGCCGGATGGACCGCACCATCCGCACGCTCGCCGCCTTCGGCCTCCAGCTCGCCACCATGGACGTACGCGAGCACGCCGACGCCCACCACCACGCCCTCGGCCAGCTCTTCGACCGGCTCGGCGAGGAGTCCTGGCGCTACGCCGACATGCCGCGCGACTACCGGCAGAAGCTGCTCGCCAAGGAACTGCGTTCCCGCCGGCCGCTGGCCCCCACCCCCGCCCCGCTCGACGCGGCGGGCGAGAAGACCCTCGGCGTCTTCCACACCATCAAGCAGGCCTTCGAGCGCTTCGGCCCCGAAGTCATCGAGTCCTACATCATCTCCATGTGCCAGGGCGCCGACGACGTCTTCGCCGCCGCCGTCCTCGCCCGCGAAGCCGGACTCATCGACCTCCACGCCGGCTGGGCCAAGATCGGCATCGTGCCGCTCCTGGAGACCACCGACGAGCTCAAGGCCGCCGACCAGATCCTCGACGAGATGCTCGCCGACCCCTCCTACCGGCGCCTCGTCTCCCTTCGCGGCGACGTCCAGGAGGTCATGCTCGGCTACAGCGACTCCTCCAAGTTCGGCGGCATCACCACCTCCCAGTGGGAGATCCACCGCGCCCAGCGACGCCTCCGCGACGTCGCCCACCGCTACGGCGTACGCCTGCGCCTCTTCCACGGCCGCGGCGGCACCGTCGGCCGCGGCGGCGGCCCCTCGCACGACGCGATCCTCGCCCAGCCGTGGGGGACGCTGGAGGGCGAGATCAAGGTGACCGAGCAGGGCGAGGTCATCTCCGACAAGTACCTCATCCCCGCCCTCGCCCGCGAGAACCTGGAACTGACCGTCGCGGCCACCCTCCAGGCCTCCGCCCTGCACACCGCGCCCCGGCAGTCCGACGAGGCCCTCGCCCGCTGGGACGCGGCCATGGACACCGTCTCCGACGCGGCCCACAGCGCCTACCGCAAGCTCGTCGAGGACCCGGACCTGCCCGCGTACTTCCTGGCCTCCACCCCGGTGGACCAGCTCGCCGACCTGCACCTGGGCTCGCGGCCCTCCCGCCGCCCCGGCTCGGGCGTCTCCCTGGACGGCCTGCGGGCCATCCCGTGGGTCTTCGGCTGGACCCAGTCGCGGCAGATCGTGCCCGGCTGGTTCGGCGTCGGCTCCGGCCTCAAGGCCCTGCGCGAGGCCGGTCTCGACACCGTCCTCGACGAGATGTACGAGCACTGGCACTTCTTCCGCAACTTCATCTCCAACGTCGAGATGACGCTCGCCAAGACCGACCTGCGCATCGCCCGCCACTACGTCGACACGCTCGTCCCCGACGAGCTGAAGCACGTCTTCGACGGCATTGAGGCCGAACACGCCCTCACCGTGCAGGAGGTCCTGCGGATCACCGGCGGCGAGAAGCTGCTCGACACCAACCCGGTGCTCCAGCAGACCTTCTCCATCCGCGACGCCTACCTGGACCCGATCTCCTACCTCCAGGTCTCCCTGCTCGCCCGCCAGCGCCAGGCCGCGATGCGCGGCGAGGAGCCCGACCCGCTGCTCTCCCGCGCCCTGCTGCTCACCGTCAACGGCGTCGCGGCAGGTCTGCGCAACACCGGCTGAGCACCGCGTAGGCAAACGGGCGGTCCTGCTACAGCGCGACGAACGTCGCCACCAGCAGGGCCGCCCCCGCCGTTCCCACACCCCACGCCGTCCGCGCCATCCGCAGCCCGCCGCCGATCACGAACGCGGCCAGCACCAGCGCCCCGGCGAGCGGCACCCAGGCATGCAGAAAGCCCGGCAACCCCGTGCGGACCACCGCATCGGAACCGGGCTTCACCACCACGGGGAAACGATCCCCCTCACGCGCCGCGACGGACCGGACCACGGACACCCGCGGGCGCTCCCGCGACACCGAGTCCGGGGTGAACGAACCGGTGCACTTCTCCTCGCCGCACTCCGTGACCGTCACGGTCCCGTGGTCACGGCCCTTGGCCAGAATGATGTGGTGCGCGGCGTCCCAGGACGCCCACGCACCCGCGACCAGCAGCACCAGGACGACCAGCCCCATGGCCACCCGCCGCCCCGCAACCGCCGCCCGGTGGGAAGAGCTCCGCTTCATGGGGGCAGATCCTTGGCCAGACCCGCACCCGTGGTCAACCTATGGCCGGAAAACGCCCCAGCAGGGAAGGGAATGTCAGGAGTTGTACGTGGGCGGGGACAGCCGCCCCCCGCTCAGGAGTTGTACGCGCTCTGCGCCCGCTCAAGACCCTCCGCCAGCAGACACTCCACCGCGTCCGCCGACCGGTCCACCAGGAACGCCAGCTCCTTGCGCTCCGTCGACGAGAAGTCCTTCAAAACGAAGTCCGCGACCTGCATCCGCCCCGGCGGCCGCCCGATCCCGAACCGCACCCGGTGATACTCCGGACCCATCGCCTTCGTCATCGACTTCAGCCCGTTGTGCCCGTTGTCCCCGCCGCCCAGCTTCAGCCGCAGCGACCCGTAGTCGACGTCCAACTCGTCATGGACCGCCACGACATGGTCCGTCGGCACCTTGTAGAAGTCCCGCAGCGCCGTCACCGGACCGCCCGACAGATTCATGTACGACATCGGCTTCACCAGCACCACCCGCCGGCTCGCCGGACCCGGCGGACCGATCCGCCCCTCCACGACCTGCGCCTGCGCCTTCTGCGCCCGCTTGAACTTCCCGCCGATCCGGGTCGCCAGCAGATCGGCGACCATGAACCCGACGTTGTGCCGGTTCGCCGCGTAGTCGGGACCCGGATTGCCCAGGCCCACGATGAGCCAGGGGTCGGTGGCGTCGGACATCAGCGCTCGGTCTCCTCACATACGGCTTACGGCACAGGCAAACGGGGCGGCGGCTCCCGGAAGGGAACCACCACCCCGTCAGTCAAGCAGGTGGAACGGTGAAGGGAGAGGCTCAGGCCTCGGCGCCCTGGGCCTCGCCCTCGGCGGCCTCGTCGGCGGCCGGCTCCTCGGCCTGCGCGGCGACGACCTGGATCACGATGGCGTCCTCGTCACCGGCGAGGACGGAGCCCTTCGGCAGCGGGATGTCCTTGGCGGCGATCGAGTCGCCGGCGTCCAGGCCCGCGACGGAGACCGTCACGGACTCGGGGATGTGGGTGGCCTCGGCCTCGACCAGCAGGGTGTTCTGGACGAACTCCAGCAGGTTGGCGCCCGGCGCCAGGTCGCCCTCGGTGTGCACCGCGATCTCGACCTCGACCTTCTCGCCGCGCTTCACGGTGAGCAGGTCGACGTGCTCGATGGTGCCCTTGAGGGGGTGACGCTGCACGGCCTTGGGGATGACCAGCGCGTCCTTGCCGTCGATCTCCAGACCGATCAGCACGTTGGCCGTACGCAGCGCGAGCAGCAGCTCGTGGCCCGGCAGCGTGACGTGGACGGGCTCGGCGCCGTGGCCGTAAACGACACCGGGAACACGGTCGGCACGACGGACACGGCGGGCGGCGCCCTTGCCGAACTCGGTACGGACCTCGGTGGCGAGCTTGATCTCGGCCATGTTGCACTCCTCGTCAGGTACGGAGAGCCGTCAGGGGTGACGGAACTCGAACGGTCACCCGGCCCACGACAGGCCTGCTACGAAGAGCGCGTCGATAACGGACCGCCGTACACATGGGTACGGCCTCCCTCGCCGAGCAACTCGCTGAGTCTACCCGGCGGGGAGGCCGCACCCCAAAGTGGATCAACAGGGACCGCTCAGGCGGTCAGTCCTGCTCCCCTCAGCCCTGCTCCTCGAAGAGGCTCGTCACCGAACCGTCCTCGAACACCTCGCGCACCGCGCGCGCGATCGTCGGCGCGATCGAGAGCACCGTGATCTTGTCCAGCTCCAGCTCGCCCGGGGTCGGCAGCGTGTCCGTGAACACGAACTCGCTCACCTTCGAGTTCTTCAGCCGGTCCGCCGCCGGACCCGACAGCACGCCGTGCGTCGCCGTCACGATGACGTCCTCGGCGCCGTGCGCGAACAGGGCGTCCGCGGCGGCGCAGATCGTGCCACCGGTGTCGATCATGTCGTCGACCAGCACGCAGACCCGGCCCTCGACGTTGCCGACGACCTCGTGGACGGAGACCTGGTTCGGCACGTCCTTGTCGCGGCGCTTGTGCACGATCGCCAGCGGGGCGTCCAGCCGGTCGCACCAGCGGTCGGCGACCCGCACGCGGCCCGCGTCCGGCGACACGATCGTCAGCTTGGAGCGGTCGACCTTCGCACCCACGTAGTCCGCCAGGATCGGCAGCGCGAACAGGTGGTCCACCGGGCCGTCGAAGAAGCCCTGGATCTGGTCCGTGTGCAGATCGACGGTGAGGATGCGGTCCGCGCCCGCCGTCTTCATCAGGTCCGCCACCAGACGGGCCGAGATCGGCTCGCGGCCCTTGTGCTTCTTGTCCTGACGGGCGTACCCGTAGAACGGCACGATCACCGTGATGGAGCGGGCCGACGCGCGCTTCAGCGCGTCCAGCATGATCAGCTGCTCCATGATCCACTTGTTGATCGGAGCCGTGTGGCTCTGGATCAGGAAGCAGTCGGCGCCACGTGCCGACTCCTGGAACCGCACATAGATCTCACCGTTGGCGAAATCGAAGGCCTTCGTCGGCACGAGACCGACTCCCAGCTGATGGGCGACCTCCTCGGCCAGCTCGGGGTGGGCGCGGCCGGAGAAGAGCATCAGTTTCTTCTCGCCGGTCGTCTTGATCCCGGTCACAGCACAGTCTCCTCAGACGTGTATCTGGCGCTGCACGCATAGGTCCCGATGTGCAACGAGCCAGCCGAAATGGGGTGAGCATCTATCACGGTACGCCGTCACCGGCGCACCTGTTTCCGGTCAGCTCTGCCCGTCGGGCTCCTGCGACGACGCCTGAGCGGCCTGCGCGGCGGCGCTGCCCGGACGCTTCCGGGCCACCCAACCCTCGATATTCCGCTGCTGGCCCCGCGCCACGGCCAGCGAACCGGACGGGACGTCCTTCGTGATGACCGACCCGGCGGCGGTGTAGACCCCGTCCCCGACCGTGACCGGTGCCACAAACATATTGTCCGAACCGGTCCGGCAGTGGGAGCCGATCGTCGTGTGGTGCTTGGCCACGCCGTCGTAGTTCACGAAGACGCTCGCCGCACCGATGTTGGTGTGGTCGCCGATGGTCGCGTCGCCGACATAGCTCAGGTGCGGGACCTTCGTCCCCTCCCCGATCGTGGCGTTCTTCATCTCCACGTACGTTCCGGCCTTGGCCTTCGTCCCCAGCCGGGTGCCCGGCCGCAGGTAGGCGTACGGCCCCACGGACGCCCCCGGCCCGACCTCGGCCGAGAGCGTCACGGTGTTGTCGATGCGGGCGCCGGTGCCGACGAGGGTGTCCTCGATCCGCGAGTTCGGCCCCACCTCGGAGTCCTCCGCGAGATGCGTGGTCCCCAGCAGCTGCGTCCCCGGATGCACGACCGCGTCACGCTCGTACGTCACGGTCGCGTCGATCAGCGTGGACGCCGGGTCGACGATCGTCACGCCCGCGAGCATCGCCCGCTCCAGCAGCCGCTCGTTCAGCAGCCGACGTGCCTCGGCCAGCTGGAGCCGGTTGTTGATGCCGAGGATCTCGCGGTGGTCACCCGCCACGGACGCCCCGACGCGGTGCCCGGCCTCGCGGAGGATGGACAGCACATCGGTGAGGTACTCCTCGCCCTGGCTGTTGTCGGTGCGCACCTTGCCCAGCGCGTCGCCCAGCAGCCGCCCGTCGAACGCGAACACCCCGGAGTTGATCTCGCGGATCGCCCGCTGCTCGTCGGTGGCGTCCTTGTGCTCGACGATCTCGGTGACCGCGCCGGTGGCGGGGTCGCGCACGATGCGCCCGTAGCCGGTGGAGTCCGGGACCTCGGCGGTCAGGACGGTCACCGCGTTGGCGTCGGCGGAGTGGGTGGCGGCGAGCGCGCCGAGCGTCTCGCCGGAGAGCAGCGGGGTGTCGCCGCACACGACGATCACGGTTCCGTCGACGGCCCCGCCGAGCTCTTCGAGCCCCATGCGGACGGCGTGCCCGGTGCCGTTCTGCTCGGCCTGGAAGGCGGTGCGCACGGGGGCGTCGCCGGCGTTCAGATGCGCGGTGACCTGCTCACTGGCGTGGCCGACGACCACGACGAGGTGCTGGGGGTCCAGCTCGCGGGCGGCGGCGACGACATGTCCGACGAGCGAGCGCCCGGAGATCTCGTGCAGAACCTTGGGAGTCTTCGACTTCATACGGGTGCCCTCACCCGCTGCGAGGACGACGACGGCTGCCGGGCTGGTTGCGCTCACGGATGTGCCCTTCGGCTTCGGGTGGTGGTCATCCGCAGGATACCGGGGGTGTTTCCACGGGAAACGGGGGCGGGCCCCGACCGGTGTGGTCGGGGCCCGCGAGTCGAAGCTCCCCCATCAGGATTCGAACCTGAACAGACGGTACCAAAAACCGCAGTGCTGCCTGATTACACCATGGGGGATCAATCCCGGCTAAACCGGACATGGGATCGGTTCACCGGATCGGCACCCAACACTATGCCGTACCAAGTGCCTTCTACGCGACGACAGAAGGGAGACGGAGCGCGGCGCTCCTGTCCGGCGCTTCTGTTCGACCGCGGAACGTGCTGTCGCCGGTCACCCGAAATTGAGATGCGTCCGCCCGTAGGCTGGATGCCATGACCGCAACGGGGGCAGACCGGGAGGCGGCGGGATCGACCACCCGCGGCTACTGGTGGTGGGAGCGGCGACGGAGTGTCGCCCTGGACGTGGGACTGGCGCTGGTATCGGCGCTGGAGTGTGGCCTGGAGGGGGTGGAGTTCGCCCGGAACACCGGGATTCCGGTGCCGGTGGGCGTGGTGTTCGGGATTCTCGCGGGTTCGGTGCTGCTGGTGCGCCGGCGGTGGCCGATCGTCGTGGTGCTGCTGACGATCGCGATGACGCCCGCCGAGATGGGCTTCCTGATGGCCCTGGTCGGCCTGTACACGCTGGCGGCGTCCGAGGTGCCGCGCCGGATCACCGTCGTGCTGGCGGGGATGGCGCTGGTGGGGACGTTCATCGTCACGTACGTACGGCTGCGGCAGACCGTGGCCGAGCAGGCGGACTTCGGTCCGGGGGACTGGTACGTGCCCCTGATGTCCGTCTTCATGGCCGTGGGGCTCACGGCCCCGTCCGTGCTCCTCGGCCTCTACATAGGGGCCAGGCGCCGTCTGATGGAGAGCCTGCGGGAGCGGGCCGATTCGCTGGAGCGGGAGCTGTCGCTGCTCGCGGACCGGGCCGAGGAGCGTGCCGAGTGGGCGCGTACGGAGGAGCGGACCCGGATCGCCCGGGAGATGCACGACGTGGTCGCCCACCGGGTGAGCCTGATGGTGGTGCACGCGGCCGCCCTCCAGGCCGTCGCACCGAAGGATCCGGCGAAGGCGGTGCGCAACGCGGCGCTGGTCGGGGACATGGGCCGGCAGGCGCTGACGGAGCTGCGCGAGATGCTCGGGGTGCTGCGTACGGGGGAGGCGCTGACCGCGCCGGCCGCGGCGGGCGGGGTTCCGCTGGCGTCGGTACGGCAGGCGGCCGTGGCGGCCGCCGCCTCCGCCGCGACGGAGGACGGGCCCCGGCTCCACGAGCTGGAGGCGCTGGTGGCGCAGTCGCGGCAGGCGGGGATGGTGGTGGAGCTGACGGTCCACGGCGAGCTGCGGCCGTATCCGCCGGAGGTGGAGCAGACGGCATACCGGGTGGTGCAGGAGGCGCTGACGAACGTGCACAAGCATGCGGCGGGCGCGAAGACGTGGGTGCGGCTCGCGCATCGGGAGGCCGAGGTCGCGATGCAGGTGGAGAACGGCCCGTCGGACGCGGCCGCGGCGGATGCGGGGTTGCCGAGCGGGGGGAACGGGTTGGTGGGGATGCGGGAGCGGGTGCTGGGG
>NZ_QWFA01000009.1 GCF_003501885.1 Streptomyces globisporus
CCCCCCGCCCAGCCCGGACAGCCCGCTCAGCCGGTCGCGGGCGACGCCACCGGCTGGTCGATGGACGAGCGCCTCTACAACCAGATCTGGGGCATGTTCGAGGACCTGGCCCGCGCCGTCGCCGCCTACCGCAGCGCCGTCGACTTCGCCGAGTCCCGGATGGACCAGGAGCTCGACCGTGCCCTGTCCGACCCGCGCCACCGGATCGGCGGTGCGGGCGACCGCGCCCGCGAGGCGGCCCGTGCCAAGCGCGACGAGCTGGCGTCCCGGGCCCGAGAGGCCCTCGACCGCGATCTGGCCCAGCTGGCCGCCGAGGCCGCCGTCGTCGAGCCCGCGCTCCCGGCGGCGTACGCGGGCTGGGGCAACCCCGTCTGGCACGCCCACCGGATCCCCATGGAGATACCGATGGCCCTGCGCATCGGCGATCTCCATCTGCCCGAGCGAACCGACCTGCGCATCCCGCTGCTCGTCCGGCTGCCGCTGGAGCGCGGGATGTGGGTGGACAGCGGGCGGACGGCGTCCGAGGCGGCCGCCCTGATGGACACGGACCGGCTGCGCCGGCTGGCCATGGAGACCGCGGTCGCGCACGCGGCGCGGCTGCTCGCGGTCTATCCGCCCGGAGAGTTCGCGGTACACGTCATCGATCCGGCGGGTTCGGCGGCCGGTCCGCTGGCACCGCTGGTCGAGGCGGGCGTCCTCGCCGGACCGCCCGCCGCCGGACCCGGGGGAGTGGCCTCGGTCCTCGCCCACCTCACCCGGCGGGTGGACCTCGTGCAGATGGCGGTGCGGGCCCGGGCGGCCGACTCGCTCCCGCCCGACCTGGACACCGGCGAACAGCTCCTGGTGGTCAACGACTTCCCGCACGGCTTCGACGACCGGGCCGTCACCCAGCTCCGTTACCTCGCCGACGAGGGCCCCGCGGTCGGGGTGCACCTCCTGATGGTCGCGGACCGGGAGGAGGCCAGTGCGTACGGGCCGGTCCTCGATCCGCTGTGGCGTTCGCTGCTGCGGATCACCCCGGTCGCCGACAGCCACCTTGCCGACCCCTGGGTCGGGCACGCCTGGACGTACGAGCCGCTGACGATTCCGCCGGGCAGCCAGGTCCTGGAGCAGGTGCTCACGGCGGTGGCAGCGGCCCGCAGAGCCGCCGGCCGCTGACAGAGCGTAAGTCTCTGACCTGCGGATTTGACGACTTCTTTACCCTTTTCTTTACCTACCCTTGGTGATGCCTGTACTGTTCGGGGAACGGAGGGGAGTACTCCTTACGCGACGTGCCCGTCAATACGGACCGCAATCGGTCCCGGGGCGTCGGTCCAGGCGCGCACCACGTGCAGGGATGGAAGAGACCTCCGGCAGCGACGACGCTGATTCAGTAGCCGTAGCGAACTGCCGGAGGCGCAGTGGACGTTTCATGGACCGTATGGGCCCTGACCATCGTTGGTCTGTCGGCCCTCATCGCCGTCGACTTCTTCATCGGGCGCAAGCCCCATGACGTGTCGACCAAGGAAGCCGGGATCTGGACAGTCGTCTGGATCGCCCTGGCCATCCTCTTCGGACTCGGCCTCATGGTCGCCGGCGAGAGCCAGGCCTCCGGCGAGTTCTTCGCCGGATTCATCACCGAGAAGTCGCTGAGCGTCGACAACCTCTTCGTCTTCGTCCTGATCATGGCGAAGTTCTCGGTGCCCTCGCACCTGCAGCAGCGCGTGCTGCTCATCGGTGTGCTCATCGCCCTGGTGCTCCGCGCGATCTTCATCGCCGCCGGCGCCGCCGTGATCGCGAACTTCTCCTGGGTGTTCTACATCTTCGGCGCGTTCCTGATCTACACCGCCTGGAAGCTCATCCAGGAGGCCCGGGCCGGCGAGGAGGAAGAGGAGTTCGAGGAGAACCGTCTCCTCAAGAAGATCGAGCAGCGCTTCGGCGTCGCCGACCAGTACCACGGCACGAAGCTCTTCATCCAGAAGAACGGCAAGCGCATCCTGACCCCGCTGATGGTGGTCATGCTCGCCATCGGTATGACCGACGTGCTGTTCGCGCTGGACTCGATCCCGGCGATCTTCGGCCTGACCCAGGACCCGTACATCGTCTTCACGGCCAACGCGTTCGCGCTGATGGGCCTGCGCCAGCTGTACTTCCTCATCGGCGGTCTGCTGAAGAAGCTGGTCCACCTCAGCTACGGCCTGTCGGTGATCCTCGGCTTCATCGGCGTCAAGCTGGTGCTGCACGCCCTGCACGAGAACGGCGTGCACACGCCCGAGATCACCATCCCGTTCTCGCTCTCCGTCATCTGCGGCGTCCTGGTGATCACCACGATCACCAGTCTCATCGCCAGCAAGAAGCAGGCGGCGGCCGAGGCGGAGGAGGCCGCGAAGGCGGAGGTGGCCGCGAAGGCCGAGACCGCCGGCCCGGCCGACGAGGAGAGCAAGACCCTCAGCTAGCTGACCCGGTGCCGCCCCGGGCGGCACCGGGACACACCGGCAGCGGCCGGGGTGGAAACGGCGGAAGCCGTCCACCCCGGCCGCTTTCGCGTGCGTCCCGTGGAAGGCGCTACGCGGGAGGTGCGGGTGCGTCGCAGGTGGGGGCGTGCGGGCTACCAGCCGCGGGCGCGCCACTCGGGCAGCTGGGGGCGCTCGGCGCCCAGCGTCGTGTCGTGCCCGTGGCCCGGGTAGACCCACGTCTCGTCGGGCAGCCGGTCGAACAGCTTCGTCTCGACGTCGTTCAGCAGGCTCGCGAACGCCTCGGGGTCCTGGTGCGTGTTCCCGACCCCGCCGGGGAAGAGGCAGTCCCCGGTGAACAGATGCGGGGCGCCGTGCGGGTCGTCGTAGACCAGGGCGATGGAGCCCGGGGTGTGGCCGACCAGATGGCGGGCGGTCAGCTCGACCCGGCCGACGGTGATCGTGTCGCCGTCCTCGACCAGGACGTCGGTCGGCACCGGGATGCCCTCGGCGTCGTAGCGGCCCGCGAACGTCCGGGCGCCCGTCGCCCCGACCACCTGCGCCAGTGCCTGCCAGTGGTCCCCGTGCTGGTGAGTGGTGACGACGGAGGCGATCCCGTCGTCACCGATCAGCGCGAGCAGGGTCTCCGGCTCGGCGGCCGCGTCGATCAGCAGCTGCTCGCCGGTGGCCCGGCAGCGCAGCAGATACGCGTTGTTGTTCATCGCGCCGACGGCGACCTTGGAGATCATCAGGTCCGTCAGTTCGTGCACGCTCGCCGGTCCGCCGACCTTCACCGCTCCGCTGTACGTCATGCGGCTCAGCCTATAGCGGGGGCAGCGTGGGCAACGGGCCTCCGGCCACGGTCAGGGCGGAGCCGTCACGGCGCCCGCAGAGCCAGCCCAGCAGCTCCACGGCGGGCCCCTGCACCGTCACCAGATCGCCCGGCGGGCCGCCGCCGGTGCTCCAGGTGCGGCCGTCGAGGTCGGTCAGCCCGGTGGCGGGCACGGCCTCGTTGCCCAGGAAGCGATCGGCGAGAAAGGCGATCTCCCGCTCCACGAACTCGGCGGGCAGGTCCTCCAGCTCGTAGCCGATGTCCAGGTCGACGTGGTGCAGCTCCACCTCGACCCAGCGCCGGAAGGGGACCCGGGCCGCCGAGTCCGTCACCCCGTTGCGCAGGGCGACCGTACGGGACCAGTCGGCCGGTTCGGCGGAGACCGCCTGGAGGGCGTCCGCGGTCTCCCGCAGGTCGGCCAGCTGGTCGGCGACCGGGCGGGGGGCGCCGTCGGCGATGTCGGCGTCGCGGGTTTCGCTGCTCGCGTACATCGGGAGGCCCCGGAGAACATTTCCGATCGCGTCGGCGTTACGTGACAGGTGGGTCAGGACATGGCCCCGACTCCATCCGGGCAGCCGTGACGGCTCGGCGACAGCGGCGTTGTCCAGTTTGCCGACTGCGTCGAGCAGCCGTTCGGTCGCTTCGCGTACAGCTCCCAGGTCGTGCGCATGATCAATCATGCGGCCGAGCCTAGCCCTGCCACTCATTCGGGTGAAGGAGGGGAAGGGCGGCCGTAAATCGAATGTGCGTGCTATACGCTCGGAGTCGAAAGCCTCTGACACCGCTGTGGCGCCCCCCATACCCTGGGAGAGGGGCTCAGTTCCCCCGCTTCTCTCTAGAAAGGTGCGGACCGGCGTGGCCGACCGTCTCATCGTCCGTGGCGCGCGCGAGCACAACCTGAAGAACGTCTCGCTCGACCTGCCCCGCGACTCCCTCATCGTCTTCACCGGGCTCTCCGGGTCGGGCAAGTCGTCCCTCGCGTTCGACACGATCTTCGCCGAGGGGCAGCGCCGCTACGTGGAGTCCCTCTCCTCGTACGCCCGGCAGTTCCTCGGCCAGATGGATAAGCCGGACGTCGACTTCATCGAAGGTCTGTCCCCGGCCGTCTCCATCGACCAGAAGTCGACCTCGCGCAACCCGCGCTCGACGGTCGGCACCATCACCGAGGTCTACGACTACCTCCGGCTGCTCTTCGCCAGGATCGGCAAGCCGCACTGCCCCGAGTGCCACCGGCCCATCTCCCGCCAGTCGCCGCAGGCCATCGTCGACAAGGTCCTGGGTCTGCCCGAGGGCAGCCGCTTCCAGGTCCTCTCGCCGCTGGTGCGCGAGCGCAAGGGCGAGTTCGTCGACCTCTTCGCCGACCTCCAGACCAAGGGCTACAGCCGCGCCCGGGTCGACGGCGAGACCATCCAGCTCGCCGAGCCGCCCACGCTCAAGAAGCAGGAGAAGCACACCATCGAGGTGGTCGTCGACCGCCTCACCGTCAAGGACAGCGCCAAGCGCCGGCTGACCGACTCGGTCGAGACCGCGCTCGGCCTCTCCGGCGGCATGGTCGTGCTTGACTTCGTCGACCTCCCCGAGGACGACCCCGAGCGCGAGCGGATGTATTCCGAGCACCTCTACTGCCCGTACGACGACCTCTCCTTCGAGGAGCTGGAGCCGCGCTCCTTCTCCTTCAACTCACCCTTCGGCGCCTGCCCCGACTGCACCGGCATCGGCACGCGCATGGAGGTCGACCCGGAGCTGATCGTCCCGGACGAGGAGAAGTCCCTGGACGAGGGAGCCATCCACCCCTGGTCCCACGGCCACACCAAGGAGTACTTCGGCCGTCTGATCGGCGCGCTCTCCGAGGCCCTCGGCTTCCGTACGGACATCCCCTGGGCCGGGCTGCCGCAGCGGGCCAGGAAGGCCCTGCTCTTCGGCCACAAGATCCAGACCGAGGTCCGCTACCGCAACCGTTACGGGCGCGAGCGCGCCTACACCACCCCCGCCTTCGAGGGCGCGGTGCAGTTCGTCAAGCGGCGCCACACCGAGGCCGAGAGCGACTCCAGCCGGGAGCGCTTCGAGGGCTACATGCGCGAGGTGCCCTGCCCGACCTGTGAGGGCACCCGGCTCAAGCCGATCGTCCTCGCGGTGACGGTGATGGAGAAGTCCATCGCCGAGGTCGCCGCGATGTCGATCAGCGAGTGCGCCGAGTTCCTCGGCCGCCTCAAACTGAACGCCCGTGACAAGAAGATCGCCGAGCGGGTGCTCAAGGAGGTCAATGAGCGGCTGAAGTTCCTCGTCGACGTCGGCCTCGACTATCTGTCGCTGAACCGCGCGGCCGGAACCCTGTCCGGTGGCGAGGCCCAGCGCATCCGGCTGGCCACCCAGATCGGCTCCGGCCTGGTCGGCGTGCTGTACGTCCTGGACGAGCCGTCCATCGGCCTGCACCAGCGCGACAACCACCGGCTCATCGAGACCCTGGTCCGGCTGCGCGACATGGGCAACACGCTCATCGTCGTCGAGCACGACGAGGACACCATCAAGGTCGCCGACTGGGTCGTGGACATCGGCCCCGGCGCCGGTGAGCACGGCGGCAAGGTCGTCCACTCCGGCTCGCTCAAGGAGCTGCTGGGGAACAAGGCCTCGATCACCGGCCAGTATCTGTCCGGCAAGCGGTCCATCCCGACCCCGGACATCCGCCGCCCGGTCGACCCGGCCCGCAGCCTCACCGTGCACGGCGCCCGGGAGAACAACCTCCAGGACATCGACGTCTCCTTCCCGCTCGGCGTCCTCACCGCCGTCACCGGCGTCTCCGGGTCCGGGAAGTCGACCCTGGTCAACGACATCCTCTACACCCACCTGGCCCGCGAGCTGAACGGTGCCAAGTCGGTGCCGGGCCGCCACACCCGGGTCGACGGGGACGAGCTGGTCGACAAGGTGGTCCACGTCGACCAGTCGCCGATCGGCCGGACCCCCCGGTCCAACCCGGCGACGTACACCGGAGTCTTCGACCACGTCCGCAAGCTGTTCGCCGAGACGATGGAGGCGAAGGTGCGCGGCTATCTGCCGGGCCGCTTCTCCTTCAACGTCAAGGGCGGCCGCTGCGAGAACTGCTCCGGCGACGGCACCATCAAGATCGAGATGAACTTCCTTCCCGACGTGTACGTCCCGTGCGAGGTCTGCCACGGTGCGCGCTACAACCGGGAGACCCTGGAGGTCCACTACAAGGGCAAGTCCATCGCCGAGGTGCTGGACATGCCGATCGAGGAGGGCCTGGAGTTCTTCGAGGCCGTCCCGGCGATCGCCCGCCATCTGCGCACCCTCAACGACGTGGGCCTCGGCTATGTCCGGCTCGGCCAGTCCGCGCCGACCCTCTCCGGCGGTGAGGCGCAGCGCGTCAAGCTGGCGAGCGAGCTCCAGAAGCGCTCCACCGGCCGCACGGTCTACGTCCTGGACGAGCCGACCACCGGTCTGCACTTCGAGGACATCAGCAAGCTGATCACGGTGCTTTCGGGCCTGGTGGACAAGGGCAACTCGGTGATCGTCATCGAGCACAACCTCGATGTCATCAAGACCGCCGACTGGGTGGTCGACATGGGCCCCGAGGGCGGCAACGGCGGTGGACTGGTCGTCGCCGAGGGAACACCGGAGCAGGTCGCCTCGGTGCCCGCCAGCCACACCGGAAAGTTCCTCCAGGGCATCCTGGACGCGGACCGGATCGCCGAGGCCGCGGTGCCCTCGGGCGGGGCACCCCGCAAGACGGCCGCCCGCAAGGCCGTCCCGGCGAAGAAGACGGCAGCCACAAAGAAGACGGCAGCCGCCAAGAAGGCCACGGCCACCAAGGCGAAGGCCACGGCGACCGGCACGAAGGCTGCCACCGCCAAGAAGACGACCCGGGCCCGCAAGGCCTGAGCCCCGGGCTCACCGATGGCGGCGGCCCCCGCAGGACGAGGGGGGCCGCCGCCATCGGCGTAAGCGGCCCCCCTCGTCCCGTCTCGACCGGCCCGCCCGCAAGGCTCCCGTTCCTCGCCGGTATCGTCGGTTCTGTCACCGGCACACGCGGCCGCCATCGTTGCTCCGCGCCCTTCCGGCGACCCCGACCGAGGTGATCCACCGCGATCCGCCCCGAACGACACCCCGTGGAGTCCGCATGCCCGGCCTGCCCGCCGCCCGCCGTACCGTGCTGAAGGGCGCCGCGCTCGCCGGTGCCGCCGGTCTGGGAGCGGCCGCCTGCTCGACCGAGTCCAAGCTCGGGCACGCCAAGAACCCCACGCCGACCGCCCCCGTCGCCCTCGGTGCGGCCTCCGAGGTGCCGGTCGGCGGCGCCAAGCTCTACCGGGAAGCGCGCCTCGTCGTGAGCTGCCCGGCCAAGGGCGAGTACAAGGCGTTCAGCGCCCAGTGCACCCACGGCGGCTGCGTCCTGACCAAGATCGAGGGCACCGAGGGCCACTGCCCCTGCCACGGCAGCCGCTTCGACACGACCACCGGCGAGGTCATCGAGGGCCCGGCCACCGTGCCGCTCCCCGCCGTCCCCCTCACCACCGAGGGCGGAAAGCTCGTCGCGGGCCCCGACGCCTGAACCACGAACTCCGGACGGCCGCCCGCCGGCTCACCGGCCCGGGGCGCCCACCGCCCGGCCCCTCACTCCCAGTCCCAGTCGATCCCGATCAGCCCCGGCCGTACGCCCTCCTCCACCAGGTGCACGGTCCGGTGCCGGCCGGTCAGTGTGAGGTCCCCGCGGGCCCCGCGCGCCGCCCCCGCCGACGCCTGGGCGAACCGGCGGCACCGCACCGGGAGCGCCGCCTCGTCGAAGCCGACCTGGAGCACGTACTGGCCGCCCCCGAAGGTGAAGCCGCGTACGTACTCGCCGCTCGCCCCACCCGTACCGTCGTCGAAGCCGTACCCGAAGAGATATGTCTCGCCGGACCGCAGCCGGGTGTCGAACAGCAGCTCCGCCACCAGCACCCCCGCCTCCCCGTCCCAGCGGACCCGGCCAGTCCGGCAGTTCTCCAGGGCCCGCACCGCGATCCGCGACGGGTCACAGCCGGGGTCGCCCCGGTGCACCGCGAGATAGCGGTCCACGCCGTCCCGGTGTGCGCGCACCACATGGCGGGAGGTGCGGCCCGCCAGCTCCCGGCGCGCCCCGATCCGTACCCGCTCCTGGTGGCCCACCGTGTGCAGCCCGCCGTCCACGGGTGACTCCATCGCCGCGAGGAGCCGCTCCACCGAGCCCGACGCCTCCATCAGCGACCGGTACGACCGCCCCGCCGGGCGGTCGCCCTCGCCCGGGGCGTCGCCGTCGCGCAGCAGCCGCAGCAGCGAGCCGTCCGGCAGCGCGAGCACCTCCTCCAGCGCACGCACGGCCCGCAGCGACTCGGCCCGCCGAGGGCGGCGAACCCCCTGCTGCCAGTAACTGAGGCTGGTAACCCCCAGCTTGACGCCCCGGTGCGCCAGATGGTGCTGCACCCGCTGCAGCGGCAGCCCGCGCACCGACAGGGCCGTGCGCAACGCCAGATGGAACGGCCCGGTCCGCAGAACCTGCGCCAGTTCGGTCTCGGTCTGCCGCATGGGCGGGCCTCCGGTGAACGTTCACGTGGGGAGTGGCGACACCGGCCCCCGGGGGATGCGGGGGAGCAGGTGACCGGGGCGGTGCCGTTCACACGGACGCCGTGCCGTTCACACCGTGATGTCACCTCGCATTGAAGCGTGTTGACCTGCTCCGGACAACGCCGGATGCTCTTCGTCAGCGTCCGGACGCGCTCCTCCGATCCCCACCCCCGTTTCGGGAGGAACGCCATGCGCAACCGAAAAGTCAGCCCCAGACGGCCCCTGAGGTCCGGAAGGTTCTCGTTCACCGCCCTTCTGGCCGCCGCCCTCCTCGCCGTCCCCGCGGCCACCGCCACCGCCGCCCAGCCCCCGGCCACGACCGGCTCCTCCGTCGCCGCCGCCCAGCGGCTCAACATCACCATGCAGGCGCAGCAGCAGAGCAACTGGTGCTGGGCGGCCGGCGGCAACACCATCGCCGCCTGGTTCGGCCGCGGCTACTCCCAGAACCAGTTCTGCAACGCTGCCTTCAACCGCAACCAGAACACCCAGTGCCCCAACTCGCAGGCCACCCTGGGCAATGTCCAGACCGGCCTGTCCTGGGCCGGCGTCAGGCCCGGCAGTTACGTCACCGGCTGGCTGCGCTACCCGACCGTGCAGGCCGAGATATCCGCCCAGCGCCCCATCGAGACCCGGATCCAGTGGTCGTCCGGCGGCGGCCACATGCACGTCATCTACGGGTACGACGACGCCAACAGCTGGGTCTACTGGGGCGACCCCTGGCCCTCCAGTGACCGCTACAACTGGGCCTCGCACGCCTGGTACGTGAACAACAACGAGTTCTCCTGGACCCATTCGCTCTACCGGATCGGGGCGTGAGGACATGAACTCCACCACCCGTAACGCGGCCACCACTCGGCGCATCGCCGTCGCCACCGCCCTCACCGGTGCCGCCCTGTTCACCGCCGCCGCTCCCGCCCTCGCCGACGACGGCCGCGCGGCCCCGCCGAAGCTGACCGCGTCGACCCTCGAAGCCGCCCACGAGGCGGCGACCGAGCCGGCGACCCTGGACACCCTGTCCCGGTTCTTCGCCCGGGAGGGCGCGGTGAGCAGGAAGGCGAGCGCACCGAGGATCGAGGGCGAGGCCGTGCCCGTGCGCACGCTCTCGGCCGCCTTCGTCGCCGGGAAGGCCGGGGCAGCCCCGAGCACCCTGGACTACCTCGCCAGCACCGCCGTCTCCTCCGACGGCCAGAAGGCATCTCTGTGGACCCTCCCCGGGGCGGGCGGCAGTGACTGGCGGGTGGTGAACATCGCCACCGGCGACGACGAGGCCCGCTACGTCGCCCGGGGGGCCCGCGCGCTCCCCGGCGGCACCGTCTTCCGCGAACCGCAGATCGACGCCTGGTACGTCCACGACGGCTCCCGGGTGCTCCCGCTCGACCAGGACGCGAAGACGGCCGTCGGAGCGAAGGGCACCACGCTCGACGCCTACCGGACCCGGGTGAAGGAGGCGTACGGCGACAAGCTGCCCGGCTCCGGATACGCCCGCTCCGGCAAGGCCGGCGGCTACGGCCCCGACGCGGCCGGCGGACCCGCCACCGGACCCGCGCCTGCCCCCGGCCCCGACTCGGGCCCGGCTGCGGACCAGGCCGCCCGGGACCGCGCCGGAGGCCCCGCACCGGCGGGCGCGGCCCAGCGCCCCGACACGGCCCTGACCGCGGTCTCCACCACCGCCGGGGCCGGGGCGCTGCTCGCCCTGGCCCTGTGCGGGGCGGCCGCGCTGCGCCGCCGGAGCCGTACCGGGCGATCCCCGGCCACGGACGCCTGAGCGGCCCACCGGCCCGCGCTCCGGGGTGCGGAACACCCCACGGCACCCCGGAGCGCGGCACCACCCGAGGACGACGCACTGTCACTGCCCGCAAGTAGGGTGTGAGACATGGCAGACCCCTCCAGCTACCGCCCCAAGCCGGGACAGATCCCCGACTCCCCGGGGGTCTACAAGTTCCGCGACGAGCACCGCCGGGTGATCTACGTCGGGAAGGCCAAGAACCTGCGCCAGCGCGTGGCCAACTACTTCCAGGACCTGGCGGGCCTCCACCCGCGCACGCGCACGATGGTCACCACCGCCGCATCCGTCGAGTGGACGGTCGTCTCCACCGAGGTCGAGGCGCTCCAGCTGGAGTATTCCTGGATCAAGGAGTTCGACCCCCGGTTCAACGTCAAGTACCGGGACGACAAGAGCTATCCCTATCTCGCGGTCACGCTCAACGAGGAGTTCCCCCGCGTCCAGGTGATGCGCGGCGCCAAGAAGAAGGGCGTGCGCTACTTCGGTCCGTACGGCCACGCCTGGGCGATCCGCGAGACGGTCGACCTGATGCTCCGCGTCTTCCCCGTCCGCACCTGCTCCGCCGGGGTCTTCAAGAACGCCGCGCGCACCGGCCGCCCCTGTCTGCTGGGCTACATCGGCAAGTGCTCCGCCCCCTGCGTCGGACGGGTCACCCCCGAGGAACACCGGGATCTGGCCGAGGACTTCTGCGACTTCATGGCCGGGCGCACCGGCGCCTACATCCGCCGCCTGGAGAAGGACATGATGCAGGCGGCCGAGGAGATGGAGTACGAGCGGGCCGCCCGCCTCCGCGACGACGCCGAGGCCCTCAAGCGGGCCATGGAGAAGAGCGCCGTCGTCCTGGCCGACGCCACCGACGCCGACCTGATCGCCGTCGCCGAGGACGAGCTGGAGGCCGCCCTCCAGATCTTCCACGTACGCGGCGGCCGGGTGCGCGGCCAGCGCGGCTGGGTCACCGACAAGGTCGAGGCGGTCGACACCTCCGGCCTCGTCGAGCACGCCCTCCAGCAGCTGTACGGGGAGGAGCGCGGCGACGCCGTCCCCAAGGAGGTCCTGGTCCCCGCCCTGCCCGAGGACACCGAAGCGGTCTCCCAGTGGCTCGCCGAGCGCCGGGGCTCCCAGGTCAGCCTGCGCATCCCGCAGCGCGGCGACAAGAAGGACCTCATGGCCACGGTCCAGCGCAACGCCCAGCAGGCCCTCGGGCTGCACAAGACCAAGCGCGCCTCCGACCTGACCACCCGCTCCCGCGCCCTGGAGGAGATCGCCGAGGCGCTGGGCCTCGACACCGCCCCGCTGCGTATCGAGTGCTACGACATCTCCCACCTCCAGGGCGACGACGTGGTGGCCTCCATGGTGGTCTTCGAGGACGGCCTCGCCCGCAAGAGCGAGTACCGCCGCTTCCAGATCAAGGGCTTCGAGGGCCAGGACGACGTCCGCTCGATGCACGAGGTGATCGGCCGCCGCTTCAAACGCTACCTCCAGGAGAAGGAGCGCACGGGCGAGTGGGAGGAGCAGCCGACGGACACCCCGGCCGACGGACCCGCCGCCACCGGCCCCGTCCCCGCGAGCAGCCCCGTCCTCGCCCCGGCCGCCGGGGACGGCGAGTCCCCCGCCGACGCCCGTGAAGAGCCCCGGGAGGACGACGGCCGCCCCAAGCGGTTCGCCTACCCGCCGCAGCTCGTCGTCGTCGACGGCGGGCAGCCCCAGGTCGCCGCCGCCAAGCGCGCCCTGGACGAGCTGGGCATCGACGACATCGCCGTCTGCGGACTCGCCAAGCGCCTCGAAGAGGTCTGGCTCCCCGACGACGACGATCCCGTGGTCCTGCCCCGCTCCAGCGAGGGCCTCTACCTCCTCCAGCGCGTCCGGGACGAGGCGCACCGCTTCGCCATCACCTACCAGCGGGCCAAACGCGCCAAGCGCATCCGCACCAGCCCCCTCGACGACGTGTCCGGCCTCGGCGAGACGCGGAAGCAGGCACTGATCAAGCATTTCGGCTCGGTGAAGAAGCTCCGGCAAGCGACAATCGACGAGATCTGCGAGGTCCCCGGGATAGGGCGAAGGACGGCGGAATCGGTGGCCGCCGCCCTCGCCTCGACCGCTCCCGCGGCACCTGCCGTGAACACGGCCACAGGAGAGATCATTGAAGAGGACGACGGGGGCAGCTCATGACCGAGAACAGCCACGAGACCGCACAGCACACCGCAGACCGAGCACACCGAGCAGACGGAGCAGCAGACGTGAGTACGAACACCCCGAACGAGACGGGTGACGCGGCCATCCCCGAGCTGGTGATCATCTCCGGGATGTCGGGCGCCGGCCGCAGCACCGCCGCCAAGTGTCTGGAGGACCTCGGCTGGTTCGTCGTCGACAACCTGCCGCCCGCGCTGATCCCCACCATGGTCGAGCTCGGCGCCCGCTCCCAGGGCAACGTGGCCCGGATCGCCGTCGTCGTCGACGTACGCGGCCGGCGCTTCTTCGACAACCTCCGCGAATCCCTCGCGGACCTGGAGGCCAAGCACGTCACCCGGCGGATCGTCTTCCTGGAGTCCTCCGACGACGCCCTCGTGCGCCGCTTCGAGTCCGTCCGCCGCCCGCACCCCCTCCAGGGCGACGGGCGCATCGTCGACGGCATCGCGGCCGAGCGCGACCTGCTGCGCGAGCTGCGCGGCGACGCCGACCTGGTCATCGACACCTCCAGCCTCAACGTGCACGAGCTGCGGGCCAAGATGGACGCCCAGTTCGCGGGCGAGTCGGAGCCGGAGCTGCGGGCGACGGTGATGTCCTTCGGCTACAAGTACGGCCTGCCCGTCGACGCCGACCTGGTCGTCGACTGCCGCTTCCTCCCCAACCCGCACTGGGTCCCCGAGCTGCGCCCCTTCACCGGCGTCAACGAGGAGGTGTCCGACTACGTCTTCGACCAGCCGGGCGCCAAGGAGTTCCTCAACCAGTACACCGAGCTGCTCCAGCTGATCGCCGCGGGCTACCGCCGCGAGGGCAAGCGGTACGTGACCATCGCCGTGGGCTGCACCGGCGGCAAGCACCGCTCCGTCGCCATGTCCGAGAAGCTCTCCGCCCGCCTCGCCGCCGAAGGCATCGAGACCGTCCTCGTGCACCGCGACATGGGGCGAGAGTGACCGGACGCAATCTGCGGATGCGGCGCCTGAGCCGCGCCACATCGGCGCTCTCGGGCCGCAAGCGCGGTGCTCAGCCCAAGGTCGTCGCGCTCGGCGGCGGCATGGGTCTCTCGGCGTCCCTGACGGCGCTGCGCCGGATCACCGGCGACCTCACGGCCGTGGTCACCGTCGCCGACGACGGCGGCTCCAGCGGCCGGCTGCGCGAGGAGCTGGGCGTGCTGCCGCCCGGCGACCTCCGCAAGGCGCTCGCCGCGCTGTGCGGCGACGACGACTGGGGCCGCACCTGGTCCCGAGTCATCCAGCACCGGTTCGAGTCCAAGGGCGACCTCCACGAGCACGCCGTCGGCAATCTGCTGATCGTCGCCCTCTGGGAGCAGCTCGGCGACCACGTCCAGGCGCTCGACCTGGTCGGCAAGCTGCTCGGTGCGCACGGCCGGGTGCTGCCCATGTCGGCCGTCCCGCTGGAGCTCCAGGCGCTGGTCAAGGGCCACGACCCCGACCTGCCCGACGCGATCGTCACCGTGCGCGGCCAGGCCACGGTGGCGCTCACGCCCGGCGAGGTGCAGTCCGTGCACGTGGTCCCGCCCGACCCGCCGGCCGTCCCGGAGGCCGTCGCGGCGGTCCTGGACGCCGACTGGGTGGTCCTCGGCCCCGGCTCCTGGTTCTCCTCGGTGATCCCGCACCTGCTCGTGCCGGAGCTGCTCGACGCGCTGGTCACCACGAAGGCCCGCAAGGTCCTCTCGCTGAACCTCGCGCCCCAGCCCGGTGAAACAGAAGGCTTCTCACCGCAGCGTCATTTGGAGGTTTTGGGGCGACACGCCCCTAAACTCGCCTTGGACGTGGTGCTGGCCGATGAGGCCGCCGTGCCCGACCGTGAGTCCCTCGCCGACGCCGCCCAGCGGCTCGGAGCCGCGGTCGAGCTGGCGCCGGTGGCATCGCCCGACGGCGTTCCGGTCCATGATCAGGAGCTGTTGGCCGCCGCGTACGACCGTATTTTTCGGATGCATGGAAGGATCGGCCCATGGCGATGACGCCAGCGGTGAAGAACGAAATCTCTCATCTTCCCGTCACCCGGACCTGCTGCAGGAAGGCAGAGGTCTCGGCGATTCTTCGGTTCGCGGGCGGGCTGCACCTGGTGAGCGGCCGCATTGTGATCGAGGCGGAGCTGGACACAGGCAATGCCGCCCGCCGCCTCAAGCGCGACATCCTGGAGATCTTCGGGCACAGCTCGGAGCTGATCGTGATGGCCCCCGGCGGATTGCGGCGCGGCTCGCGCTATGTCGTACGCGTGGTGGCGGGCGGCGACCAGCTGGCCCGCCAGACCGGTCTGGTCGACGGCCGCGGCCGGCCGATTCGCGGGCTGCCCCCGCAGGTGGTCTCGGGGGCCACCTGCGACGCCGAGGCGGCCTGGCGTGGCGCCTTCCTCGCCCACGGCTCGCTCACCGAGCCCGGCCGCTCCTCCTCCCTGGAGGTCACCTGCCCGGGCCCGGAGGCGGCCCTCGCCCTGGTCGGCGCGGCCCGCCGGCTCTCCATCGCCGCCAAGGCCCGCGAGGTGCGCGGCGTGGACCGCGTCGTCGTCCGCGACGGCGACGCGATCGGCGCCCTGCTGACCCGGCTCGGCGCCCATGACGCGGTGCTCGCCTGGGAGGAGCGGCGGATGCGGCGCGAGGTCCGCGCCACGGCCAACCGGCTCGCCAACTTCGACGACGCGAACCTGCGCCGCTCGGCCCGCGCCGCCGTCGCCGCCGGGGCCCGGGTGGGGCGCGCGCTGGAGATCCTCGGCGAGGAGGTCCCCGAGCACCTCGCCGCCGCGGGACGGCTGCGCATGGAGCACAAGCAGGCCTCCCTGGAGGAGCTGGGCGCGCTCGCCGACCCGCCGCTGACCAAGGACGCGGTCGCCGGCCGGATCCGCCGGCTGCTCGCGATGGCCGACAAGCGGGCCCAGGACCTGGGCATCCCGGGGACCGAGGCGACCCTCAGCGAGGAGCTCGCCGACGGCCTGGTCGGCTGACTCGGCCGCGGGCGTGGGACGTTGGTCCCGACCCCACCGGGACCTCGGTCCCGAACCCACCGGGACCCACGTCCCGGCAGGCGAAACGGAGGTCCGTACTCCTACTGGCGAGTACGGGCCTCCGGCCGTTTCCGGTGGCGCATAGGGGTCCTCTCGATGTCACTCCCCGGCCCTCGGAGAGGTAGGGTCGGAAGCGGTCGGGGACATCCCTATACAACTCGCCGGCGTCGAAAACCGGCGTACCTAACGAGGAGATCGGTTCGTGACGATCCGCGTAGGCATCAACGGCTTCGGCCGCATCGGTCGCAACTACTTCCGCGCGCTGCTCGAGCAGGGTGCGGACATCGAGATCGTGGCTGTCAACGACCTGGGTGACACTGCGACCACGGCACACCTGCTGAAGTACGACACCATCCTGGGCCGCCTCAAGGCAGAGGTCAGCCACACCGCCGACACCATCACCGTCGATGGTCACACCATCAAGGTGCTCTCCGAGCGCAACCCGGCCGACATCCCCTGGGGTGAGCTGGGGGTCGACATCGTCATCGAGTCGACCGGCATCTTCACCAAGAAGGCCGACGCCGAGAAGCACATCGCGGGCGGCGCCAAGAAGGTCCTCATCTCGGCTCCGGCCAAGGACGAGGACATCACCATCGTGATGGGCGTCAACCAGGACCAGTACGACGCGGCCAAGCACAACGTCATCTCCAACGCCTCCTGCACCACCAACTGTGTGGCGCCGATGGCCAAGGTCCTCGACGAGAACTTCGGCATCGTCAAGGGCCTGATGACGACGGTCCACGCGTACACCAACGACCAGCGGATCCTGGACTTCCCGCACTCGGACCTGCGCCGCGCCCGCGCCGCCGCCGAGAACATCATCCCGACCACCACCGGTGCCGCGAAGGCCACCGCCCTGGTCCTCCCGCAGCTCAAGGGCAAGCTCGACGGCATCGCGATGCGCGTCCCGGTCCCGACCGGATCCGCCACCGACCTGGTCGTCACCCTCCAGCGCGAGGTCACCAAGGACGAGGTCAACGCCGCGTTCAAGAAGGCCTCCGACGACGGCGCCCTCAAGGGCTTCCTGACGTACACCGAGGACCCGATCGTCTCCTCGGACATCGTCGGCGACCCGTCGTCCTGCACCTTCGACTCCTCCCTGACCATGGTCCAGGAGGGGAACTCGGTGAAGATCCTCGGCTGGTACGACAACGAGTGGGGCTACTCCAACCGCCTCGTCGACCTCACGGTCTTCGTCGGCGAACAGCTCTGATCCTCGGGTCGGCAGGCACATCGATGTGAGCTAGGGGCTCGACCGGCGCAACGACGCGCCGGTCGAGCCCCTAGGCCGTGTCGACAGACTGCCGTCGCCCGGCCGGAGACCGGGCGACGGCAGTCTGTCGACACGGCCTAGCATGCTCATCGGTCCTTCCAAGGAGTAAACGGAACAGATGAAGACGATCGACGAACTTCTCGCCGAAGGGGTCGCGGGCAAGCGGGTATTCGTCCGCGCCGACCTCAATGTGCCGCTCGACGGCACCACGATCACCGACGACGGCCGTATCCGCGCCGTCCTCCCGACGGTCGCCAAGCTCGCCGAGGCCGGCGCGCGTGTCGTCGTCGCCTCGCACCTCGGCCGCCCCAAGGGCGCCCCGGACCCGGCCTTCTCGCTGGCGCCCGCCGCCGCCCGCCTGGGTGAACTCCTCGGCGCCGACGTCGCCTTCGCCACCGACACGGTCGGCGAGTCCGCCCGTTCCACGGTCGCCGGCCTCGCCGACGGCCAGGTCGCCGTCATCGAGAACCTCCGCTTCAACCCCGGCGAGACCTCCAAGGACGACGCCGAGCGCGGCGCCTTCGCCGACCAGCTGGCCGAGCTCGCCGACGCATACGTGGGCGACGGCTTCGGTGCCGTCCACCGCAAGCACGCCTCGGTCTTCGACCTCCCGGCCCGGCTGCCGCACTACGCGGGCTACCTCATCGCCACCGAGGTCGGCGTCCTGAAGAAGCTCACCACCGACGTCCAGCGCCCGTACGCGGTGGTCCTCGGCGGCGCCAAGGTCTCCGACAAGCTCGGCGTGATCGACCACCTGCTGGAGCGGGCCGACCGCATCCTCATCGGCGGCGGCATGGCGTACACCTTCCTCAAGGCCAAGGGCTACGAGGTCGGCAGCTCGCTGCTCCAGGAGGACCAGATCCCCGCCGTGCAGGAGTACCTGCGACGGGCCGAGGAGAAGGGCGTGGAGTTCGTCCTCCCCATCGACGTCGTCGTCGCCCCCGCCTTCCCCGACCTCAAGACGAAGGCCCCGGCCCACCCCACCACCGTCGCCGCCGACGCCATGCCGGCCGGCCAGATGGGGCTGGACAACGGGCCCGAGACCAACAAGCTCTACGCATCGAAGCTCGCCGACGCGGCCACCGTCTTCTGGAACGGCCCGATGGGCGTCTTCGAGCACCCCGACTTCGCCGACGGCACCCGCGCGGTCGCCCAGGCGCTCGTCGACTCCCCGGCCTTCAGCGTCGTCGGCGGTGGCGACTCCGCCGCCGCCGTCCGCATCCTGGGCTTCGACGAGAATGCTTTCGGACATATTTCGACCGGTGGCGGCGCGAGCCTCGAATACCTCGAGGGCAAGACGCTTCCCGGGCTCGCCGCACTGGAGGACTGACCTTTCATGACCACCCGCACCCCGCTGATGGCGGGCAACTGGAAGATGAACCTCAACCACCTTGAGGCCATCGCCCACGTCCAGAAGCTCTCCTTCGCCCTGGCCGACAAGGACTACGAGGACGTCGAGGTCGCCGTCCTCCCTCCCTTCACCGACCTGCGCTCCGTGCAGACCCTGGTCGACGGCGACAAGCTGAAGATCAAGTACGGTGCCCAGGACATCTCGGCGCACGACTCCGGCGCGTACACCGGTGAGATCTCCGGCCCCATGCTCGCCAAGCTGCGCTGCACCTACGTGGCCGTCGGCCACAGCGAGCGCCGCCAGTACCACGGCGAGAGCGACGAGGTCTGCAACGCCAAGGTGAAGGCCGCCTTCAAGAACGGCCTGACCCCGATCCTCTGCGTCGGCGAGGGCCTGGACATCCGCAAGGCCGGTGACCAGGTCTCCTACACCCTCGCGCAGCTCGACGGCGCCCTGAAGGACATCCCGGCCGAGCAGGCCGAGACCATCGTCATCGCCTACGAGCCGGTCTGGGCCATCGGGACCGGCGAGGTCGCCACCCCCGAGGACGCCCAGGAGGTCTGCGGCGCGATTCGTCGCCGGCTGGCCGAGCTGTACTCGCAGGAGCTGGCCGACGCCGTCCGCATCCAGTACGGCGGCTCCGTCAAGTCCGGCAACGTCGCCGCCATCATGGCGCAGCCCGACGTGGACGGCGCCCTCATCGGCGGCGCAGCGCTGGACGCCGACGAGTTCGTCAAGATCGTCCGCTTCCGCGACCAGTGAGTATGCGGTAGCGCCGATCCGTCGTACCCTTGCGGGGGCCGAAGGGGGTGGTCACCCTCCGGCCCCCGCTGTACGTACAGGCAGTATTCGAGAAATCCGGAAAGTAGGGACCAGCCGTGATTCTGGCGTTCCAGATCGCCCTGATCGTCTTCAGCCTGCTGCTGATGCTGCTGGTGCTCATGCACAAGGGCAAGGGCGGCGGCCTGTCCGACATGTTCGGTGGCGGAATGCAGTCCTCCGTCGGTGGCTCCTCGGTCGCCGAGCGTAACCTCGACCGGATCACGGTGGTGGTCGGTCTGGTCTGGTTCGCGTGCATCGTCGTCCTCGGTCTGCTCATCAAGCTCGACTGAATGACCCGTTCCGCGATTCCGGTAACGGTGTAACTCCTTCCACTGGACGCACGTTGGGCCTTACGTAGACTGAGGCATCCTTCGAGCACCATCACGCAGGGAGTTACGACCGTGGCAAGTGGCAACGCGATCCGGGGAAGCCGGGTCGGAGCGGGGCCGATGGGGGAGGCCGAGCGCGGCGAGTCCGCGCCGCGCGCCCGCATCTCCTTCTGGTGCTCGAACGGGCACGAGACGCAGCCGAGCTTCGCCCATGACGCGCAGGTGCCGGACACCTGGGACTGCCCGCGCTGCGGCTTCCCGGCCGGCCAGGACAAGGACAGCCCGCCCGACCCGCCCCGCACCGAGCCGTACAAGACGCATCTGGCGTACGTGCGCGAGCGGCGCAGCGACGAGGACGGCGAGGCGATCCTCGCCGAGGCACTGGCCAAACTCCGCGGTGAGATCTGATCCCCTCCCCGCACAGCTCCACGGAAACCCCAGTCGTTCACCGGCCGGACACCCCACGGGTGTCCGGCCGTATCGCGTTCCCGCGCCACCCTCCTCCTCCACGCCGTCGGCCTCCTCGATCAATTAGGTTGGAGGGGCAGCGGGGATGCTGATGACGAGTGAGAAGTGGGCTGATATCCCGGATGAACGCAGCAAGCCGAACCAAGCTCAACCAGACGCCCGAGTGGACGGCCCTCGCCAAGCACCGTGAGGAGCTCGGCGCACCCCAGCTGCGCGAGCTGTTCGCGCGGCAGCCTGACCGAGGCACCGCCTACACCCTGCGGGTCGGCGACCTCCACCTCGACTACTCCAAGCACCTGGTCACCGACGAGACGCTGCGCCTGCTGCGCGAGCTGGCCGCCGCCACCGGGGTCGCGGAGCTGCGGGACGCGATGTTCCGCGGCGAGAAGATCAACACCACCGAGGACCGGGCGGTCCTGCACACCGCGCTGCGCGCCCCGCGCGAGGCCGTCATCGAGGTCGACGGCGAGAACGTCGTACCGGCGGTGCACGCCGTTCTGGACAAGATGGCCGACTTCGCGGACAAGGTCCGCTCCGGGCAGTGGACCGGCCACACCGGCAAGCCCGTCAAGAACATCGTCAACATCGGCATCGGCGGCTCCGACCTCGGCCCCGCCATGGCCTACGAGGTGCTGCGCTCCTTCACGGACCGCGACCTCACCCTCCGCTTCGTCTCGAACGTCGACGGCGCGGACCTCCACGAGGCCGTCCGCGACCTCGACCCGGCCGAGACGCTGTTCGTCATCGCCTCCAAGACATTCACGACGATCGAGACCATCACCAACGCCACCTCCGCCCGGGACTGGCTGCTGACCGAGCTGAGGGCCGGTCAGGACGCCGTCGCGAAGCACTTCGTGGCGCTGTCGACCAACGCCGAGAAGGTCGAAGAGTTCGGCATCGACACGGCGAACATGTTCGAGTTCTGGGACTGGGTCGGCGGCCGCTACAGCTACGACTCGGCGATCGGCCTCTCGCTGATGGTCGCCATCGGCCCGGACCGCTTCCGCGAGATGCTGGAGGGTTTCCACCTCGTCGACGAGCACTTCCGCACCGCCCCCGCCGAGGAGAACGCCCCGCTCCTGCTGGGCCTCCTCGGCGTCTGGTACGGCAACTTCTTCGACGCCCAGTCGCACGCGGTGCTGCCCTACAGCCACTACCTGTCCAAGTTCACCGCGTATCTCCAGCAGCTGGACATGGAGTCCAACGGCAAGTCCGTGGACCGCGAGGGCGACCGCGTCGACTGGCAGACCGGCCCGGTCGTCTGGGGCACACCCGGCACCAACGGGCAGCACGCCTACTACCAGCTGATCCACCAGGGCACCAAGCTGATCCCGGCGGACTTCATCGGCTTCGCCGCCCCGGTCCACGACCTGCTGCCCGGCCTCATCGCCCAGCACGACCTGCTGATGGCCAACTTCTTCGCCCAGACCCAGGCCCTCGCCTTCGGCAAGACGCCCGAGGAGGTCCGGGCCGAAGGCGTGCCCGAGGAGCTGGTCCCGCACAAGACGTTCCGGGGCAACCACCCCACGACGACGATCCTCGCCGACAAGCTGACCCCCTCGGTCCTCGGCCAGCTCATCGCGCTGTACGAGCACAAGGTCTTCGTCCAGGGCGCCATCTGGAACATCGACTCCTTCGACCAGTGGGGTGTCGAGCTCGGCAAGGTCCTCGCCAAGAAGATCGAACCGCTGCTGACCGGTGACGGGGGCGCGGACGCCGGGCAGCTCGACAGCTCCACCGCCGCCCTGGTCGACGCCTACCGCACCCTGCGCGGGCGCTGAGCCGATGCCACAGGGGGAGGAGGGGGAGACGGTCCGGCTGCGGCCGCCGCGCAACACGCTGAACGAGCGCGCCGTCGGCTGGTGGCGGGCCCAGTGGCTGCTGATGACCGCCGTGCCCGTCGTACCGCTCGCGGTGCTGGGCGCGCTGATCGAGCCGGCCCGTTTCTGGCTGCTGCTGCCCGCCGCGGTCCTGGCCGCGGCGGGCACCGCGACCGCCGTCCTCTTCCCCCTGTGGTGGTTCCGCACGCACCGCTGGGAGGTCACCGAGGACGCGGTGTACGTCCTCACCGGCTTCTTCCGGCAGGAGTGGCGGATCGCCCCGATGTCCCGGATCCAGACCGTGGACACCGTACGGGGCCCACTGGAGCAGCTCTTCCGGCTCGCCACCGTCACGGTCACCACCGCCTCCGCCAAGGGCGCCGTCCGCATCGAGGGCCTGGACCACGAGGTCGCCGCCGACCTGGCCGAGCGGCTCACCCGGATCACCCGCGACACCCCCGGCGACGCCACATGAGCACCGTCGCCCCGCCCGCCGACTGGCGCCGCCTCGACCCCCGTACGGTCGTGGTCACCGCACTCGTCGTGGCGGGGGTCGTCGCGGGCGCCGCCGTCCCCGTCACACTCGGGCTCACCCGCTGGTTCAGCCTCCCCGTCGCCGTGCTCCAGGTGCTCGCCGGAGCCGTCCTGGTCATCGGGGTCGCGGCGGGCGCCGACCGGGTCCGCTGGCACCGCACCCGTTACCGGATCGGCCGGGAGCAGGTCGACCTCCACACCGGCCTCCTCCTCGTCAAACGCCGCTCCCTGGCCCGCGACCGCATCCGTACGGTCGACCTCACCGCCAACCCGATGCTCCGGCTCCTCGGCCTGGTCACCGTCAGGATCGGCACCGGCGAACAGGGCTCCGAGTCCACCCTCGAACTGGATCCGGTCACCCGCGCCGAGGGCGAACGGCTGCGCCGCCTCCTCCTGGACCGCGCCGCCACCGCACCGGCCGACGGCGTTCGCCACGAGGGCGAACTGGCCGTCCTGGACCCCCGCTGGATCCGTTACGCCCCGGTCTCCTTCGTCGCCCCCATGCTCGGCGGGGCCGCCGCCGGGGCCGTGATGCAGGTCAGCGAGTGGGTCGGGGCGCAGGGCCAGGTCATCGAGTGGGTCGGCGACCGTTTCCGGGACACCCCGCTGCTCTGGACGATCATCGCCCTGGTCCTGGCCGCCCTGGTCGCGGGCGTCGTCGGGGCGCTCGGCCTCTGGATCGAGATGTGGTGGAACTACCGCCTGGAGCGCGAACCGGGCGGCACGCTGCGGGTCCGGCGCGGGCTGTTCACCTCCCGGTCGATCTCCGTCGAGGAGGCCCGGCTGCGCGGTGTCGACCTGGTCGAGCCGCTGGGCGTCCGGCTGCTCGGCGCGGCCCGCCTCGACGCCATCACCACCGGCCTGGCCAAGGATCACGAGGCCAGGAACGCCGACCACAACACCCTGCTCCCGGTCGCACCCCGGAACCGGGCCGACACCGTCGCCGCCGACGTCCTGCGCGAGGCGGACACCCCGACCGGCGCGCCGCTCACCCCGCACCCCCGCGCCGCCCGGGGCCGCCGACTGCGCTGGTCGCTCGCCGCGGCCCTCGGCCCGGTCCTGGTCCTGGCCCTCCTCGGGGCGCTGCTCACGCCCGTGCTGCTGTGGATCGCGCTCGGCTGCGCCGTGGTGGCCGTCCCCGTGGCGGTGGTGCTCGCCCTGGACGCGTACCGGGGCCTCGGGCACGCGCTCTCCGGCCGGTATCTGATCACCCGCTCCGGTACGGTCCGCCGCTCCACGGCGGCCCTGGAACGAGCCGGGGTGATCGGCTGGACGGTCAAGCAGTCGGTGTTCCAACGCCGGGCGGGCCTGTTGAGCGTCACGGCCACCACGGCCGCCGGAGGCGGCGCGTACACGGCGTACGACACCGACGCGTCCGAGGGCCTGACCTTCGCCGCCGAGGCGGTCCCGGGGCTGCTGGAGCCCTTCCTGGAACGCGCCGGGGAACCCGGGCGCCCCCGCCCGTAGAACGGCCGGAAAACTCGCGGGTGTTCGGCACCGTGCCCGGCCTGTCCTGACCGCTGCCGTCCGCACCTTCACGGTCCGCCGACGCGAGGAACTCGACGCATCGGGATCTACCTGAGGGGCACCAGGCGGCGCTTCCGGGAACTCCTCCCCGACCTCGACGCCGCCACCCGCCGGGACATCGACTACATCTGCGCCCGCGCCGGCACGGCCCTCGACCTCGCCCGTACGACAGCCGCCCGGCGGGAGCCGAGACGCCTGGAAGCCCTCGCGCGATGGCGTGAAGCCCTGAAGCCCTGCGGGGGAGCGGTCAGCCGCCGTGCGTCGTGTCGATGACGCAGAAGCGGTTGCCCTCCGGGTCGGCGAGCACCACGAAGTCCGGGTCCGGCGGATAGAGCTCCCACGCGACCCGCTCGGCGCCCAGGCCCATCAGCCGCTCCACCTCGGCCTCCTGCTCGTCGGAGTAGAGGTCCAGGTGGACCCGGGGGACCTCCTGGACGGGGGAGGCGGAGCGCCCCAGCGCCACGCCGACACCGGGCCCTTCCACCGGGACCAGCACCACCCAGTCGTCCGTCCCCGGCTCACGCTCGGTGTACGTGAGCGCGGCCTTCCAGAAGGCGGCGGCCCTGCTCACGTCGGTCGCGCCCATCACCACGGTTCCGATATGCACCATGGGGCCGAGCTTTTCATGACGAAGGCCCGGACCGCTCGGGAAAAGCGGGCCGGGCCTTCGTCATGCGCCGGCGCTCAGGCGGAGGCCGGAGGGTAGAGAGCGCGCGGCAGCTGCGAGGCCGCCGCCGCGTCCAGCAGCCACAGCGTGCGGCTGCGGCCGTACGCGCCCGCCGCCGGGGCCTGGATCTCCCCGGCCCCGGAGAGCGCGATGGCCGCCGCTTCCGCCTTGTCCTCGCCCGCCGCGAGCAGCCACACCTCGCGCGCCGCACGGATCGCCGGCAGCGTCAGCGAGACCCGGACCGGCGGCGGCTTGGGCGCCCCGTGCACACCGACGACGGTGCGCTCGGTCTCCCGTACCGCGGGCAGCTCCGGGAAGAGCGAGGCCACATGCGTGTCCGGGCCGACGCCCAGCATCAGCACGTCGAACGTGGGCACCGGGCCGTGGTCCTCGGGACCCGCGGCGGCGGCCAGTTCGTCGGCGTAACCGGCCGCCGCGGCGTCCGCGTCGTCGCCGTAAGGGCCGTCGGACGCGGGCATCGCGTGCACCCGGGCCGGGTCCAGCGGCACCGCGTCGAGCAGCGCCTCCCGGGCCTGGGTGACATTGCGCTCCGGGTCGCCCTCGGGCAGGAACCGCTCGTCGCCCCACCACAGGTCCAGGCGCGACCAGTCGACCGCGTCCCGGGCGGGCGCGGCGGCGAGGGCGGCCAGCAGGCCGTTGCCGTTGCGCCCGCCGGTCAGCACCACCGAGGCGTGGCCCCGGGACGCCTGGGCGTCCACGATCTTCGTGATCAGCCGGGCCGCCGCGGCCTGGGCCATCAGCTCCTTGTCGCGGTGGACGACCAGTTGGGGAGGCGTCACTTCGACGCCGCCTTCTTGGCCGGGGCCTTCTTCGCGGCGGGGGCCTTGGCCCCGGCGGCCTTGTCCGCCTTCTCCGCGGCGCTCTCGGCCGGCTTGGCCGTGACCTCGCCGCCCGAGTGCAGCTTGTCGACGCCGAACTTCACCGCCGAGGCGTAGGTGTTGTCCGGGTCGAGCCGGCGCAGCTCCTCCGCCAGCAGCTCGGCGGTGTCCCGGCGCTTGAGCGCCACCGCGCGGTCGGGCTGGTTCTGCATGGAGAGCGTGGCCAGCGAACCGTCGGCCCGGTCCAGGACGATGACGCCGTTCTTCGTCTCCATCCGGACCGCGGTGAGACCGGGGCCCTGGGAGAGCGTGCGCTCCACCGGGACGCCGAGCCGGTCCGCGAGCCACATGGCCAGCAGCTCGCAGCTCGGGTTGTCGCTCTCGCCCTCGACGGTCGCGCCGATGACCTCGGCCGGCTGCTGGTCCAGCGCGGCGGCCAGCATGGAGCGCCACGGCGTGATCCGGGTCCAGGCCAGATCGGTGTCGCCGGGGCTGTACGTCGCGGCCCGCACCGCCAGCTCGTCGAGCGGACGCTCGGCGGAGTAGGTGTCGGTGATCCGGCGCTGGGCCAGCGCCCCGAGCGGGTCGTTCGCCGGGTCGGCGGGGGCGTCCTCGGGCCACCACACCACGACCGGGGCGTCCGGCAGCAGCAGCGGCAGGACCACCGACTGGGCGTGGTTGGCCAGTTCGCCGTGGAGGCGCAGGACGACGGTCTCGCCGGTGCCCGCGTCGGAACCGACCCGGACCTCGGCGTCGAGCCGGGCGTCGCGCCGGGCCCGCGGCGAGCGGCTGATCCGCTTGATCACCGCGATGATCCGCGAGGGGTGCTCGCGCGAGGCGTCACCGGCCGACTTGAGCGCGTCGTACGCGTTCTCCTCGTCGGTGACGATGACCAGCGTGAGCACCATGCCGATGGCGGGGGTGCCGATCGCCCGGCGGGCCGATACCAGCGCCTGGTTGATCTTGCTGGACGTGGTTTCCGTGAGATCGATCTTCATGGCCGCCTCCAGCTCCGTCCGTCACGTGCGAGCATCTCGTCGGCCTCGGCCGGACCCCAGGTGCCGGCCGCGTACTTCGCGGGCTTGCCGTGCTTCTCCCAGTACTCCTCGATCGGGTCGAGGATGGTCCAGGAGAGTTCGACCTCCTGGTGGCGGGGGAAGAGGTTGGCGTCGCCGAGCAGGACGTCCAGGAGGAGCCGCTCGTACGCCTCCGGGCTGGACTCCGTGAACGACTCGCCGTACGCGAAGTCCATCGTGACGTCCCGGACCTCCATCGAGGTACCGGGCACCTTGGAGCCGAAGCGCACGGTGACGCCCTCGTCCGGCTGGACCCGGATGACCAGGGCGTTGCCGCCCAGCTCCTCGGTCGCGCTCGACTCGAAGGGCAGGTAGGGGGCGCGCTTGAAGACGACCGCGATCTCCGTGACCCGGCGGCCGAGCCGCTTTCCGGTGCGGAGGTAGAACGGCACGCCCGCCCAGCGGCGGTTGTTGATCGTCAGCTTGATCGCCGCGTAGGTGTCGGTCGTCGACTTGGGGTCGATGCCGTCCTCCTCGCAGTAGCCGAGGACCTCCTGGCCGCCCTGCCAGGCGTGCTCGTACTGGGCGCGCACGGTGTGCTGCCCGAGGTCCTCGGGCAGCTCCACGGCGGTGAGCACCTTGAGCTTCTCGGCGACCAGGGCCTTCGGGTGGAAGGAGCCGGGCTCCTCCATCGCGGTCAGCGCCAGCAGCTGGAGCAGGTGGTTCTGGATGACGTCACGGGCGGCGCCGATGCCGTCGTAGTAGCCGGCCCGGCCGCCGATGCCGATGTCCTCGGCCATCGTGATCTGCACGTGGTCGACGTAGGACCGGTTCCAGATCGGCTCCCACATCGTGTTGGCGAACCGCAGCGCCAGGATGTTCTGGACCGTCTCCTTCCCCAGGTAGTGGTCGATCCGGAAGACCTCGTTGGGCGGGAAGACGTCGTGCACGAGCTGGTTGAGCTCCTGCGCGCTGGCCAGGTCGTGACCGAACGGCTTCTCGATGACGGCACGCCGCCAGGAGCCCTCCTTCTGGTCGGCCAGGCCGTGCTTCTTCAGTTGCTGGACGACCTTGGGGAAGAACTTCGGCGGCACGGAGAGGTAGAAGGCGAAGTTGCCGCCCGTCCCCTGCGCCTTGTCGAGCTCCTCGATGGTCGCCTTGAGGGTCTCGAACGCCTCGTCGTCGTCGAAGTTGCCCTGGACGAAGCGCATCCCCTGGATGAGCTGCTGCCAGACCTCCTCGCGGAACGGCGTACGGGCGTGCTCCTTGACGGCGTCGTGGACGACCTGCGCGAAGTCCTCGTCCTCCCAGTCGCGGCGCGCGAAGCCGATGAGCGAGAAGCCCGGCGGCAGCAGGCCGCGATTGGCCAGGTCGTAGACGGCAGGCATCAGCTTTTTACGGGACAAATCGCCCGTGACGCCAAAGATGACCAGGCCCGACGGCCCTGCGATACGCGGGAGCCGTCGGTCCTGTGCGTCACGGAGCGGGTTGGCTCCGGGAACAGCAGACAAAGTGGTCAGCCCTCCGAGGGGGCGAGGCGCGAAAGCTCCGCCTCGGTCGACTTGAGCAGGTCGTTCCAGGACGCCTCGAACTTCTCGACGCCCTCGTCCTCCAGCACCTGTACGACGTCGTCGTAGGAGATGCCGAGCTTCTTGATGGCGTCCAGGTCCGCGCGCGCCTGGTCGTAGCCGCCGGCGACGGTGTTGCCGGTGATCTCGCCGTGGTCGGCCACGGCTTCCAGCGTCGCCTCCGGCATGGTGTTCACCGTGTTCGGCGCCACCAGGTCGTCGACGTACAGCGTGTCCTTCAGCGACGGGTCCTTGACACCGGTCGAGGCCCACAGCGGACGCTGCTTGTTGGCCTGCGCCTTGTCCAGGGCCGCCCAGCGGTCGGAGGAGAAGACCTCCTCGTACGCCTCGTAGGCCAGCCGTGCGTTGGCCAGGGCGGACTTGCCCTTGGCGGCCTTCGCCTCGTCGGAGCCGATCGCGTCCAGACGCTTGTCGATCTCGGTGTCCACGCGGGACACGAAGAACGACGCCACCGAGTGGATCTTGGAGAGGTCCAGGCCCGCCGCCTTCGCCTTCTCCAGGCCCGCCAGGTAGGCGTCCATGACCGCGCGGTAGCGCTCCAGCGAGAAGATCAGCGTCACGTTGACGCTGATGCCCCGGCCGATCGTCTCGGTGATCGCCGGGAGGCCCGCCTTGGTGGCCGGGATCTTGATGAGCGTGTTCGGCCGGTCGACCAGCCAGGCCAGCTGCTTGGCCTCGGCGACGGTGGCCAGGGTGTTGTGGGCCAGGCGCGGGTCCACCTCGATGGAGACCCGGCCGTCCTGGCCGTCCGTGGCGTCGAAGACCGGGCGCAGGATGTCGGCGGCGTCGCGGACGTCCGCCGTCGTGATCATGCGCAGGGCTTCCTCGACGGTGACCTTGCGGGCGGCGAGGTCGGTGAGCTGCTGCTCGTAACCGTCGCCCGAGGAGATCGCCTTCTGGAAGATCGACGGGTTGGTGGTGACGCCGACGACGTGGCTCTGGTCGATCAGCTCGGCCAGGTTGCCGGACGTGATCCGCTTGCGCGACAGGTCGTCGAGCCAGATCGCCACGCCCTCGTCGGAGAGGCGCTTGAGTGCGTCTGTCATGAGTTGCATCTCCTACTAGTCGTATCTACCGGCGTCAGCGTGCTGCGGCTTCGAGAGATTCCCGCGCGGCGGCGGCCACGTGCTCGGGCGTGAAGCCGAACTCGCGGAACAGCACCTTCGCGTCGGCGGAGGCACCGAAGTGCTCCAGCGAGACGATCCGGCCCGCGTCGCCCACGTACCGGTACCAGGTCAGGCCGATGCCCGCCTCGACGGCGACGCGCGCCTTCACCGACGGCGGCAGCACGCTGTCCTTGTACGCCTGGTCCTGCTCCTCGAACCACTCGACCGACGGCATCGAGACCACCCGGGTCGGCACACCGGCCGCCTGGAGCTGCTCGCGCGCCTCGACGGCCACGTGCACCTCGGAACCGGTCGCGATGAGCAGCACCTGCGGCTCGCCACCCTCGGCCTCGAAGAGGACGTAACCGCCCTTGGCCGCGTCCTCGTTCGCCTCGTACGTCGGCACGCCCTGGCGGGTCAGCGCCAGACCGTGCGGGGTGCCCTTGCCGAACACCTTGGTGTAGCGGCGCAGGATCTCGCGCCAGGCGATGGCGGTCTCGTTGGCGTCGGCCGGGCGCACGATGTTCAGGCCCGGGATGGCGCGCAGCGAGGCCAGGTGCTCGACCGGCTGGTGGGTCGGGCCGTCCTCGCCGAGACCGATCGAGTCGTGTGTCCACACGTACGTCACCGGCAGGTGCATCAGCGCGGAGAGCCGCACCGCGTTGCGCATGTAGTCGGAGAACACCAGGAAGGTGCCGCCGTAGATGCGGGTGTTGCCGTGCAGCGCGATGCCGTTCATCGCGGCGGCCATCGCGTGCTCGCGGATGCCGAAGTGGATCGTCCGGCCGTACGGGTCGGCCTCCGGCAGCGGGTTGCCCGCCGGGAGGAACGACGACGTCTTGTCGATCGTCGTGTTGTTCGAGCCCGCCAGGTCGGCGGAGCCGCCCCACAGCTCGGGCACGATCTCGCCGAGTGCCTGGAGCACCTTGCCGGAGGCGGCCCGGGTGGCCAGACCCTTGCCGGGCTCGAAGACGGGGAGCTTCTCCTCCCAGCCCTCGGGCAGCTCGCCCGCGGCGATCCGGTCGAAGGAGGCGGCGCGCTCCGGGTTGGCCGTGCGCCACGCGGCGAACGACTTGTCCCACTCGGCACGGGCCTCGCGGCCGCGGTCCAGGGCCTCGCGGGTGTGGCCGATGACCTCGTCGGAGACCTCGAAGGTCTGCTCCGGGTCGAAGCCGAGGACCCGCTTGGTCGCCGCGACCTCGTCGTCGCCGAGCGCCGAGCCGTGCGCGGCCTCGGTGTTCTGCGCGTTCGGGGCGGGCCAGGCGATGATCGAGCGGGCCGCGATGAACGAGGGGCGCTCGGTCTCGGCCTTGGCCGCCTGCAGCGCCGCGTACAGACCCGCCGGGTCCAGGTCGCCGTTGGGCAGCTGGTCGACCCGCTGGACGTGCCAGCCGTACGCCTCGTACCGCTTGATGGTGTCCTCGGAGACCGCGGTCTCCGTGTCGCCCTCGATGGAGATGTGGTTGTCGTCCCAGAGCAGGACCAGGTTGCCCAGCTTCTGGTGCCCGGCCAGCGAGGACGCCTCGGCCGAGATGCCCTCCTGGAGGCAGCCGTCGCCGGCGACGACCCACACCATGTGGTCGAACGGGGAGGTGCCGGGGGCCGCCTCGGGGTCGAACAGGCCGCGCTCGTAGCGCGCGGCCATCGCCATGCCCACCGCGTTGGCGACACCCTGGCCCAGCGGGCCGGTCGTCGTCTCGACGCCGGTGGTGTGGCCGTACTCCGGGTGGCCCGGGGTCTTGGAGCCCCAGGTGCGGAAGGCCTTCAGGTCGTCCAGCTCCAGCCCGTAGCCGGCCAGGTAGAGCTGGATGTAGAGCGTCAGGCTGGAGTGGCCGGCGGAGAGGACGAACCGGTCGCGACCGGTCCACTCGGCGTCCGCGGGGTCGTGCCGCATCACCTTCTGGAACAGGGTGTACGCGGCAGGAGCCAGGCTCATCGCCGTGCCCGGGTGGCCGTTCCCGACTTTCTGTACGGCGTCCGCAGCGAGGACGCGGGCGGTGTCCACGGCCCGCTGGTCCACATCGGTCCACTGGAGGTCTGTGGTGGTCGGCTTGATGCTCACCCTGAGTCAGGGCTCCTCTCCACTGTTGTAAACCGGTGACCGTTACCGCACCGGGCGCTGTCGAGCCTACCCCCGTTGCCGGGCGCACTTTCCGTGCACTTTCCAGGGTGTGGGCGACCCGTGGAGTTCGCCTCCCGGCGGAATGCGCATCCCGCGAACAGTCACCCTCAACACGACCCCACCCCCGCGAAGGGCGGTGTATCCCCAACGTCTAGAGTGGTCGAGTTCGCGCAAGTCTTCACAAGGGCCTCCATGCCCGGAGCTTGCTGGGATTTCTCTGTCAGGGGTGTGCGTGACGGCCGTCGAGTCCCGACCCGCAGGGGTCGCCTTGACTCCCAGCCCAGGGGGCCATCGCCCGTTCGGGGCCCGCGTCAAGGCATTCGTGGCGCTTACCAAGCCACGGATCATCGAGCTGCTGCTCATCACCACCGTTCCGGTGATGTTCCTCGCTGCCCAGGGTGTGCCCGATCTGTGGCTCGTCCTCACGACCACCATCGGCGGATACCTCTCCGCGGGCGGCGCCAACGCGCTCAACATGTACATCGACCGGGACATCGACGCGCTGATGGACCGTACGTCCCAGCGCCCGCTGGTCACGGGCATGGTCAGCCCCCGCGAATGCCTGGCCTTCGGCATCGGCCTCGCGGTGTTCTCCACGCTCTGGTTCGGACTGCTGGTCAACTGGCTCTCGGCCGCCCTCGCGCTGGGCGCGCTGCTCTTCTACGTCGTCGTCTACACGATGCTGCTGAAGCGCCGTACCTCCCAGAACATCGTCTGGGGCGGTATCGCGGGCTGCATGCCGGTCCTCATCGGCTGGTCGGCCGTGACGAACACGGTCTCCTGGGCCGCCGTCATCCTCTTCGCCGTCATCTTCTTCTGGACGCCGCCGCACTACTGGCCGCTGTCGATGAAGGTCAAGGACGACTACGCCCGGGTCGGCGTCCCGATGCTCCCGGTCGTCGCCACCAACCGGGTGGTCGCCAAGCAGATCGTCCTCTACAGCTGGGTGATGGTCGCGGTCTCGCTGCTGCTCACCCCGCTGGGCTACACCGGCTGGTTCTACACCGCGGTGGCGCTGCTGGCCGGCGGAGCCTGGCTCTGGGAGGCCCACGGCCTGCAGAACCGCGCCAAGGCCGGGGTGACCGGGGCCAAGCTCAAGGAGATGCGGCTCTTCCACTGGTCCATCACCTACGTCTCGCTCCTCTTCCTCGCCGTCGCGGTGGACCCCTTCCTCCGCTGACACCCCCGCTTCCGGTGTACGGGCGGGTCGCGTGGCACAAGCCACGCGACCCGCCCGTCGCCAGTTCATCTACCCGTCGGTAGCATCCTGTTCATGGCAGAGACGGCAGCAGACGCAGCGGACACCGAGCAGACCTCACGGACGGACGCCAGGAAGGCGGCGCGCGACGGGCGCAGGGCGGCGAAGCTCGCCCGCGAGATCGGCGCCTTCGCCAAGGAGCACGGCGGCGCGGAGGGACAGCTCGCCTACATCGGCCAGGCGGGCGCCCGCATCGTCCTGGTCGGCCAGGACGGCGCCTGGGGCGACCTCGTGGCCCCGACCTACGCGGTGGCCGAGAGCGCGGCCGCGAAGTCCGGCATCACGATGCACGACGAGTTCGACGGCGAGTTCGCGCTCAAGGTCCGCACCGGCCCGTACGAGTGGTCCCGGATGGCCGGGATCCAGGTCGGCGGCCCCTCCAACGACCGCTGAGGCTTCCCCCTCTGACGGTGTCCCGTCCGGGGGCTCACCCGTTAGGCCGTGCGTACCCACGCCGTCCCAGGGAGCCCCGGATGACCGACACCGTGCCCGTGCCCGTGGCCGATCTGGTCGACCAGAACTGCCACGGCGTGCTCCGCACCGAGCTGGGCCTCGGCACCTTCGAGGCCCGGCTCGGCGCCGCCCGCGCCCCGGCCGCCCCCGGCACCACCTTCTTCGACACCCGGACCGGCTTCGCCGTACGCCGCTGGTGCCCGCCCCTGCTCGGCCTCGAAGCGCACTGCCCGCCCGCCCACTATCTGGCCAGGCGGCGCGAACTGGGCGTCGTCGAGACCTCCCGCCGCCTGCTGCGCGCCGCCGGGGTCTCCGCCCACCTCGTCGACACCGGCCTCCCCGGCGACCTCACGGGACCGGCCGAGATGGCCTCGGCGGCCGGGTCCGACGCCCGGGAGATCGTCCGGCTGGAGGTCCTCGCCGAGCACGTCGCCGACACCTCGGGCACCGTCGACACCTTCCTCGTCAACCTCGGCGAGGCCGTGCACACCGCCGCCTCCTCGGCCGTCGCCTTCACCTCCGTCGGCGCCGCCCCGTACGCCGCGCCCGAGCCCCCGGGCCCGGTCCGGGTGCGGGCCGCGGCCGGGCGCTGGCTGGCCCTGCGGGAGGAGGCGCGCACGGCCGCCCGCCGGGGCGCGGCGGACCGGGAGGGCGGCGGGGCGCCCGTCGAACCGGAGCTGCTGGACCACCTGCGCTGGTCCGCGGTGGCCTGCGGGCTGCCGCTGCAACTGCGCCTCGGCGCCGCGGACCCGGGCGGCCTCGCCGACTTCGCCGCCGCCACCGAGGGGCACGGCTGCGACCTCGTCCTCCTGCACGGCTACCCGTACCACCGGCAGACCGCCGCGCTGGCCGGCCGTCACCCGCACGTCTACGCGGACCTCGGGGCCGTCCCGGCGAGGACGGGGGCGCGGGCGGCGGCCGTGCTCGCGGAGATCATGGAGCCGGCACCGTTCGGCAAGCTGCTGTTCTCCACCGGGGCGCAGGCCCTGCCGGAACTGCACCTGGTGGGCGCCCGGCAGTTCAGCGAGGCGCTGGGGCGGGTGCTGGGCGCCTGGGTCGAGGACGGCGCGTGGACCCGGCAGGACGCGGCCAGGGTCGCCACGATGATCGGCTCGGGCAACGCACGCCGGGTGTACGGGCTGCGCGAACGGTGAGGGCCGGGCGCACGGCTGAGGGGCGGCAGGCCCCCCGACCCGCCGCCCCTCACCCGCCGTACGTGTGTCTGTTTCAGACGGCCGTCGCCGGTGCCGTCTCCGGCCGCTCGGCGGACGGGCCGGGCAGCGGGGCGCTCGTGTCGTCGCCGCGCTCGCGCATGCTCAGGACGAGCCGGACCACGGCGATCAACAGGATGGCCGAGCCGAACATGTGGATGCCGACCAGGATCTCGGGGACGTCGCTGAAGTACTGCACGTACCCGATCGCTCCCTGGGCGAGCAGGACGAGCAGCAGGTCACGGGCGCGGGCACGGGTGTCGGCGGGGGCGTCGACCACCCGCAGGGCCAGCCACATCGCGATGGCCAGGGCGCAGACCACCCAGGCGGCGATGGCGTGGACATGGGCGGCGGCCGACCAGTCCCACGGCATGCGCGGTACGTCGCTGCTGTCGCCGGCGTGCTTGCCGGAACCGGTCACCGAGGTGCCCAGCACGATCAGGACGACCGTGGTCGCCAGGATCGCCCAGGACAGCCGGCGCACCGGCAGGGGGGTCCGGGGCCGCGGCGGGCCGTCGCCCTCGTCGATCCGCACCCAGGTGATCACGGCGATCGCCAGGAGCACGTTGGCCAGCAGGAAGTGCCCGGCCACCGTCCACGGGTTGAGTCCCGCCCAGACCGTGATCCCGCCGAGCACGGCGTTGCCCAGCACGATCCAGAACTGCGACCAGGCCAGCCGGGTCAGCTTGCGGCGGCGCGGCTTCATCGAACTGACGGCGATGATCGCCCAGCCGACCGCGGCCGACAGCACATAGGCCAGCATCCGGTTGCCGAACTCGATCGCGCCGTGCAGCCCCTGCTCGGGCGTCGCGAACAGGCTGTCGTCGGTGCACTTGGGCCAGGTGTCGCAGCCGAGCCCCGAACCGGTGAGCCGGACGGCCCCGCCGGTGATGATGATGAAGACGCTCATCAGGATGGCGGAGAGCGCGGCGCGCTTCACCACCTTGGTGGACGGCGTCCAGCGCTTGGCGATGAGGGAGATGGGGGTTTCCACGCGGACCATCGTAGGACGGGGCTTGTGCGTGTTTTCACGAGGGGTGGTTCGTAGCGGCTTGCCCGGGAAGATCCCTGCCGCCGCGTGTTACTCCCAGCGGAAGAACTTCGCCGCCGCGCCGAGCCCCAGCACCGCCCACACCGCGAGGATCCCGGCCTGGGCCCACGGCATCGACGCGCCGTGCTGCAGGACGTCCCGCAGCCCCTCCGAGAGCGCCGAGACGGGCAGCAGACCCAGCACCGACTGCACCGCGTCCGGGAACTTGTCCAGCGGCACGATGACCCCGCCGCCGACCAGCAGCAGCAGGAAGACCAGATTGGCGGCGGCGAGCGTCGCCTCCGCCTTCAGCGTCCCGGCCATCAGCAGCCCGAGCCCGGAGAACGCGGCGGTCCCGAGGACGAGGAGCAGCAGCACCGAGAGCGGGTTGCCCTCGGGTGACCAGCCGAGCGCGAAGGCGATCGCTGTCAGCAGTACGATCTGGAGCACCTCGGTGACCAGCACCGACAGTGTCTTCGCGGTCATCAGCGCCCAGCGGGGCAGCGGGGAGGCCCCGAGCCGCTTGAGGACCCCGTAACGGCGTTCGAAGCCGGTGGCGATGGCCTGGCCGGTGAAGGCGGTGGACATCACGGCGAGCGCCAGGATGCCCGGGGCGAGGAAGTCGACCGACGCGCCCGCGCCGGTGTCGACGATGTCCACCGCGCTGAACAGGACCAGCAGCAGCGTCGGGATGATCACCGTCAGCAGCAGCTGCTCGCCGTTGCGCAGCAGCATCCGGGTCTCCAGCGCGGTCTGCGCGGCGATCATCCGGGGGAGCGGGGCGGCGCCGGGGCGCGGGGTGTACGTACCGGCGCTCATGCGCGCAGCTCCTTGCCGGTCAGTTCGAGGAAGACGTCCTCCAGGGTGTGACGCTCGACCGAGATGCCGTCGGGCATCACGCCGTGCTGGGCGCACCAGGAGGTCACGGTGGCCAGCAGCTGCGGGTCGACGCTCCCGGTGATCCGGTACGTCCCCGGCAGCGGCTCGGCGGCTCCGCAGCCGTCGGGCAGCGCCTTGAGGAGGGAGCCGAGGTCGAGTCCCGGGCGGCCGGTGAAGCGGAGGGTGTTCTCCGCGCCGCCCCGGCAGAGCTCCTCCGGGCTGCCCTGGGCGATGACCCGGCCCGCGTCGATGATCGCGACGTCGTCGGCGAGCGCTTCGGCCTCGTCCATGAAATGGGTGGTCAGCACCACGGACACGCCGTCGGCGCGCAGCTCGCGGACCAGGTCCCAGGTGGACCGGCGGGCCTGCGGGTCGAGGCCGGCGGTCGGCTCGTCCAGGAAGACCAGCTCGGGCCGGCCCACGACAGCCAGGGCCAGGGAGAGCCGCTGCTGCTGACCGCCGGAGAGCCGCCGGTAGGTGGTGCGGCCGCAGTCGCCGAGGCCGAGGCGCTCGATCAGGGCGTCCACGTCGAGGGGGTGGGCGTGCAGCCTGGCCATGTGCCGGAGCATCTCGTCGGCGCGGGCGCCGGAGTACACGCCGCCGGACTGGAGCATCACCCCGACCCGCGGACGCAGCCGGTCCGCGTCGGCGACCGGGTCGAGGCCGAGGACCCGTACGGTGCCCGCGTCGGGGCGGCGGTAGCCCTCGCAGGTCTCGATGGTGGTGGTCTTCCCGGCGCCGTTCGGGCCGAGGACGGCGGTCACCGCGCCGGCCGCGACGGCCAGATCGAGGCCGTTCACCGCGGTCTTCGCGCCGTACCGCTTCACCAGGCCGGTGACCTGTACGACGGGCTCGTTCTCCATGGCGCACCAGTCTAGGCAGCGGTCGGCGGGGGCCTTCCCGCGGGGCCAGATTAGGTAACCCTAAGTGACGAACCGCACCGTAGATCGTTTCGGACCGTGGTTGTCAGGACCGAATGAATTACGCAACAATGGTGTTGTGAAATACGACGGACGGGCTCCTCAGGAGGAACTCGCGACCGGTGAGCGCTCGACGCGCAACCGGGTCGCGCGCTCCATCCTGGACCACGGTCCCTCCACCGTCGCGGATCTCGCGGGGCGTCTCGGCCTCACCCAGGCCGCCGTCCGCCGCCACCTGGACGCCCTCGTCTCCGACGATGTCGTCGAAGCCCGTGAACAGCGGGTGTACGGGGCGCGGACCCGCGGCAGGCCCGCCAAGGTGTTCGCCCTGACCGACTGCGGCCGGGACGCCTTCGACCAGTCCTACGACAAGCTGGCCGCCGACGCCCTGCGCTTCATCGCCGAGTCCGGCGGGGACGAGGCGGTCATCGCCTTCGCCCGCGCCCGGATGGCCGCGATGGGCGAGGCGTACCGCGCGGCGGTCGAGGCCGCGGAGCCCGAAGGGCGCACCGAGGCCCTGGCCAAGGCCCTGTCCGCCGACGGGTACGCTGCTACGGCGCGAAGCGCGCCGGGCCCGCAGCAGGGCGAACAGCTGTGTCAGCACCACTGCCCGGTGGCGCATGTCGCCGAGCAGTTCCCACAGCTGTGCGAGGCGGAGACGGAATTCTTCTCCAGCCTCCTCGGGACCCATGTGCAGCGGCTGGCCACCCTCGCCCACGGCGACGGCGTGTGCACGACCTACGTGCCGCGAAGTGGCCACGCAGCACCCCCACAGACCACCCATTCAGCATCTGCAAGCACGGCCGGGAGGAACCCCGCATGACGCTCCCCACGGAGACTGCCCACCCTGAGCTCGAGGGTCTGGGTACGTACGAATTCGGCTGGGCCGACTCCGACGCGGCAGGCGCGGCGGCGAAGCGCGGTCTCTCCGAGGCTGTCGTCCGCGACATCTCGGAGAAGAAGAACGAGCCCGAGTGGATGCTGAAGCTGCGGCTCAAGGGCCTCAAGCTCTTCGGCAAGAAGCCCATGCCCAGCTGGGGCTCGGACCTGTCGGGCATCGACTTCGACAACATCAAGTACTTCGTGCGCTCCACGGAGAAGCAGGCCGCCTCCTGGGAGGACCTGCCCGAGGACATCAAGAACACGTACGACAAGCTCGGCATCCCCGAGGCGGAGAAGCAGCGCCTCGTCGCCGGTGTCGCCGCGCAGTACGAGTCCGAGGTCGTCTACCACCAGATCCGCGAGGACCTGGAGGAGCAGGGCGTCATCTTCCTGGACACCGACACCGCGCTGAAGGAGCACCCGGAGCTCTTCAAGGAGTACTTCGGCACCGTCATCCCGGTCGGCGACAACAAGTTCGCCTCGCTGAACACGGCCGTGTGGTCCGGCGGCTCGTTCATCTACGTGCCCAAGGGCGTCCACGTGGACATCCCGCTCCAGGCCTACTTCCGTATCAACACGGAGAACATGGGCCAGTTCGAGCGGACGCTGATCATCGTCGACGAGGACGCCTACGTCCACTACGTCGAGGGCTGCACCGCCCCGATCTACTCCTCGGACTCGCTGCACAGCGCCGTGGTCGAGATCATCGTGAAGAAGGGCGGCCGCTGCCGCTACACGACCATCCAGAACTGGTCGAACAACGTCTACAACCTGGTCACCAAGCGGGCCGTGGCCTACGAGGGCGCGACCATGGAGTGGGTCGACGGCAACATCGGCTCCAAGGTCACCATGAAGTACCCGGCCGTCTACCTGATGGGCGAGCACGCCAAGGGCGAGACCCTGTCCATCGCCTTCGCGGGCGAGGGCCAGCACCAGGACGCCGGCGCCAAGATGGTCCACATGGCCCCGAACACCTCCTCGAACATCGTCTCCAAGTCGGTGGCGCGAGGCGGTGGCCGTACGTCCTACCGCGGACTGATCGAGATCGGCGAGGGCGCGCCGGGCGCGAAGTCCAACGTCCTCTGCGACGCTCTGCTCGTCGACACGATCTCCCGCTCGGACACCTACCCCTACGTCGACGTCCGCGAGGACGACGTGTCGATGGGCCACGAGGCGACCGTCTCCAAGGTCTCCGAGGACCAGCTCTTCTATCTCATGAGCCGCGGACTCACCGAGTTCGAGGCCATGGCGATGATCGTGCGCGGCTTCGTCGAGCCGATCGCCAAGGAGCTGCCCATGGAGTACGCCCTGGAGCTCAACCGGCTGATCGAGCTGCAGATGGAGGGTTCGGTCGGCTAGGTCCGCACCCGAGGACCACCGGGACGGCCGTTCGCGGCCGTCCCCGTCCCACCGAACCACCCCCTTCTTGACTGAGAAAGCGAGCACTACGACAGCCATGGCTGAGGCTCAGAACACTCCGGTGGGCTCCACCACCGCCGGCTCCATCGCGGTCGCCGCCGAGTCGACCGTCGCCACCCGCATGAGCGCACCCCCGTCCTTCGACGTCGCGGACTTCCCCGTCCCGCACGGCCGTGAGGAGGAGTGGCGCTTCACGCCGCTGGAGCGCCTGCGCGGACTGCACGACGGCACCGCCGTCGCCACCGGCAGTGGCGTGAAGGTCGCCATCGAGGCCCCCGAGGGTGTCACCGTCGAGACCGTCGGCCGGGACGACTCCCGGCTCGGCAAGGCCGGCACCCCCGTGGACCGGGTCGCCGCCCAGGCGTACAGCTCCTTCGAGCAGGCCTCGGTCGTCACGGTCGCCAAGGAGGCCGTGCTCACCGAGCCGATCCGGATCGCCGTGCACGGCGAGGGCGGTACCGCCTTCGGCCACCAGCTCATCGAGCTGGGCGCCTTCGCCGAGGCCGTCGTCGTCATCGACCACACCGGTGACGCGGTGCTCGCCGCCAACGTCGACTACGTCCTCGGTGACGGCGCCAAGCTGACCGTCGTCTCCGTCCAGGACTGGGACGACACGGCCGTCCACGTCGGCCAGCACAACGCGCTGGTCGGCCGGGACGCCTCCTTCAAGTCGATCGTCGTCACCTTCGGCGGCGACGTCGTGCGCCTGCACCCCCGGGTGGCCTACGCGGCCACCGGCGGCGAGGCGGAGCTCTTCGGTCTGTACTTCACCGACAAGGGCCAGCACCAGGAGCACCGCCTCCTGGTCGACCACAACACCCCGCACTGCAAGTCCAACGCGGTGTACAAGGGCGCCCTCCAGGGCGACGGCGCACACGCCGTCTGGATCGGCGACGTCCTCATCCAGGCCGCGGCCGAGGGCACCGACACCTACGAGATGAACCGGAACCTCGTCCTCACCGACGGCGCCCGGGTCGACTCCGTGCCCAACCTGGAGATCGAGACCGGCGAGATCGTCGGCGCCGGCCACGCCTCGGCGACCGGCCGCTTCGACGACGAGCAGCTCTTCTACCTCCAGTCCCGCGGCATCCCGGCCGAGGAGGCCCGCCGCCTGGTCGTGCGCGGCTTCTTCGCCGAGCTGGTCCAGCAGATCGGCCTGCCGGACGTCGAGGAGCGGCTCATCGAGAAGATCGAGGCCGAGCTGAAGGCGTCCGTCTGATGTCCTTCGTCAAAGCCTGTGCGCTGAGTGAGCTGGAGGACGACACCCCCAAGCGGGTGGAGCTCGACGGCACACCCGTCTCCGTCGTCCGCACCGAGGGCGAGGTGTTCGCGATCAACGACATCTGCTCGCACGCGAACGTCTCCCTCTCGGAGGGCGAGGTGGAGGACTGCGCGATCGAGTGCTGGCTGCACGGATCCGCGTTCGACCTCCGCACCGGCAAGCCGTCCGGCCTTCCCGCGACGCGCCCCGTCCCCGTATACCCCGTAAAGATCGAAGGGGACGATGTGCTCGTCTCCGTCACCCAGGAGTCCTGAGTCACCCATGGCAACGCTTGAAATCCGCGACCTGCACGTCACCGTCGAGGCCGACAACGCCACGAAGGAGATCCTCAAGGGCGTCGACCTGACCGTGAAGCAGGGCGAGACCCACGCCATCATGGGCCCCAACGGGTCCGGCAAGTCCACCCTCGCGTACTCGCTCGCGGGTCACCCCAAGTACACGATCACCGGGGGCACGGTCACCCTGGACGGCGAGGACGTCCTGGAGATGTCCGTCGACGAGCGGGCCCGCGCCGGCCTGTTCCTCGCCATGCAGTACCCGGTCGAGATCCCCGGCGTCTCGGTCTCCAACTTCCTGCGCACCTCCGCCACCGCCATCCGCGGCGAGGCCCCCAAGCTCCGGACGTGGGTCAAGGAGGTCAAGGAGACGATGGCCGAGCTCCAGATGGACCCGGCCTTCGCCGAGCGCAACGTCAACGAGGGCTTCTCCGGCGGTGAGAAGAAGCGCCACGAGATCCTTCAGCTGGAGCTCCTCAAGCCGAAGATCGCCGTCCTGGACGAGACCGACTCCGGCCTGGACGTCGACGCGCTCAAGACCGTCTCCGAGGGCGTCAACCGGGTCCGCGCGACCGGTGAGGTCGGCACCCTGCTGATCACCCACTACACCCGCATCCTCAAGTACATCCAGCCCGACTTCGTGCACGTCTTCGCCAATGGCCGGATCGCGGCCTCCGGCGGTGCCGAGCTGGCCGACCAGCTGGAGAACGAGGGCTACGAGGCCTACACGAAGGGTGGCGCTTCCGCGTGACTGACGCCCGACAGGGGCTCTCCGGCCTCCTCGACACCGAGGCGATCCGCAAGGACTTCCCGCTCCTGGACCGCACGGTCCACGACGGCAAGAAGGTCGTGTACCTGGACTCCGCGGCGACCTCGCAGAAGCCGCGCCAGGTCCTCGACGCGCTGAACGCGTACTACGAGCGCCACAACGCGAACGTGCACCGCGGCGTCTACACGATCGCCGAGGAGGCCACCGCGCTGTACGAGGGCGCCCGCGACAAGGTCGCCGCCTTCATCAACGCACCCAGCCGTGACGAGGTGATCTTCACGAAGAACGCCTCGGAGTCGCTGAACCTCGTGGCGAACATGCTCGGCTGGGCGGACGAGCCCTATCGGGTGGACCGCGACACGGAGATCGTCACCACGGAGATGGAGCACCACTCCAACATCGTGCCGTGGCAGCTGCTCGCGCAGCGCACCGGCGCGAAGCTGAAGTGGTTCGGCATCACCGACGACGGCCGGCTCGACCTGTCCAACATCGACGAGATCATCACCGAGAAGACGAAGATCGTCTCCTTCACGCTGGTCTCCAACATCCTGGGCACGGTCAACCCGGTCGAGCAGATCATCCGCCGCGCCCAGCAGGTCGGCGCGCTGGTCTGCATCGACGCCTCGCAGGCGGCCCCGCACATGGTGCTCGACGTGCAGGCGCTCCAGGCGGACTTCGTGGCCTTCACCGGCCACAAGATGGTCGGCCCGACCGGCATCGGCGTGCTGTGGGGACGGCAGGAGCTCCTGGAGGACCTGCCTCCGTTCCTCGGCGGCGGCGAGATGATCGAGACCGTGTCGATGCACTCGTCGACGTACGCCCCCGCTCCGCACAAGTTCGAGGCCGGTACGCCCCCGATCGCCCAGGCCGTCGGCCTCGGCGCGGCCGTGGACTACCTCACCTCGATCGGCATGGAGCGGATCCACCAGCACGAGAAGGCGATCACGGAGTACGCGCTGAAGCGCCTCCTGGAAGTCCCCGACCTGCGGATCATCGGTCCGACGACGGCCGAGGACCGCGGTGCGGCGATCTCCTTCACGCTCGGCGACATCCACCCGCACGACGTGGGCCAGGTCCTCGACGAGCAGGGCGTCGCCGTCCGGGTCGGGCACCACTGCGCCCGCCCGGTCTGCCTGCGGTACGGAATTCCCGCGACGACGCGAGCGTCGTTCTATCTGTACTCCACGCCCGCCGAGGTCGACGCCCTGGTGGACGGCCTGGAGCACGTACGGAACTTCTTCGGCTGAGGGCGTAACGGTGAAGCTTGATTCCATGTACCAGGAAGTGATCCTGGACCACTACAAGCACCCCCACGGGCGTGGCCTGCGGGAGGGCGACGCCGAGGTGCACCACGTCAACCCGACGTGCGGCGACGAGATCACGCTCCGCGTGAAGTACGACGGCGAGACCATCGCCGACGTGAGCTACGAGGGCCAGGGCTGCTCCATCAGCCAGGCCTCCGCCTCCGTGCTGAACGAGCTGCTCGTCGGCAAGGAGCTGTCCCAGGCGCAGAAGATCCAGGATGCCTTCCTGGAGCTGATGCAGTCCAAGGGCCAGCTGGAGCCGGACGACGCGATGGAGGAGGTGCTGGAGGACGCCGTCGCGTTCGCCGGCGTCTCCAAGTACCCCGCCCGGGTCAAGTGCGCGCTGCTGAGCTGGATGGCGTGGAAGGACGCGACGGCCAAGGCGCTGTCCGAAGGGAAGACCGCATGAGCGACAACGAGACCGCGACCATGAAGCCGGCCTCCGAGGAGGAGGTCCGCGAGGCGCTGTACGACGTCGTCGACCCCGAGCTGGGCATCGACGTCGTCAACCTGGGCCTGATCTACGGCATCCACGTCGACGACGCCAACATCGCCACCCTCGACATGACCCTGACGTCTGCGGCCTGCCCGCTGACCGACGTCATCGAGGACCAGGCGAAGTCCGCCACGGACGGCATCGTCAACGAGCTCCGGATCAACTGGGTCTGGATGCCGCCGTGGGGCCCGGACAAGATCACCGACGACGGACGCGAGCAGCTCCGCGCGCTGGGGTTCAACGTCTGACACGCTCGCGCAAGAGCGAAGAACGGCCATGCCCGCCAGTCACACTGGCGGGCATGGCCGTTTCCCTGTACCAGATCACCGTCGACTCCCACGACCTGCCGCGCATGGCCCGCTTCTGGAGTGCGGTGCTGGACTGGCAGGTGGTCTTCGACCACGAGGAGGAGATCATCATCGGCGCGCACCCGGCCGCGCTGCCGGGCATGTGCTTCGTCCCCGTGCCGGAGGGGAAGACCGCCAAGAACCGGCTGCACATCGATCTGACCCCGGACGACCAGGACGCCGAGGTGACGCGGATCCTTGATCTCGGCGCCCGGCGGGCGGACGTCGGGCAGGGGCCGGACGCCACCTTCGTGGTGATGGCCGACCCCGAGGGCAACGAGTTCTGTGTGCTGCGCCCCAAGCGGACCCTGCTGGACTGAGCCCGCCCCGGGCACCGCGTCAGACGTGGGCGGGCGGCGGCGGGCCGTACTGCTCGGGCAGCGTCGATCCCGCCGCCTCGGCCAGGACCGGGCCCAGGTTCTCCGTACGCATGCGGAGGTCGACGTAGAGCAGGCCGGTCACCAGCGGCGGGAGGACCATCGTGATGAGCTGGGAGATCATCTGGCTGAGGAGCGACAGCAGCATCACACTGGCGAGCATGGCGATGATCGCCCCGTCGCTCGGGTCGGCACCACTCTCCGCGGGGTCGAACAGGCCGGGCAGCATGCCGCTCATCTGGAACGGCATCTGGATCATGAAGCCGATCGTGGCCGCGAGACCGAAGCCGAGCAGCGTGATGCCGAAGACCCGCCACCACGTGCCGCGTACGAGCTGGGCCGAGCGTCGCAGGGCCGCCACCGGGCGCTGGTTCTCGAAGACCACAATGGTCGGGGCCAGGGAGAACCGCACCCACAGCCACATCGCCACCGGAGCGATGAGCAGCCCGACGAGGGCGCCGATCAACGCGAACGGCATCGCACCGTCCTCGTCGCCGAGCGAGGCCGTGTAGACCGCCAGCCCGGCGAAGGCGGCCATGAGGGGCACCATCGGGACGAGCATGATCAGCCCGGTCAGGAACACCGCGCCGATGATCGACCAGACCCGCGACCACGCCCGCTTCCAGACCTCCCCGAAGCGGATCGGGCGACCCAGGACGGCTTCCTGGAGGACGACGGGGGCCGCCGCCTGCATCATGGCCGACGCCAGCAGGTAGACGATCATGCCGATGACCATCAGCACACCGAACGCCACGCCCAGCGGGACCAGTTGTGCCGAGGTCGGTGACCCCGGGGAGTCGGACGTCAGTTCGTCCCACTGGCTCGCGACGGCGGAGGCGGCCACCACCAGCGCGACGATCATCACGAGCGTCGCCGCGCCGAACAGCGTCAGCGCCATGCCGATCAGCGGCTTCCAGTACCGGCCGAGCGTCGTGAAGGCGCCGCTGAGCATGTCCGAGACCCTCAGCGGCGCCAGGGGTATCACCCCCGGCTTGGGCGGTGCGGCCCATCCGCCCCGCCAGCCGCCGCCCGGTCCCTGCGCGCCCCCGTGGAAGGGCCCCCCACCGTGAGGTGCGCCCCCGTACGGGCCGCCGCCCCACCCTGCATCCTGCGCCACTGCTTCTCCGTCATGTCGTCGGCCCGGGTGCCGGGCCGTGTGTTCGGTCGGCACACCGTAGCGCCCCCGGCGCGGGCCGATGATATGTACGGCCGTACGCAACGTTGGGTACAGTCGTACACATGGGATACGCATACGGACTGCTCGCCGGCGCCATCGCGGCGGAGGTGGCCGGGACGACGGCCATGAAGTACAGCGAGGGCTTCACCCGGCTCTGGCCCTCGATCGGCACCGTGGTGGGCTACCTGATCGCCTTCACCCTGCTCGCCCAGACCCTCAAGACCCTCTCCGTGGGCACCGCGTACGCCATCTGGGCCGGCGTCGGCACCGCGGCCGTCGCCCTCATCGGGATTCTGTTCCTCGGGGAGTCCAGCAGCCTGGTCAAGATCACGGGCATCGTCCTGATCGTCGCCGGAGTCGTCGTCCTCAACCTGGGAGGGGCCCACTGATGGCCCGGCGGTACGACCCCGAGCGGCGGACGCGTATCGTCGACGCGGCGCTGACCGTGATCGCCGCCGACGGGATAGCCGGGCTCAGTCATCGCACCGTGGCCGCCGAGGCCGATGTGCCGCTCGGCTCGACCACCTACCACTTCGCCTCGCTCGACGAACTCCTCGTCGCCGCCCTGCGCCGCTGCAACGAGAACTTCGTCCAGGCGCTGCGCTCCAGCGGCCTCTTCACCGAGGAGGGATTCGACGAACGGGGGGCGCCGGAGGCGGACCTCGCGGAGGAGCTGACCCGGCTGCTCGACCGGTGGTTCGCGGGCGAACGCGGAGCGATCGAGCTGGAGTACGAGCTGTATCTCGCGGCCCTGCGCCGCCCCGCGCTGCGTCCCGTGGCCGCCGAGTGGACCGAGGAGGCCGTCGGGCTGCTGTCCCGGCGCACCGATCCGGAGACCGCGCGGGCCCTCGTCGCGCTGATGGACGGCCTCTGCCTCCAGGTCCTGCTGGCCGGGGGCACGTTCGACGCGTCGTACACCCGCGTGATGCTGGAGCGGATCGTCGCGGGCGGCGCGGCCTGAGCCGCGGTCCCGCCCTCCCCGGACCGGCCCGGATCCACTCTGCGGGCGGCGACGCCTGACCTGGAGTGAGGCCCTCGGTCAGCCCTCCCCGCGGCGCACCGCTTCCAGCGCCTCCCGCACGCTCGCCTCGATGTCCGTGATCGGGTACAGCACCTCGCGGATCGTTCGCTCCCGGTCCACCACCAGCGTCAGCCGCTTGAGCCTGCTCACGCCCGCCGCTCGGAACGTCGGCAACCGCAGCGCCGCCGTCAGGGCCAGGTCCGCGTCCGAGAGCAGCGGGAAGCGCAGCCCCTCCTTCTCCGCGAACGCGCGCTGCTCGTCCGGGCGCTGCACGGACACGCCGTGCACCGTCGTGCCCGCCGCCGTGAACTCGGCCAACTGGTCGCGGTACGCGCACGATTCGAGGGTGCAGCCGCTCGCCCCCGGGATCCCCGCCCAGCCCGGCGGATAGGCGTCGCGGGTGGCGTAGGCGCTCGGGAAGCAGTACAGGACGGTGTACGGGGTGTCGGCGACCGGGTCGCGGAGCCGGCCGTCGTTCCCCGGCAGCAGCAGCTCCGGCAGCCGCGTCCCTTTGAGTGCCCGCACCCGGGCCGCCTCCCGCGAGGCCTCCGTCGTCGTCGCCATCGTCTCCCCTTCCCCCAGTACCCACGTGTCGCCCCAGTCCTGGAGCGCGATCAGCACGGGCAGCAGGGCCCGGCCGCGCGGGGTGAGGCGGTACTCGTACCGGGCCGGGCGGTCCTGGTACGGCTCCCGCGTCAGCACGCCGGCGTCGACCAGCAGGCGCAGCCGCTCGGTCAACACCTTGCGCGAGACGCCCAACTCCTGCTGGAGCGCGTCGAACCGGTGTACTCCGCGCGCGGTGTCCCGCACGATCAGCAGCGTCCACCAGTCGCCCACGACGTCGAGCGCCTGGGCGATCGAGCAGTCGGCGTCGGCAAGGCTGGTGCGCTGAGGCATGTCGTTCCTCCGGTGGTGGCCGCCGTCCGCCCCGCCCCGCTCGGGGTCCTTTTCGGTTGACCCCGATGGAATCATGCTGCCATAGTCCGTTCCCATAAGGAACTCACTGTGGTGTGCGGGAGCCGTCAGGAGTCGTACGGAGGGGGCGGGGGATGGGCATGGTGCGCGGGGTGCCGAGGACGGTACGGCTGCTGGCGCTCGGGGCGTTCCTCAACGCCGTCGTCAGCTTCACCTTCGTCTATCTCTTCGTGTACCTCGTCGGGCCGCGCGGTCTGAGCGTCACCCAGGCGGGAGTGATCAGCGGCGTCGGTGGCATCGGCCTGGTCGCGGGGAACTTCACCGGTGGCTGGTTCGGCGACCGCTTCGGCCACCGCCGCGCCCTGCTGACCGGCGCCTGCGCGAGCGGCGCGGCCCTCGTCGTCCTGCCCCTCCTGCCGGTCGCCGCCCTGTACGCGGTGCTCCCGGTCGCCCAGTACGCGGCGGGCGTCGTCCGCGCCGCCAACGCCGCCCTCGTCGCGGTCTCCGTACCCGAGGGCGGAAGCCGCCGCCAGAGCTTCGCCCTCTTCCGGTTCGCCGCCAACGGCGGCTTCGCCATCGGCCCGCCGCTCGGCGCGCTGGTCGCCACCCGCTTCTCGTACGACTGGCTCTTCGTCGCCGACGGCCTCGGCACCCTGCTCTTCGCGCTCTACGCCGGCCGGATCCTGCCCGCCCGCGGCAGCGCCCAGGCCGTGCGCTCCCACGACCCGGACGCGCCGGGCCTCTGGCGCGAACTGCGGGCCCGGCCCGCCGTCCTGGTGCTGCTCGCCGCGATCGTGGTCGTCGACGTCGTCTACCGGCAGCAGTACTCGACCCTGCCGGTCTTCCTCGCCGACCACGGGCACACCACCCAGCTCTACGGCTGGCTGCTCGCCATCAACGGCGGCGTCATCCTCTGCCTCGAACTGCCCGCGGCCCACGCCCTGCGCCGCCGCACCCCGCTCGGCCTCGTCGGTGCCGGACTCCTGCTCGTCGGAGTCGGCTACGCCGTCCTGATCCCCGGCGCGGGCGTCCTCTTCACCGTCACCATGATGCTCTCCCTGACCCTCGGCGAGATCCTCTACAAGACCCCGGCCACCGCCTACGTCGCGGACCAGGCGCCGGGCCACGCCCAGGGCCGTTTCCAGAGCCTGTACGCCGGTGCGTCGATCAGTGGGCAGGTGCTCGCCCCGCCACTCGGTGCCGCTCTGTACGCGGCGGCCCCCGCTCTCCTCTGGCCGCTGTCCGCCCTGCTCGCGGCGGCCGCCGGGGCAGCGGTGCTGGCGGCGCGGCGGCTGCCCGGGCCAGGGGAGCGGGCACGGGTGGAGGGAAAGGGGCCGCACGCTGAGACCGGTTCGCCCGAGCGGGCCCCGGCCGGTTAGGTTGCTGTTCATGACCGACACGACTTCCCAGGGTTCTGCCCGCACCACCGGCGCCGTCGCCGCCGGCCTCGCCACCGTCGCCGGTGACGGCACCGTCCTCGACACCTGGTTTCCCGCCCCCGAGCTGACCTCCGACCCCGGCCCGGCCGGTACGCAGCGGCTCACCCCGGACGAGGCCGCGGGCCGGCTCGGCGAGGGCGCCGCCAAGGCGATCGGTGTGGACGCCCGGCGCGGCGTCGAAATCGTCGCCGTGTCCACGGTCATCTCCTCGCTCGACGACAAGCCGCTCGACGCGCACGACGCCTACCTGCGCCTGCACCTGCTCTCGCACCGGCTCGTCCAGCCGCACGGTCAGAACCTCGACGGCCTCTTCGGGCTGCTCGCCAACGTCGCCTGGACCTCGCTCGGCCCGGTCGCCGTCGACGACCTGGAGCGCGTGCGGCTCAACGCCCGCGCCGAGGGCCTGCACCTCCAGGTCACCTCGGTCGACAAGTTCCCGCGCATGACGGACTACGTCGCCCCCCAGGGTGTCCGCATCGCCGACGCCGACCGCGTCCGGCTCGGCGCGCACCTCGCCGCCGGGACCACCGTCATGCACGAGGGCTTCGTCAACTTCAACGCGGGCACCCTCGGCACCTCCATGGTCGAGGGCCGGATCTCCGCGGGCGTCGTCGTCGGCGACGGCTCCGACATCGGCGGCGGCGCGTCCACCATGGGCACCCTCTCCGGCGGCGGCAAGGAGCGCATCATCATCGGTGAGCGCTGCCTGGTCGGCGCGGAGGCGGGCGTCGGCATCGCGCTCGGCGACGAGTGCGTCGTCGAGGCCGGTCTGTACGTCACCGCCGGTACGCGCGTCACGCTGCCGGACGGTCAGGTCGTCAAGGCCCGCGAGCTGTCCGGTGCCTCGAACATCCTCTTCCGCCGCAACTCGGTCACCGGCACCGTCGAGGCCCGCCCGAACAACGCGGTCTGGGGCGGCCTGAACGAGGTCCTGCACGCCCACAACTGACCCGTCTCGCCTGATTCAGGCCGCGAGGAGCTCCTCGTACGCCTTCCGCAGCCCGTCGGCCGCCTCGCGCCCGGCGGGCTGCAGCGGTTCCCGGACCGGGCCGGCGTCCAGGAGCGCCTTCGCCGTGACGGTCCCCGGCAGCCCGCTCGCCATCATCAGCTCGACGAGCCGGGCCGTGAGCCCGTTGAGGCGGGCCGCCTCGTCGGTGCGGCCCGCGTCGAACGCGTCCAGCGGTGCCCGCATCTGACGCGGGGCCACGTTCGCGACCGTACTGACGTAGCCCGCGCCGCCCACCGCGTACAGCGGAAGGTTCAGCTCCTCGCTGCCCGAGTAGTACGCCGGCGAGGTACGGGCCAGCACCTTCGTCGCGCCGAGCAGGTCGCACGAGCAGTCCTTCACCGCCACCACCCGCGGGTGCTCCGCCAGCCGCAGCAGGGTCTCCGGCTCGATCCGGACGCCGGTGCGGCCGGGGATGTCGTACAGCATCAGCGGCAGACCGGTGGACTCGGCCACCCGCAGGAAGTACGCCTCGACGGCGGCCTGCGGCGGGCGGCTGTAGTACGGGCTCACCACCAGCAGCCCGTCCGCGCCCGCCTCCTCGGCCTGCCGGGCCAGGCGCAGGGTGGTCGCGGTGTCCGGGCCCCCGACGCCGGAGAGCAGCGGCACCCCGTCGCCGACCTCGGCCCGGACGGTGCGCAGCAGGGCGGACTTCTCGGCGTCCGTCGTGGTGGGGGACTCGCCGGTGGTGCCGCTGAGGACGATCCCGTCGCATCCCTCGGCCACCAGACGCGCGGCGTGCGCGCGGGCGGCGTCCACATCCAGGGCCCCGGCGGCGGTGAAGGGCGTGATCATGGCGCAGAGTGCGCGGCCGAAGGGGCGCGGTGCGGTGGCGGTCATGGGGGAAGTCTCGGCGCCCGGAACCGTAAAGGTCCACTTAGATCTCCTTGTGGTGAACGGCAAGCGATGCTGAAGAGTGCGGCGCCCGCCGCCGTTCCTCTGACAAGATCGAGCGGGCGGACGACCGGCCGCGGCGAGGGGTGGGCGACATGAACGAGCGCGTACGGGTACGGAGACGGGTCCGGGTGGCCCTGCTGACGGCCACGCTGACGGCACTGACCGGCTGCTCCGGCTTCCTCGTCCCGGCCGGAGAGGGCGAACGGCAGGACCCCGTCCCGTCCGCCTCCGCGTCCGGGCCCGGCATCGTCCGCGCCGAGACGCTGCCCCCGATCCCCGCGCCGGGGGCCGACGCGCCCGCCTACGGCGCCCCCGCGCAGACCGGCCCGACCTCCGCCCCGCCCGGGACGTGCCCCTCCTCCGGGGTCGTGGTGGACATGGGCCCGGTGGAGACCGGAATGATGCACCGGGCCGTCGTGCTCACCCTCACCAACTGCGGCCGCAAGCCCTACGCCGTCGACGGCTACCCCTGGGTCCAGGCCCTCGGTGAGGACGGCAACCCGCTCCCCGTCAAGGTCAACAAGGACGGCTCGTACTTCGGCAACGACCCCGGCCCCAAGAAGCTCCTCCTCGACCCCGGCCTCACCGTGAAGTCGATCCTCGCCTGGGTCTCCACACCCGAGGGCGGCGACCTCATCGAGGGTGACGCCCTGGCCATCTCCGCCGCCCCAGGCCTCCCGGTGAGGGTCTTCCCGCTGGAGGGCCACGACATCCGGCTGATGGACGAACTCAACACGACGGCCTGGCGGACGGAACTCGGCGGCTGATGCCGGGGGCGCGGGAACGGCCTTGACCTCAACCGAGGTCGAGGTGTGAACGTGGTGCTCACGCGCACCGAGCGGTGCGCGCGAGAGGGGAACACCGTCATGACCACGCACTTCACCGACCGCCCCGACCCGGCCCGGTCCGATGCCGGGATCGCCAAGGCCAGCACCTGGAACGTCGGGACACCGCAGCGGCAGCAGGAGGCCGTCGACGCGATCCGGGAGGTCTGGGGGAGCCGGGAATGGCCGCATCCGGGGCTGCTCTCCTACAGCGTTCACGCCGGAGAGGACGGCGCGACCCTGCTGCACTACTCGCAGTGGACCGGCGAACAGGCCTTCCAGGACTTCGTACGGGAGGGGCGTGACGCCCGCAACGCCGAGATCGACGCGGCCGTCCCCGGCATCGAACGCCTCGCGCTGCACACGTACGAGCTGTACCGCTCCGGGCCGCGGGCCGAGGGCGACACCCGGGACACCGGCTGCGTCGTCATCGTCGACGTCGAGTTCGACGGCCCCGACCCGGCGCGCCAACGCGACTGGGTGGACAGCGTGTTCGAGGCGCTCGGCCAGGAGGAGAGCCTGCCCTCCGGCGGCATCGCCGCGCACTTCCATGTCGGCACCGACGGCACCCGGGTCCTCAACTACGCCGAGTGGGAGAGCGCCGAGCACCACATCGCGGCTCTCGCCGCACCAGGTGAGGGCATCGGATCCCCGTCCCCGCTCTGGGAACGCGTCCAGAAGTACCCGGGCATGACCGGCGGCGGTGTGCACCGCTACACGCCCGCGCTCAGCATGGAGCCGGGCGGGGGCGCCTGAGGGGAGGGCAAGCGGCCGAAGCCGTGGGCGGCATGCGGCGAAATGCGTCTAGGCTTGGGCGGCTGAACCGCGTACGCACTCCGTATGCCCCCGAGCACGCACCGAGGAGAACCCCCGATGTCCGCAGAGCGCCCCTCCCTGCCGCCGGTGCGGCTCAACTCCGAGGCCGAACTGGCACGGGACGCGCTCGCCGCTCCGCTGTTCGTCCGGGCCGTCAGGCTCGCCCGGTGGGCAGGTCCCGACACCCGGGTCGGCGCGGGCGGCGAACTCGTCGAGGCGCAACTGCCCGCGGCCGCCGAGCACCTCGGGCTCGCGGCCGACGAGGACGGTGCCGCGTACGCCAGCGAGGCCTGGCGGCTCGCCGTGGACACCGGCCTCCTCGACGTCACCGACCCCGAGGAGGAGGGCGCCGAGGGGACCGTCTCCGCGGGCGAGAACCTGGCCCTGCTCACCGGCGGCTCCCCGCAGGACGTCCTGTCCATCTGGCTCGACGGCCTGGACGCCGTGCACGCCGACGCCACCGCACCCGTCCTGGACGACTTCGCGGACCTGGTCGGCGAGGACGGCTCGATCGACTTCGACGCCCTGGACTGGGACCCGGATGCCGAGGCCGAATTCCTCGACGGAGTTCTCGGCAACCTCTACCTCCTCACCCTCGCGGACAACGGCGCGGGTGAAGGACCGGTCCCGCTGCCCGCCCTCGCCGCGTCGATGATCGTCCCCGACGACATGGGGGAGCCCACCGACGACATCCTGGAGCAGGTCTCGGAGGCGATGATGCGCCTCGACGACCAGTTCCGGCTCCTCGAACCCATCGGGATCGTCGAGTACCGGCCGGTCGACGAGGCGCTGATGGTCGAGGAGGGCGAGGCGCCGGTCGACACCGTCGGGGGCGACGAGGACGACGTCACCCGCTACGGCATGGTCAAGCTCACCCCCCTCGGGCTGTACGGCGTCCGGGCCCGGATGCTGGAGGCCGGGGTGGACGCCCCCGCCGTCGGCGACCTCGCGGACAAGGGCGCCGACGCCCTCCTCGACGGCATCGCCCACTACCCCGAGTCCGCCGCCCGCGCCGAGGTCAAGCTCTGGCTCGCGGGGTACGCCGACGGCGCGGTGTCGGCGGCGGCCGAGCTGCTGGCCGCCGCGCGCGGCGCGGACGAGGGCGGACCGCTGCGCCGCCTCCACTGCCAGCAGGCCCTCGCCCTGGCCGGCCCCGAGGGGGAACCCGCCGTACGCGCGGTGCTCGACGACCAGGAACTGGGCGGCCTGGCCCGCGTCTGGCTCGCGGAGCGCGGCGCCGCCGACGTTCCCGCCCCGCCGGAGGACATGATCTTCTGGCTGGCCATCGACACCATCGCCGCCCACCTGGACGCGGACGGCGAGCTGGACGAGCTCCAGGGCCTGATCGAGGGCCTCTCCGCCCAGCACAGCGGCTTCTTCGACGAGGTCTGGCGCGTCGACCACCCGGCCACCGCCGATGTGCTGGAGGCCATGGGCCGCCTGCACAGCGACAAGAAGGCCGCCAAGGACGCCCGCAAGGCGGCGTTCAAGGCCCGGTCGCGCGCGGGGCACTGAGGGGAGATCGGTCCCGGGGCGCTCGGGCCGCCGGCGCTGCCCCTGCGAAGCTGCTGAGCGCTGCTCCTGCCAAGCGGATGTCCGTGGTCGAAACGCCACACGTTCGGGGTGCTTTTCCGGTGCCCCGATCCGCGTGATTCTGCCGCTGGAGCCTGGGGAAAGCGCTGACCGGCCCCGGTCGGCGCGGGTCACGAATGCGGTACGTCTGGGCGTCGAGCGGCAGACGGGCATGGCGTCGGGCCTTCACAGGGCGCATACTCGACTTGATGAAACAGTCAGCCGGTTCCCGGCGTCACCTGCCGTCCAGTCCCTTCAACCGCCCGGCCCAGGAGGCCCCACCGGTCGAAAGCTTCGATGTGGGCGACAGGGTGTCGCACGACCAGTTCGGACTCGGCAGAATTCTTGCTGTCGAGGGCGACAACGACGCGGTCCTCATCGACTTCTCGGGGCGACAGGGAAGGATCCTGAGCCCCTACTCCAAGCTGACCAAGCTCTGAAACGCCCACCTCACTCCGGATCCGGGGCACCTGAACCGCGCCGGTTCAGGTGCCCCGGATGCGTCTAGAGCGCCTTTGCGGCGGGCTTCACCATGCCGCGCACGGTGCGAGACTTCACGAACTCGCCCATCGCGGTCATCTCCCACTCACCGGTGAACTGCTTGATGAGCTTGGCCATCATCACCCCGGTCTGCGGCTCGGCGCCGGTGAGGTCGAAGCGGACCAGCTCCTCGCCGGAGGCGTCGTCGATCAGCCGGCAGTAGGCCTTGGCGACCTCGTTGAACTTCTGGCCGGTGAACGAGTTCACCGTGAAGACCAGGCCCGTCGCATCGGCGGGGATCCGGCCCAGGTCCACGACGATCGTCTCGTCGTCGCCCGCGCCCTCACCGGTGAGGTTGTCGCCGGAGTGCTTGATCGCCCCGTTCAGGATGGTCAGCTTGCCGAAGTAGCAGCTGTCCAGGTGGTTGCGGTTGGGGCCGTAGGCGATCACCGACGCGTCCAGGTCGATGTCCTTGCCGCGGAACGCGGGCTCCCAGCCCAGGCCCATCCGGACCCGCGAGAGCAGCGGTGCGCCGCCCTTCACGAGGGACACGGTCTGGTTCTTCTGGAGGTTGACCCGGCCCTTGTCCAGGTTGATCTTGCCGGAGCCCGCGGCGGGCGCCGGCGGGAGCAACCTGGACAAGGGCCGGGTCAACCTCCAGA